>JBHJIV010000025.1:0-15144 GCA_050043105.1 Leptolyngbyaceae cyanobacterium | reverse complement strand
GTAGCAGCTGAGGGCGTTATCCTCTGCGCGTTTTTACTTCAGGTCTTGGGGGTTAGTCGTCGTCACTACGCAGGCCAGCCAGGACTATGGCTGTTCGGTATTGACCCAGCTGCGGTTGGCTGTGAGGTGCGCGTGGAAAATACATCAGGTGGAACAGAACGATATCCCCATATCTATGGACGGGTACCCTGGGCAGCCGTAAAGCAGGTGTACAAAGACATCTACGATGAGGCTGGCGGATTTACACTGCCAGCAGCATTGCAAAATTCCTAATTTTTAATAGTCGTCCCATCGGTCGGTAATGAGGCCGGTCATGAGTAAGCACCGACTGGCCATCATTTGCTGATTTATTGTTAAAACAAGCGCACATTTTCGAAAAAGGTCGTGGTAGCCTCCTTAAAATGGTTAATCGTCAGGTAACCCTATCTGCTCAGTTCAGTATTACTGTTTCAGCTCATCTCTGTTCGAGGTAATCGTCAGTGCCCAACCTCCGTCACAAAAATCGCCGCTTGACTCTAGCATCCCTAGTGCTTTTGACAGCTGGGCTATGTCTAGGGCAGTGGCATGTGCGTGGTCGCCTGTCGTCACCAACCACTGCGCTGGTGTTAGGCGGAGACGCAAAGCGTGAAGAGTTTGCTGCTCAGTTTGCTACTGAGCATCCGGACCTGGATGTGTGGATTTCGTCTGGGGCGAATCCTGAGTATTCCACCTGGGTATTTCAAGAATCCCAAGTTCCCTTAGAACGACTACATCTGGATTATCGGGCTGTAGATACCGTCACAAATTTCACAACGCTGGTGGATGACTTTGAACGTCTCGGGATCGAGAGTGTTTATCTGATTACGTCGGACTATCACATGCGACGGGCAAACACCATTGCCGCCATCGTGTTGGGCAGTCGGGGTATTCATTACAAACCTCTGCCAGTGGCCTCTGAGCGTCCGCCAGAACCGTGGCTTCGAAGTTTACGTGACGGAGGTCGTTCTATTTTGTGGGTGTTTACTGGTAAAACTGGATCTGAGTTGGCTCAGCTGTCATCTAGGCTGCCGACCCTGCCATAGCTGTTTGAGGTCATCCCCAAACAGCAGACGTTTGATGTTTTTAAGGCTGGCTATGACATCTACAATAAAGGACTCTCTTTACACTGAAGAACAGATTAAAGCCTGGTTGCGAGGTCTGTTGGCCATTGCTTGGGCCGATGGTGATTTTGATGCTCAAGAGCAAGAGCTGATTCACACCATGATGGATGAAGAGTTTGCGCCTAGTTTGGATTTTGAGACATTTGAGCCAATTCAGCCAGCTGAACTAGCGGCCGTGCTTAAGCCAAACCCGATAGCGGCAGAAAACTTTTTGCGGATGGCCGTAATGGTTGCGATCGCAGACGGTATTTACTCCGCAGACGAAGACAGAATTTTGATGGAGTTCTGTCAGGTTCTAAACCTCGACACAACGGTTCTCCAGTCTCTTGAGTCCACACTGTACAATCTACGAGAAATCCAGGAAGAAGTTCAGCCTGGGACCAGTCTTCCTAACAAAGCAGAGGCTGCTGCCACCAGCCTACTCCAGCCACCTGCCCCTAAAGACGGGCCCGATCCCCTAAAGCCTATGCGCGAGTGGCTTGACCAGCTAGAGGTGCAGGACCCTCGTTTGGCCAGGTTTGTGTGCAAAATGATCCCATCCCAATGTCCGTTTGAGCGAGACGTGACCGTGTTTGGCAAAAAGGTGGTTCACATTCCCCCCATGTGTAAGCTCAACCCCCTATATGAGCAGCTGGTGGGGCTAAGATTTCGTGCGTTGTCACATCTGGCAGATGACTTAGGTGAGGATGTAACCCCTTATCTGTAGTAGTTTTGAGTTTTTAATGTGAGACAGTCCATCACCTAGGAACTATGCTCAAGTTGACTAACTCAAAATACTCAGCAAGCTAGAAGAGCAAAGCTCTACAAAACCCATCACACCATGGAACAACTCACCACCGAAGTCCTGGTAGTCGGCGGCGGGACAGGCGGCACAGCGGCAGCCATCCAGGCGGCACGCATGGGGGCTCAGGTACTGCTGGTCAGCGAGTGGCCCTGGTTAGGCGGCATGCTAACGGCTGCAGGTGTGACCGCGCCGGATGGCAATGAGCTAGCGGCGTTTCAGACCGGTCTGTGGGGGGCGTTTTTACGAGAGCTAGAGCAGAGACAACCGGGGGGATTGCACCATGGTTGGGTCAGCTTCTTTACCTACGAGCCAGCCGTCGGCGCCAGCATTTTTGCAGACTGGGTAGCCGCGCTACCAACCTTGACCTGGCGCTGGGGCCATCATCCTCGAGACGTCATCCGTTCAGGCAATCGGGTCACTGGAGTTGCCTTTGACCAATTCTCAGTCTCTGCCCAAATTGTCATTGATGGCACTGAGTTAGGCGATGTGCTGGCGCTTGGAGACATCCCCCATCGCTGGGGCTGGGAAAGCCAGGATCAGTGGCAGGAACCCAGCGCTCCAAAATCCTTAACTGACCCTAATGAGCCGCTATTTTCGGCTATTGAACACTATCCGGTGCAGTCCCCTACTTGGGTTGTGGTGATGCAGGACTATGGGGCTGGGGAAACGGCACCGCTCATTGCGTCAGCGGGGTCGCAAGCATCGTTTGATGGAGCCTGGGAAGGCTACGGTCCAGAGCAGTTTCTGAACTATGGGCGGCTGCCTGGCAACCGCTTTATGATCAACTGGCCCCAGCAGGGAAATGACTATGGTGTTGGTCTCAATCGCCTGATTCACTCTACATCAGCCCGCCATGAGTACTGGCAGGAGGCCAAGGACCACAGTCAGAAATTTGCCCATTTTATTCAAGCGGAGCTGGGGCAACGCTATGGGTTGGCAGAGGCCGTATTTCCTGAGCTTGAGGGTACCCCAGGCGGGGGGAGTTTTGCCCTTTACCCCTACTATCGTGAGAGTCGACGGCTGGTGGGGGTAACGACGCTCAGCGAGCACGATATTTTGCCAGTACCTGGGGGGCAGGTGGCATCGCTGCCGATCAATGATGCGGGTGTGGTAGATGCGATCGCAATCGGCAACTATCCCAACGATCACCACTACCCTGGCTTTGTTATGCCCCTCAAACCTAAAGCCATCCAATGGGGAGGCCGTTGGACGGGGACCCCGTTTACCATCCCTTATCGGGCAATAATTCCAGCCAATATTGATGGTCTATTGGCCTGCGATAAAAATATCTCTACATCCCACATTGCTAACGGGGCCACCCGTCTGCAGCCTATAGTGCTCAATATTGGGCAAGCTGCCGGGGCCGCTGCTGCCCTGTGTGTGCAGCAGACATACCAGCCACGCGATCTTTCCGTGCAAGACCTACAGACCGCTCTCCTCACCGATCCTCACGCCCCTGCAGCAGTTGTGCCGTGTTTTGATCTATTGCCTACCGATGAGTCCTGGCTAGATCAGCAGTTAACATATTTGCGCCATCCAGACACGTACCCTACCGGTGGCTTCACTAATTCTTTAAGAAAGATACCTACAAATTTGGCGGCGGCTGTCTCTATTTTTTGTGGTCAGTACCGTCTAGATGAGGGGAATCGTCATCAATTGCTGTGTCAGGCAGATATCAAGGCTATAAGTCTTGTCGCGATTTCTCCCCAGGCTGTAGACCAGTTATTACAGATGAACGACGGTCATATGGTTAAAGTTTGCGGAATCTATAATGCTGGTGGCTGCTGGATTTTAGTCCAATCCATACAGGCAGTTGATGGAATGTAACATACAGCACTGACAACCCGCACTATCACCCACACTTTTTTCACACAGTTTTTCCTGAGTGATTTGTTAATTTCATGTATGCAGAAAGTAGCAATACTACTCATTTTCTGACCCATGAGAATTTCTCTATCAGTACTGTCAATTGCTACTGCCCTTAATGTTTTTGGCTTGCTGGGGCTAACTGTCAATGCCTCAAGCGCGCAGCTAACTGACCGTGGTAGTGGCCGTATCACTCATATGCAAGCCGATCGCGGTAGCGGACGTATTACTTACCTGCAGGCTGATCGCGGCAGCGGACGCATTGCCAATGACCCAGCCTATCGCGGCAGTGGACGCATTACAAATGGCCAAGCTGATCGCGGAAGCGGACGAATAACTTCCATGCAGGCTGATCGCGGCAGCGGACGCATTACGAATGACTCATCCTATCGCGGCAGTGGACGCATTACAAACGGCCAAGCCTATCGCGGCAGCGGTCGCTTAGTTGCTTAAAAAACATTTCAAATGTTCCCTAAACGAACTTTTTCGGCAAAATGCCAAAAAAAACACTATAGATATTGATCAGAAAAAGTTTTACTCTAACCGTTACAAGCTAGTAAGGAAATTAGCTATTACTATTAGGTGCCTTTATATGCTTGAACAAATCAAGAATTATTGGTGCTTCTATACGGTAGCCTAGTTCCACTAACAGAAATATTCGCCTCGTCAGTGTGTATCTATCCCTAAGCGTCCATGACCAATGTTCAATCACCGATGACTGCTGATGCAGATCTGATCAAGCGTCTAGAACCCAGCGCTATCGATCAGATTATGATGTACCTCGCATTCAGTGCCATGCGCACTGGTGGTCATCGCCACGGTGCGTTTCTAGATGCTGCAGCCACTGCAGCCAAATGTGCAATTTATACGACCTATATGGAGCAGGGTCAAAACCTGCGCATGACGGGGCATTTACATCATATTGAGCCCAAACGGGTCAAAGCTATCGTAGAAGAGGTACGACAGGCTTTGAGCGAAGGCAAGCTGCTCAAGATGCTGGGCGCACAAGAGCCTCGCTATCTAATTGGGTTTCCCTATGTTTGGCTTGAACAATACCCTTGGGAATCTGGACGTTCTAGATTGGTCGGTACCAATCTAACATCAGACGAAAAGGCCCAAATCGAGCAAAAACTGCCGCCTAATTTACCTAAGGCTCAGTTAATTACGTCATTTCAGTTTGCAGAGCTAATTGAGTTTCTGCATGCACGCTCGCAAGAATCTGTTCCAAGCGGTCGACAGCTCCCGCTGAGTGAAGCATTGGCAGAACATATTCGTCGCCGATTGCTCTATTCGGGGACTGTTATTCGTATTGATTCTCCATGGGGGATGCCCTTTTATGCTCTAGCCCGTGCGTCCTACATTCCAACAGATGATGCGGAAAGAACTTACACCATGATCGAAGATACGGCACGTTATTTTCGCATTATGCGGGAATGGGTCGCCCGCAAAGAGGGCACTATGCGGGTTTTAGAATCTCTTGACATTCCAGCAGAAAATCGTCAGCAAGCTCTAGATGAGCTGGATTTACTCCTACGGAAATGGGCCGACAAGTATCACCAAACGGGTGGAGAGCCAATGGTCTTACAAATGGCTGTAGGTGTCAGCGATATAGATGGCTGACAGTCTGTCATTGTCTAGACTTAGCCCTTGATATAGCAGCTTGCTATATCAAAGGCTGTCGTTATCTAAAGCTTTCAGCGATTCATCGCTATTGTGAGGGCTCTACACTGACTGAGCCGTCAGTGTAGACATCTAGAAATCAGAGAAATAGGCGGTGGGGAGAAGTCTCCTACCCTAAGCCTATACTGTCCAAAATCTATCAAGAAATTCTGGCGCTGTCCTGTTAAAGCGTATTCCATGCCTGAGTCAAGATATCTCCAAGCAGATGACGACTCTTAGGATCTAACAAGGCATCATCAGTCATTAGCTCAGTCATGACATCATCTAAACTTTGTCCCTGAGAACGGGCGGTCTCAATTACATGGAGAATAGCAGTGGCAATGTGGGCTTCGCTTACAGATTTATCGGAGGATGGACTTTCTAAAACAGTTTTTAAAGATGAGGGGCTCATATTAACGAAATTGGTAAGATGCAATCTCCAATTGATGGCTTCAGGTAAACTCATCGGAGTATTTAACAACCCTACAGAGTGAGTTTATCCCAAATGCGTCTGCAAACTAGCAGCAGCAAGGGATAGCTACCTGTTACTTCAGTATGTTGACCAGAAGTTAACAAAGTCTAACCTAAGTTGACTAAGAAATAGTTTCTAATTTGAGAAATTAGCCGTAAAGTTTCACTCAAGCCTCAGTTTTAGGTGTCTGCTTTTTTAAGCGAGGAAAGTTTGGTAAATCAATTGCCGCTAGAGACCCGATGCGCTTTTGAGGCCTCAACGGTTTAACCAGAGGAGATGGACTACCTTGAGCAGACATTGCTGGGAGGTAGGTTTCTACGGCATGCCCTTTTGCTGATTGAATTCGAGCCAGAATCTCAGCAGCATGAGGAGAAAGCTGAGAGGCAGCGGGCGGTGCTTCGGTGGGTGGTGTTTCAGCGGGTGGTGTTTCAGCGGATGGTGGTTCAGCGGGTGGTGTTTCTAAGGCACTCTCAAATTTGGTGGATTCAGCACCCCAGGGAGAAGGCTCAGTAAACTGAGGAGACTCTTCATCTTCACCAGAAGCCTGGGGTGTTTCCGGGTTAGTCACGACTTCTTCAGCATCTACCACCCGAGCAAGATCGTGCCACAGCTGATCTTCTGCTTCTGCTGCTAGCGTGCTGTCAGTCAGCTGAGTCTCGGTTGAAGAAGTGCCCTGAATGCCGCGAATCATGGACTCAAGCTGAGGATCCATTCGGCCTCGTCCCAAAGCAGATATCCAAGGCCGAATCTCATCAGCTTTTGGCATAGTCAGTCCTGACATGTCAAAATTTGCCGGCGAACTGTCGGGTGATTTTTGTGAGATCGTTAGGCACTTTTCGAGGGCCGCTTTGAACTGAAGCGTGTAGCGCTGCTGTCTTTGCAGACGGGCTCTCAAATCGCGACGGTCGGCATTTGCCTGCAAAAGTTCTTGGGACTGCTCGGTGGTTTGCCGTAACAGGATTGCATGTTCGGTCTCTAACTGAGCGGCCCGTTTTTGTGACGCTGATAGCTCCGTTTGTAAGCTCTCACTGAGCATTTTGTGATGCTGTCGGGCCTGGTTACTTTGTTCTAGCTCCGTAACTAGCTGAACAATTTCACGATCACCACCACAGCGGTCGATTTCAGCCTGGAGGGCTGTCTGAGAACGTTCTAAAGAGTCTTCTAACTGAGATACTTTGGCGAGTAGCACATCATTACACTCATTTAGATCTCGAACTAAGCTGAGGAGTTCGGTCTCGCGCTTGCTAGTCGTTTGCTCTGTAGTAGCGAGTTCAAACGTATTACTGTGATGTGTGCTAGAAGAATCCATAGCGTTAGGCTGCAGTTTAGGGTAATTTCCCGAATTATCATCAATAGAGACCGTACCTGGAAAATGGACGGTCTGCCAGCTAGTGTTATCCGATTTTTTGATAGGTAACTGTGCGCCATGCGACGAATTGCCCTGGGATATGTTCCCACTATCGGTAAAACTATCGTCTGATCTAGCTGGATTAAACATTATTTTGAACACCGCAATCGAACAGCGGAGACGAGGGCATCTTACGCCAATCTCCCCACAGTGTTAACACACAAAATTTGATTGACAATGTTTCTTTGTCAAAAATTGCTGATAACCCAGCACGCGTAGGCAATATCTCAATCGTTAAAATGTATTAAAGATTCAAATGAGCTGTCCGTTCATGTGTCGTCACTTGCTAATTGGTGCCAGCATTTGCTGAAGTATGGTGCCGTGGATTAGGGCTCGATCAACATGCGATCGCACCTGGACATCGCTCAACCCATCACCATTGGCATAGTGTTCTAACCACTGCTGGGTCATCGGGTGGGCGCTCTCAGGTATGGGGGGCAGCGGATTGTTTGGTGAAAGGCCCCAGCCCGGCAGCGAGAGTTCCTGCATAATCTGGGTGACTTTTGGGTCATAGCTAATGGCAAAGCAGCGGCACCCCTCAGCTGCTGCCATTACCACGCCGTGAAATCGCATCGCAATGGTCATTTCAATGCCGCGAAAAATGCCCTTGAGCTGTATCGGATCAGCGACTTGAATGATTTTATGGGGGCCGCTAAGGCCCTGAGCAATATGGGTTGCGATCGCGCCATCTTTGAGCGGCTGAAACGGCAGCAGAACGACATAGGTCTGAGTTGCCGTCTGAAAATCTGCGATCGCTTTTGTCAGATTTACCAGTCGCTCAGCCGTGAGCTGAGGATGTTCCCGTAATACAACAGCGATGCGCGGAGCGGGTAAATCCGCAAACCCTCGTAAGTTCTTAGATCTGAGGGCCCATACCGGGTCTGGGGCCAGCTTGCAGCCAATCCCCCAATCCGTCAAAAGCTGAGCTGAGGCACCATCGCGCACACTGACTGCATCACAGTGTTTAAGGGCCCAACGAGTCACCCACTGGCTGCTGCCTCGCTGCAATGGACCGATACCCTGGCCCCAAGCCAGAGTGCGCAGCCCCATCCATTGAGCCAACTTCATCAGTCCCCCGTAATACAGCGGATTGACAGCACTAGTGGCATCCTGCATCAGACTACCGCCCCCCCAGATAAACGCTTGGGACCGTCGTAAAGCCGACCACACAGCCGATAGTGATTTACGGGGCACCGCTTCGACGTTGTATCGCTGCGCTGTTTCTTGGGGGTTGCCCGAGAGAACAATCGGCGCTACAGACTTAGGCAACAACTGCAGCAGCGTTGCCAAAAGCGCCTCATCTCCACCATTTCCCATGCCATAGTAGCCACACAACACTGCCCGCATGCCACTGTTCCCCTAGCGTCCTGTTAAGATTATCGCGAACGTGCCCATTGCCCTGTTATGAACGTCCTCTCGATACCCACCTGGATGGTTCACATCTCCAGTGTGATTGAATGGATCGCCGCCATTTATTTTATTTGGCAGTTTGCTGATATCAGCGGCTGGCCTGCCTGGAAGTGGCTATCTTTTGGTATGCTGCCAGCCCTGGTCAGCGCTATGTGTGCCTGTACATGGCACTTTTTTGACAATTCTCCTAGCCTTAGCTGGCTAGTTATTCTGCAAGCAGCCATGACAGTGGCGGGCAACTGTACTGTCTGCGCCGCTGCCTGGTACATCTGGAGGCAGGCCCGTGTCTAAAGAAACCTTATTTGCCGTTTCTCTATTTCCCTATTTGGGGTTTCTCTACTTCATGACTAAGTCGGGTCAAACACCCAGACTGGCCTTGGTTGGGTTTTACGTGCTGCTGATATTTGTCGCGGTGACTATTCCAGCAGGTATTTATGCCAAACAGGTCTACGGTGCAGAACTCGCTAACATTGATTGGCTCCACGGCAGCGCCGAGCTTTTTCTCACACTCTCTAACATTTTGGTAGTGCTAGGCTTTAGAAACGCGGTTCAGAAACTGAAGACTGACTGAAATCTTTAAAGCTTCGCAAGCCTCAGAGGGACTATAACGGGACTACCCATAGAACTGTTGGAGCAAACTCATTGCCGAGCTAGCAACATTACTGCAGCACAATGGTTTAACCAGCAAGTCATAGCTTTAAGAGATACTGAGTAAAGCCTATTACTTGTGCTCTCTGTGACCGAGAATCCATTTATAAATTTGACCTATGAGCCTGCCCTGGAGGCGTTAGGAGACGACTACTACGACAGTGTTGCTGCCGCCAATTTTCCCCAGCATATTCTGCGGTTTCGTAACGATGACTTATTACCCAGGTTAGGTCTGCAGCCAGACACCGTTGGTGACTTTGACTTTATTGAAGCGTTTGGACAGTTTCAGCAGCGGTCACCGCTGCTGGCCTTGCGCTATCACGGCTATCAGTTTGGCGACTATAACTCTATGCTGGGGGACGGACGCGGGTTTCTACACGGTCAAGTCCGGAGCAATGATGGAATGCTCTATGACTTTGGCACTAAAGGCTCTGGAACCACACCCTATTCACGCAACGGTGACGGACGCTTAACCCTAAAGGGCGGTGTGCGGGAAGTGCTAGCAGCTGAGGCTCTACACGCGCTTGGTGTAAACACCTCCCGATGCTTGAGCCTGATTGAAACTGGCGAACAGCTGTGGCGTGGAGACGAGCCATCGCCAACCCGGTCATCGGTTATGGTGCGCTTTAGCCAATCCCACATTCGGTTTGGCACCTTTGAGCGACTGCACTATCTGAGTCGCACTGATCTAATGTCTCCGTTGTTAGATCATGTTATCGAGATTTACTACAGCCATTTGTTGGCCATACAAGACCCGCAAGAACGCTATGCCCGCTTCTACGCTGAGTTAGTTAAGCGGGTGGCGTATCTGGCAGCCCAGTGGATGTCGGTGGGCTTTTGTCATGCCGTCTTAAATACCGACAACATGTCAATTACTGGTGAAAGCTTTGACTATGGCCCTTATGCCTTTATGGATGAATTTAATCCACGGTTTACGGCGGCTTATTTTGACTACATGGGACGTTACCGGTATGGCAATCAGCCGCGGGTATGTGAGTGGAATTTGCAAATGCTACAGAAACCGCTGGCGCTGATTATGTCACTAGAAGATTTAGAGACTGGCCTGGCCTCTTATCGAGACCATTACTACGTTGCCTACAAGCAGAGAATGTTGGCAAAATTAGGGTTTAGGGAGCTTTTACCAGAGCTGGGCGATGAACTCTTACGGCTAACCTTGGAACTTTTAGAAAATACACACGTGGGATACCACGACTTTTTCACAGGGCTGACTGGGCAATTTTCAGCCAAATGGAGCGAGGTGCCCGAGCAAATTTTAGCGACTACGCTCAAGAACTCTGATGATGATGCAGCTGCCCTGCTACAGCTCTGGCAAATGCACTATCACACCTGTTTGGCTACCCTATCAGCGGCTGAAATAGACGGGGTGGCCAAGTGTTTGCATCAGAGTAACCCGACAGTTGTGCTGTTTCGGCCTGAAATTGAAGCCATTTGGGAGCCGATTGTTGCTGAAGATAACTGGCAGCCGTTTTATGACCTGTTAGCAAAAATTCAGCAACCGTTTGCAGTTTAGAGGGATGAGTTTTGAATTGCCCAACTCAAAACTCAAAATTAAGAACTTCCCAAGCCTACATTTACTTTAGATGGCCAGCAGGCGTCTAATGCCGTTAATGCCGATAACGATGTAGCCAATCGCTAATAGGATGCTGCTGAGGGAAATCCGAATGCTGGCTTTGGTAGCTTCAGAACGGACGCGGTTGGCCGCTTCTTCACGACGGGTGCCAATTTCTGTCTCTAGACGTGTGCGCAGCTCAGACGCTTGCCCCGATAAAAACTCATCTAAGGATTCTGGGTTTGCTTCAAACTGGCGGATTTGGGCCGCTTGCTCTGCGGTGACGTTACCGCTAGCCACTAGCTGGTCAATTTGTTCGGGGTTATTGAGCAAGCCACTGATGCGATCGCGTTGCTGAGTCACTTCTGCCGTTAGACGCTGTTCTAGCTGACTAGTGGCTTCATCCGCTTCACTAGAAACCTGTGTCAGCGCATCCTGACTTTGCAGACGCACATTATTCATGTGAACCGGCGTCAAAACACCAAAGAGCAAGCCTAAGATACAGGCTAAGATGCAGGTCCAGAAGCGGACATCGAGAAGCAGATTGCCGCCACTGCGCTTGCCGCTCACATAGCTTTCAATCCAGAAACCGGTAAATAGCAGTGCAATACCCACTAGAGGCACAATACCTCGGTCAACCAGTTGAGTGGTAGTGGTAATTTGCCAGGTACGGTTAAGTAAATCTGGTGGCAGAAGCAACACTAAAAAATCCACTAGGGCAGCCAAAATGGTGATGCAACCCACTAGCTTAAGAGCCAAAGCAGCGATGGGGGACGGTGCATTGCCGCCTGCCGAATTTGCAGAGGAAGTCATAGGGTCGTAACGAAAGCTACAGCTACTTAATAGTGCCCGACATGGTTACCCTTAGGGGCAGATTTCCAGAAAAAATATCCAGTTTTTTTGATGGCTCGTGGCTGTGCGGGGGCCATCTTGCCAGTTTAGGCCTTGTTTTGACGCTCGGAGGAACGCTGACGCAAAATATCAGGTCCTCTTGATGTACCCAGTCGTGTCGCACCGGCTTCAATTAGCTGCAGCGCTTGTTCAGGAGTGCGAATCCCACCAGACGCTTTGATGCCAACGCGTCCACGGGAAACTTCCTTAAGCAAACGAATATTTTCCACTGTGGCACCGCCGTTCCAGCCGGTACTAGTCTTGAGGAAGCTCACGCCTGCATCCATGCAGATATCGGCGACCGCCCTTTGCTCAGCTGGGTCTAACAGCGCCATTTCCAAAATTGCTTTGACACATTGACCAGTGGCCTCAATAATTTGGGCCAGTTCCGTGTGGACTTGCTCTAGCTGCCCCGCTTTAACCCAGCCAAGATTAATCACGACATCTAATTCAGTAGCCCCGTGCTCGGTTGCTTCTTGAGCCGCAAATAGCTTGCTGGCTGAGGTCTCTGCACCGGTCGGAAACCCGATTACCGTGCCCACCGGGATAGAACTTTCATGCAAGTTATCAACTGCCCGTTGAACATGGACAGGATACACACACACGCTGGCAAAACCATACTTTTGAGCCTCAGCACACCAGTGATCTACATGTTGTAAAGTGGCCGTTGGCATCAACAACGAATGGTCAATATAGGGAGCAAGGTCAATGTCAGCCGAAAGATTCATGGACTTTGTACAGGAAGGGAAATGGAGCAATTATCCCGTAGAGGAGGCTTTAAACGTTTGAAGAGTGGATAAACAGAACTTGATAGCTAAGACTCGATTGCATACCTTCAGTAAAGTTGAATGAGTACATCCATCGTTAATCGGGAATTTTTGATTAGGCAGCACGGCTGATTCTTGCATTACACACTGCTAGAAAAGCTACATAGACTATCCGTTCAGCGTTTTATCCCTGTCATAGTATTACTCGTTCAGTACACTTCGTTTTTATTCAAGTTTTTTATGGCTGAGCTATCTATTTCTGCCATCATCTGCACCCACAATCGTGAACAGTATCTTGGAGCGGCCATTGATAGTTTGCTGGCCCAGACTCTCACAGATATTGAAGTGATTGTGGTGGATAATGCCTCGACCGATGCGACGGCTGACATAGTCCAACAGCGGCTATCGGATACTCGACTGCAGTATGTGTATGAGCCTACATTAGGGCTGTCATCAGCGCGTAATACCGGTGCCAAAACGGCCACAAGTGATATTCTGGCCTATTTAGATGATGATGCTGTAGCTAGCTCCCATTGGCTAGCTTCGCTTTTAGCGGTCTATCTAACCAATGACAAAGTTGCGATCGCAGGCGGTAAAGTCACCCTCCTCTGGCCCCCTGGTGTTATTAATCCACCTGCCTGGCTCTCTGACGATCTCGCCAGCGGGTTAGGGGCCTATGACCTGGGCGATCAGGTGCAGTACATAAAAAGCCCCAACCTAACCCCGCGCGGACTTAACTACTCCCTGCGTAAAACATTTCTCGATGCCGTCGGAGGATTTGACGTTAACCTTGGACGTGTCGGCAAAAACCTGCTGTCCAACGAGGAGCTACATATGACTCAGCTCGCCCTAAAGCAAGGCTGGCACGTAGTGTATGTCCCAGATGCATTGGCAGCCCACAATGTCTCTCCGGCTAGGCTCAAGCCCGGTTGGTTTCTAAGCCGCAGTTGGTGGCAAGGCATTAGTGAATGCTACCGTGAGCAAGTATCAGGGCGAGCGGGGCTGGCCCAACTACGATGGGGAGGAGAACGGCTTGTTCGTGGCGTTTACAAAACCGTCAAATATGTAAATGACCCAGCACAGCGCTTTGAGAACTTAACCTATGCCTACGGTCAGCTGGGGTATTTGGGCAGCGTGCTTCGGTATCTGGTAAAGCCCTACAAGTCAGCTAAGTCATCCGTCTAAAATCGCACCCTAGTCAGAGATAAAAACCAGGTAATCGCGACAGCCGGGCAACGCCCGTTCGTTAACCAACTATCTACCGTTTATTTAACGTCTTATCAACCCATGAGTGCTGCTATCAAAATTCCGGTTTCTGTATTGATTCCTGCCAAAAACGAAGAAGCCAACCTGCCTGCGTGTCTAGAAAGTGTTGCCCAGGCAGATGAGGTGTTTGTGGTAGATTCCCACAGCGATGATCGCTCGGTGGAAATTTCAGAATCCTATGGGGCAAACGTGGTTCAGTTTGATTTCAATGGACGCTGGCCTAAGAAAAAAAATTGGTCGTTAGATAACTTACCTTTTCGCAATGAGTGGGTGCTAATCGTTGACTGTGACGAGCGGATCACCCCAGAGCTTTGGGAAGAAATGGCCAACGCCATCAAAGACGATAGCGTAGATGGCTGCTATATCAACCGACGAGTCTACTTTTTAGGCAAGTGGATTCGCCATGGCGGCAAATATCCTGATTGGAATATGCGCTTTTTCCGCCATGCAAAGGGGCGCTATGAAAATCTAAATACCGAAGAAATTCAAAATACCGGCGATAACGAAGTGCATGAGCATGTCGTTATCGAGGGAAATAAGGTGGGCTATCTGCAGAACGATATGCTTCACATCGATTTTCGTGATTTATTTCACTGGTTAGCTCGTCACAACCGCTATTCCAATTGGGAAGCTCGGGTCTATTACAACATCCTTACGGGGATGGACGATGACGGCACGATTGGGGCAAACCTATTTGGAGATTCCGTCCAACGCAAACGGTTTCTCAAAAAAATCTGGGTTCGTCTTCCCTTCAAACCGCTGCTGAGATTTGTCTTGTTCTACTTTATTCGTCTCGGTTTTCTCGATGGCTACCCCGGCTATGTCTATGGTCGACTACTCAGCCAGTACGAATATCAAATTGGCGTCAAACTATACGAACTTAGATTTGGCGGCAGTCTCAACATATCGGACAAAAAGGAAACGAAAGAGCCGCCCAAAGCTGCTTTAGTCGGAGATGTTTACTGGCTGACAGCCCATCTTCCCCAGCAACAGCTTTGTCGAATCAGACCAACATGGCCTCCCAGGCTGCGGCTAATGACTTTGGTCCTCCTGCCCTAGTCGATCTCAGTCGCTACTATCAGCCGGAGTTTGAAGTGGGTCGGCCAAAGTGGTATGTCATGCGGTGGTGGCTGGTACAAGCTGTCGTTTTTCCCCTAACGCTTCATACGGCCCATGGTCCACGGTGCCTCCTGCTGAGGCTTTTTGGTGCCAAAATTGGGAAAAACGTCATTATTCGGCCATCAGCTCGTTTTACCTATCCTTG
>JBHJIV010000024.1:0-18886 GCA_050043105.1 Leptolyngbyaceae cyanobacterium | reverse complement strand
GCAAGGGATACTGCGTAGTTCCAGACCGAGCCCATACCGAACACTATCGCCTTCTTCAATCACAAGACTCTCCTGCTGCATGAGATTAAAGGCGTTAGGGGTTAAAAGTTCTCCATCGTGCAGGGCTTCAGAAAAGCGTGCCAGGTCTGCTACCGAAGAAATGACGCCGCCTTCTCCAAAGCCTTGAGCAGTTGGATGAAAGAATACGGGAACAAGCTGTGATTCGGCGGATGGGTCGATTTCTTGGATGTCAACATACCCGCGCAGCACGTTAGGGGCCATTTCATTGTCGTAGACCACTGAAGACGCACTCATGCCAAGGGGGTTAAAGAGGCGCGATCGCAACTGCCCAGCCAAAGTATCTCCGGTCGCCGCCTCAATAATTAGCCCCAACAGCGTATAGTTTGTGTTGCTATAGCTGTGGCGTTCTCCGGGGGTAAAGTTGCCAGGTTCTCCATAGGCTAGCTGCAAAAAATCTTCCGGCTGCCAAATGCGATTAGGCTCTGACAAGACTGCCTCTGCAAAATCGTCATCCAAAAATTCTGGAATGCCGCTGCTGTGGTTCAGCAACTGTCGCAGGGTAATCGTTTCGCTATTTTCAATTTTTCCGACTGTGTTGGGCAGCCACTGGCCGAGGGTATCATCCAGGCTGAGTTTACCTTCCTGCATCAGCTGCAGCGTGAGGACGGCCACCATCGACTTGGTAATGCTGCCGATATCCATGGCCGCATCCGCAGGCATAGGGGTGCCATTTTCCAGGTTGGCAAGACCAACGGCACCATTCCAAACGAAACCATCCCCTGTGATGACATACATAGCTGCGCCGGGGGCCTCACTGGTTTCTAGGGCCGCTTGCAGCGTGGGAATCAGACTAGCATCGCCAAATTCAAAGTTGTTGGCGTTGAGCGGGTGGCGAATATTGTTGAGTTTTACCAGCGGCTGATCTTGATAAGAGATAAGTGTATGGCGACCATGGCGGTTAAACATCAGCTGGTCGTAGGTAATGCCTAACTGGGTAAATTTGATGCGATCGCGACCCAACTGAAAATCTCGGATTTGGGTTATCCCCTGGGTACCGTTGCCGATCCAAAATTCATCGGCGTCGGCCCCGCCCACGAGCACATCACCCCCATCGCGATCAATCAAGCGATCGCGACCGGCCTCACCAAACAGGTGGTCTTGCCCAGTGCCACCATCGAGCCGATCGTGATCAGCCCGGCCCAACCGTTCGGCTGTTATTGAGGGGAGTCGCTCAGCACTGACTACGACGGGGGGTGTAGCAACCTGAGGTATTGCAGGGATAAACATAATGAACGTGCGGCATGTGCGATTGTTAATTATGCAATGGCAAGACCGCTTGCACCTCATGCCGTTGGGTCACCCAATCAGGTGAGCCGTAATGGTCGGCGCGTTATTTTTGGGGGCTGTATGGTCGGCCCACTCAATAAACAACGGTAGCTCTCGCGTTTGGTAGAGTCGTGGTCATAGTCAGATACCTTTGGGATATTCTGCAAGTCTTATTCTACAAAACTCTTAAAAATCACGATAACAGTTTAGCCGAGCCATTGCCTGCTCTCGAGTATCGCTATCCTGCAGGGCTTCAACAACAGCGACTCCCTGCTCAAATGCTCCAGCTCTGGCATAGGCGACTGCCACTTCCTCATAAAGACTGCCTCTATCTTGAGTGTCATCAACGACCAAATCCTCTCGTATATAAATCACCTGTGATTCATCGCCAGGAATTGTTTTAGCGATCTCAAACGCCTGGTCTAAAATGGGCAAAATTTGCTCTGTCTGCCCCATGTGAGAATACAGTTCGCTGATGCGCAATAGCTGGTCCACACTGACGTTAGACGCATTGTAGACATGGTTCAAAATCTGTAATGTCTGAGTGGTCTGGCCTGCCTGCATAGACCGCTCTGCGATTCGCATTAGCTCTTCATCCCTGATTACTGACTCATCCCGAGATTCGATCATGTCTAACGCTGTCGCATAGTCTCCTTGATCAATTAGCGGCTCAACTAGCAGCGTTTTCCATAGGGGGCTGTCGGGCTGTACTTTTGCGATCGCATCCATCACCCTTAGGGCAGCCTCATAGGCCTCAATCTCAACCCAAGCCTCAGCAACGGTTTGCAATGTAAATAAGTCAGCTGAGTCGGAGGTTTGTGCCTGAATCATGGCCAACACCTGGTCCAACAATTCACCCGCAGGTTCAATAAAGCCTGCCCTAGTCTGGGCTATGGCGATACTGTTAAGTGCTATTAATTGCTCAGAAACATAGTCTAGAGCTGCTGCTGTTTGTACTGCCCGCTCCATTGTTGTAGCCGACTCCTCTAATAGCCCGGCCTTTTGTTGCTGCAGTCCAATGCTTGCCAGCGTCTTTGCATAGTCAGCTCCATAGGGTGAGTTTGTTTTCTCGGCCATGGCAAAGGCCGCATCAAAGTCACCCGCAGCGGCATGGGCTACGGCGATTTTACTCCAGACTCGGTGCAGGTTTGCTCCATAGCTGGGGTCGATACGCTCGGTTATACCAAGGGCAACGTCGATTTGACCCGACTTGGCCGCAGCAATTGCAACACGGGTGTAGTCTGAGATTTCATTAAATGTCAGATCCTTGTCCACCAGGGTCTCGACAGTCGAGAGTGCTAAATCATACTCTTCTAGCTCAATGGCGCGTTTGAGAATCTCTTCCCAGAGTTCTTGCTGGGCATAGTCTTGGTCTACTCCGTTGGTGGCCGTCATGGCCTGCTGTAGGGCCTCTCTAGCGGTAGCCGTATCGCCAGCTTCGGTGTAGTAGCTGACAAACTCCATAAGACCATCTGCCTTCATTCGCCCTTCAGGGGCAGCTGTCAGCGCGGCCCAAGCAGTTTTGGCAAGACCTGCGCTGAGCATCTCGTCGGTAAATCCAAACCCTGGATAGCCGTGGGTTTCAATTTCTTTAATGGCCTGATCAAAATATAGCTGGGCCTCCTGGTTATTTTCCTGAGCGGTTAGATATAGCCCAATCTCTTTGAGGGTTTGAATGGTGAGCTGATCAAGCGTAAGCTGCCGCACTAAACTTGTTGCCTGGTCTAACTGACCCGACCGGGCGGCTGAAATGGCAACAGCACTGATGACATTTTCTCGAAACGATAGCTGCTCGATGGTCTGAGCCAGCTGAATTGCCCGGTCCAATTCGCCTGCCTCTGCATAAACGGTGGCGATTTCCCCTACGGTGCGGTCTCGTCTGATGGTGTCTGTATCGTTGACGGTTTCGGCCTGCTGCAGTGCCTGGGTGGCAACGTCAGTGGCAAGCGTTTTCTCACCCACCGCACTGTAGCCCTGGGCGATGGTTATCAGGGCATTTGTTTTAAATTCTGCACCCTGGACAGCGTTCTCTATCTGTTGGGCCTGGGAGAGCAGCTCCAGCGCTGTGGTTTGATCTCCGATGGAGCCGTAGTCTACGGCGATGGTTGTTAAAAAGCGAATCTTTAGGGCACTGTATCCGTTGGGCATGCCCTGGGCTAATGGAGTCGCTGAATCAAGCACGGTGCGGGCGGCGTCGGTTTCTTCGAGCGCGATTAGCTGGTCAACTCCCCTAGCTAACCAGCCAGTGCTGGCACTGTTTGTTTCAATAAAGTTTTCTAAAATAGAGGCCCTTGTGCGGACATCGATAGTCCTGGCCTGTTCTAGCCCCTCGGTTAAATGCTCGACTGCTGGTTGGATATGTCCCTGGTTTAGGGCTGTGTCGCTCCAATCTGCCCGCTCGGTAACTCTGTTGCGTTGATAGTAGCTGATTTCATCAAAACATTGTTGGGGTTGCGATCGCACCGGCAGTGACCAGCCTAGCCAGCTCAAACTACCCAACCAAACAATAGCCAGCCAGCGCTGACCGTTTGCTCTTTTTCGACTGCCCATAACAACGTCCTTCAGGGAACACAAATAAACCAAAAACACACAGTGCCTATGCAGTTCTAGCACTCTTAAAAAAACTCAGCCACCCAGCAATTTCAATACCCATCGCCCCTACAATCCAATGGCTAAACTAGGAAGGTATACCTGTTCAGGGGTACCTAAATGAGCATATTTGAGCTATTGCCTGTATGACTTATCCGCGCAGAACCGTCTTAAAATCGCTGTTTGCCCTCGCTGGAGGGTTTTCTCTGAATGCTAAACCAGCAAGGGCGGCTACTGGTCATGTAATTGTTGTTGGGGCCGGGCTAGCGGGCCTGGTCGCGGCCTATGAGCTACAAAAAGTAGGGTGGCGGGTAACTGTTTTAGAAGCTCGCGATCGCATCGGTGGGCGGGTGATGACGGTGCGCTCTCCGTTTGCGGCTAACCAATATGCTGAAGGCGGTGGCGAATATATCGATGGGGTTCAAGTCCATCGTCAAATGCATCGCTATATTCGTGAGTTTGGTCTCAGTCTGGACCCTGTTGCGGCCTCGTCTAGTCAAGGCTCCTACTATCTCCAAGGAGAGCGACTGCCCTACAGTGAGCGCGCTCTGGCAGCGGCCTTTGGTAATCGAGTTAGCCAGGATGAAAATCGATTTTGGCGCGAACTAGAGGAACTTGCACAAACCATTACAGATTTAGACCATCCTGAACGATCTGTTGATGCCACTAACCTAGACTCTGTTGTGTTGTCTCGCTGGATGGCAGACCTACAATTAGCACCCCTGGCGCGCACCCTCACGACACAATATCTGCGGGGAGAATATGACGATCCAGAATGGTTATCTCTGTTCTTTTTAGTGCAGCAGGCGGCCCTGTATGATCGCGTACCCGACGACCGTTTGGAACTGTATCGCATCCGTGGCGGTAACTCTCAGCTGCCCCAGGCAATTGCCCGCAGGTTGCTGCAGCCGGTAGTTCTAGAGGCTCCTGTTACTGAAGTGCAACAAATGCCCACAGGCGTTCGCATCACCCATGACAAAGGGCAAATCACTGGCGACTATGCCATTATTGCCACGCCGCTGCCACCGCTGAGAACGGTACGGTTTGAACCGGCGTTAAGTGCACAACTACAGCAGGCAATCGCAGAAATTAACTATGGTTCCCACGTAAAAGTGATGGGGCAATTTAGCCGTCGTTTTTGGCATCAGACGCAGTACGAGCTGCCTATTATTACCGATTTGCCGCTGGGATTTATCAGTGAGACCACGGCGCATCAGCCGGGTGAGCCGGGTATTTTAACGGCCTATGTGTCTGGAAAATATGGCCGACGGTTGAGGGCCATGGACGAGTGCGATCGCATTCAAACCGTTCTTGATCACTTAGCCACCATCTATCCCAACAGTAATCTGCACACTTTAGCAACCACCTCATTTGCCTGGGAGCAAGACCTATGGGTGCGGGGTTCTTATTCGGCCAATGGGCCGGGTCAAATGACAACTCTGTGGCCTGCACTGCGTCGTTCCTACGGTCGTCTTCTCTTTGCTGGTGAACATACCGATCTCTACATTGGCTACATGGAGGGTGCTGTATGTAGCGGTCAGCGGGTAGCGTCTATGTTGTTGCGTATGCCCTAAACAGTGACTGCTTATTGAGGGGAGGATCAGCCGCTGTGGCCGAGATACCTCGGCCACAGCGGCTGATGCGAAATGGCGATTAACCAATCCAGCGGTGATTAAACATATACAAAGCCACCGCCGTTTAGCGAGATATTGCTGTCTCCCTGAATAACAGCTACCAGCTCACGGCCACCGTTTTCTTGGATAAACAGCCCCTTGCCGTCAACGCCCTTGGGAGCAGAACCCAGGACATAGCGCTGATCATCATTGAGCTGGATCTTGTCGCCTTGACTCTTCTTAAAGTCTCTGATGATGACGTAGTCATTTTGACCACCGGCTGTATAGAACGCCTGGTTGCGATCGCCAAGAACAAATCGATCTCCTCCAGTGCCTCCAGCCATCCGGTCAATTTCATTTTTGTCCCAGCTGTAGCTGCCACCACCAACGAGAACGTCTTTGCCAGAGCCGCCTATCAGACCATCAGAACCAGGGCCACCATCCAGACGGTCGTTCCCTTTACCACCGCGCATCATGTCATCACCACGGTTACCCCAGATCTGGTCGTTACCGCTACCGCCTTCGATGTAATCATCTCCCTGGCGTGCTCGAATTTTGTCATTACCGCCCAAACCAAGGATTTTGTTGTTGCGGTCATTGCCGTTAATCGAGTTTCTACCAGAAGTACCGGTAAAGTCAGCAGTGGACGGGCGATCCACAGGCTTTTTAGCTTTCGGGGGCTGGCTGACTGGCGCGGGATCTGGTTCAAATATGGATGGGTCCACTTCATCCTGTTCAACTCTGGGGGCGGGGCTGTTGGGTGTGAGATCGCCACTGCCAAACTTCTGTGTCCAGTACCGGTTGTAATTCACACGACCAGTGTCGTTGTCTAGCTCAAAGTAGCCGACACCCAGCTCGGTATAGCTAGGGTTTAACATATTACGTCGGTGTCCAGGGCTGTCGATCCAACCTTGCACCACCTGTGCCGGTGTCCGCTGTCCTGCCGCAATATTTTCTCCCATAGACCGGGCAGTGTAGCCCTCGTCTTCAGCACGGTCCCAGGGTGCGTCCCCGTTGAGACTGGTGTGGCTAAAAAAGTCACCTTCAGCCATGGCTTTAGAGTGTTTTTGAGCCGCTGTGTTTAGTTCTTGATTTAGGGTGAGTGGTTTCCGACCGTTTTGAGCTCTAAATTGGTTCGTTAAGCGTAAAACTTCTTGTGCAAATGACATGTTAGTTACCAGTACATCCTTCTTGATAAGTACGCGTCGTTGCACCCTCTGCGTTCAGAGATGTATAAAAAACAGGGAATATCGAGCGAGCAGATCGCTAATGCTTGCAGATAACAGCGTCTTAAATCTCTAGCAATCCTTACAGCGAGTAATGGATCGACGCTGTTGGCTAATAAAATTTGAGGTCAACTCATTAAAACAGCAAGTTCGATAACATCTTGAACAGACTTGCGGGAATGATGTAGCTCAGCTACGCGGCAGATTGACCTTTTGTCAACGATTCAAAACATAAGGGAAAGTAAATCCGCTTTTTTCTCCACCTATACCAGTCAGATAATTGGCACACTGTTGCACTTTGCTAACTGGTTTTTTCGTCTACGCATGTTGTTCGACCACGCTTACTTACCGACTAAGCATTGCCGAGAGAGTATTAAACATACCCTCAGTACCTCAAACTATGAAGTAGCCGTGTTACTGAGAGTAGTCAGTTTATGGACTGGCCCACTCTAATTTTTGAGGTTCAATAACCGGGCGTTGCTGCTCCTTAGTGATGGATTTTTAGCCTTAAACCAGCAGTGAGACCGATTTACCCCATACAACAGCGTTAGCTGGCTCTTTTTCTGTAACTTGCTGCAGGCATCCCACCAGAGTTGCCACTATTAAGTGAACGCGTAAAAATAAAGTTGATACGCATCATTCACCGACTAACTTACTTTGAACGCTTCTAGCTATCTCACTCAACCTCCTAAAAACCAGCAGCAGAGCCATACAGATATTGCCATTATTGGTGCCGGTATAGTGGGTTTGACATTGGCCTGTGCCCTTCGCAACAGCGGCCTGACGGTAACGGTGATTGAAGCTCAAAGCCAGGCTAAAGCGGCTAGGCGCGATCGCGCCTACGCGTTTTCGCCCATGTCGGCTCGTGTTTTTCAGCAGCTGGGGCTGTGGGACCAAGTGGGGCCTTACATTACCCATTTTCAGCGGGTGCGCATGTCCGATGCTGACTATGGCAAGGCGGTTAATTTTTACCCGACCGATAGCCCAGCGGAAGCTGTTTACTATGGTGCGGAGCATCGGGTCCTGCTCAGGGCGCTGCAGGGTCTGGCGGCAAATGTTCGCTGTGTCACTCCCTACTATGAGACCACCCTGGTTGACATCCAGACAGTCCCAACGGGAATGCAGCTTACGATAGAGCGCGATGGTCAACGACATACGCTACACACTCAGCTTTTGGTTGGGGCTGATGGTGCGCGGTCTAAAATTCGTGCGTACGCGGGTATTCAAACGTCTGGCTGGGCTTACGGGCAGTCTTGCATCACAACGGTGCTGGCTCCGACCAAATCCCACCAGAATACGGCTTATGAAAAGTTTTGGCCCAGCGGTCCCTTTGCTATCTTGCCAATTCCTGGCAACCGCTGTCAGGTGGTGTGGACAGCGCCCCACGCTGAGGCTAAAGCTATGGTAGAACTACCTGAGCAGGCATTTATGACCGAGCTGCGGCAGCGTTATGGCGATCAGATGGGGGACTTGGAGATGCTAAAGCCTCCCATGATGTTCCCTGTGCAGCTGATGCAGAGCCATCACTATGTCAGACCGGGTATTGCTCTGGTGGGGGATGCGGCCCACTGCTGTCAACCGGTCGGGGGACAGGGGTTAAACATGGGTATTCGTGATGCGGCGGCTCTGGCTAAGACGTTGCAAACAGCCCATACTCGAAAGGAATCTATTGCCGCTATCCGTGTGCTCAAACGTTACGAACGCTGGCGACGGACAGAAAACTGGCTGATTTTGGCCATGACGGATTTGTTAAATCGGGTGTTTTCTAATCGTATTTTGCCACTGCTTTGGCTACGTCGTGGGGGCTTTTGGATGATTGAGCACACTGTACCGCTCAAGCGAGTAATTTTACGTATAATGACGGGTTTTTTTGGTCGACAGCCAATTTTTTAACCGTTAGCTGTTTTCCTCAGATGCTCAGGCAAAACACTGATGTCTCTAGCTTGCAAAGAATAGTTGCGGATTTATTACGGAAAGTAAAACTATGATCGTTTGGATTCTCGCCGTATCCTATGATACTTATTACGCTTTTTGGCGTAGAGGATTCATTGAATCGCCGATGTAGTTACCCCTGAGAGTTTTCTATTCTTTGAGTCAAGGGTGTTTAAGGAATGTTTTGGCTAGTTGATTAGGGCTTTGGCGTTAGCTACCTGTGCTAGGGCTCTAGGGCCAGCTGAAATACTGAGTTTTAATCTACGCATCTCCAACCATCTAGCGCAAATGGCTGAATGCATTCAGTCGTTTGCGTCGCTCATAGCTGTTGAGTGATCTAATCAGCCGCATATCTATATCGTAAGACTGTCGTCACTACAGTTTTGATTGGGGACAATTCTTATAGATAGAAGGTTTGGAGACTAGACTGACGAAATGCACACACTATGTGTGATCAA
Source organism: Leptolyngbyaceae cyanobacterium (assembly GCA_050043105.1). Taxonomy (GTDB): domain Bacteria; phylum Cyanobacteriota; class Cyanobacteriia; order Phormidesmidales; family Phormidesmidaceae; genus Leptothoe. The sequence goes on along the minus strand of JBHJIV010000024.1, from coordinate 9,721 downwards.
ACAAACAGGGTACTCGGTGTCAAATCACACCAATACTTACGTGATTTGAATAAATTAAATTTACGAAATTGCTTCTGCGGTCTCTGTAGGGGCTTTACAAAGGTTCAACACGTTTATCAAGGGCTTCCAAGATTTTATGACGGAGCTGTTTAGCAAACCTCTATTCTTGGTTCGAACACCTTAATATATGTGCCCTACGGTGTTCGATACGATCTGTTGCTTCCTGAATCACACTAACCCGCTTATAAGGAGGGGGGGTACTATGCAGTCAACCGCCGCTGTTTTATCACAAAGAGAGCTACAACAATCTGTTCCTAAAAGAACAACTAAACGCGCTAAACTCAAGCGTATAGTTGCCAGATATTGGCAAAAACTCATGAGAGTTGGAGTGCCTCAAGATCATGCCAGAGAAATTGCCATTGCAGTCGTTCGCTACAGCCATCTTGACTGTCGTCCCTCTTTTAAGGAAAAACGTCTGATTGGCCGCTACTGTCAGCATCTATGCGCTGCAGGGCTATGGCATTTAGAAATGTTACTGGGTAGCTAAACGTTTAGTATTGAATTTTGAGTGTTTAGTTTTGAGTTAAAAGATTAACTCAAAACTAAACACTCAAGACTGAGCTAAGCCGATATGGCTAGCAGCTCATCCAGCTTATTGCTGTTATCGAGCGCGTGAAGCGAATCGCAGCCGCCGACGTGCTCGTCGTTAATAAACACTTGGGGGACTGAGCGCTTGCCGTCCGAACCACGGGTTACCATGGCATCTCTAGCCTCTTCGTCGCCGTCGATTACATATTCGGTGTACTCAACACTCTTACTATCCAAAAGCTGCTTTGCTCGGATACAAAAAGGACAGCTAGACCATGTGTAAATCTCAACCTTTGCCATTGTTTGATACTTGAAGTAAAAACTGCTGGTGAGATCCTAACGCATCTGTTTAATAGAAATCCGGTTAGATATGGGGGCTAGAAGTCGACACCACGCTTTAGTTCGACACCTCGTTCTGCATAGTGCTTGTGGTTAAATACCTCGGAGTGGGCACTGGCTAGTTGGAAATAGGCTGGGGGATTCTTACAGCGTCCGGTAATAATCACTTCTGTACCTTTGGGTTTACGTAACAGCGCTTGGACGATGGGTTCTTCGGGCAGCAGTTCTAGATCTACAGTGGGGTTAAGTTCGTCGAGAATGATGGTTTTGTAAAGACCGGATGCGATCGCAGTGCGGGCGATTTCCCAGCCTCGTTCTGCTTCAACATAGTCGATGGTTTGCTGCTGACCGCGCCAGACAATCGCGTCTCGACCACAGCGCTGATGGTCAACCAGATTGGGGTAGCTTTGTCGTAGGGCGGCGATGGCTGAATCTTCGGTATAGCCCTTCCCACCCTTTAGCCATTGGATAATCATGACTCGGTGGGATTTATCCTGGCTGATGCCGATGCCGATGGCCTGTAGCGCTTTACCCAGAGCGCTGGTGGATTTACCCTTGCCATCCCCGGTATAGATTTCAATCCCGCTTAGCCCCGGAATTTCAGATGGGGCATAGTGTTGGGGCTTCATCTCTGAGTGTAGATCGGCAATTTCTAGCAGCGCGGATGGAGCACTCCGCCCCGTTGCAATAATTTCTAGATAGTCGGGCTTGCGTCGCAGCGTGCGTACAACATCGTCAATGTCTAGCAACCCCAGGTCCAATACCGGGTTTAGCTCATCTAGGACCACAACAGAATACAGACCCGATGCGATCGCACCTTTAGCCACATCCCAGCCCCGCTGCGCTTCTTGTTTGTCAAATTTAGTAATCTCATCGGCCCCAAAATATTCTGCCCGGCCTGTTCTCACCTGGTCAATTAAATGGGGAAATCCACGCTGTAGCGCTTCAATGGCTGAATCTTCGTCATAGGTGCGGCCTGGGCCTTTCAGGAACCGCAGCAGCAGAACCCGGCTTTCCATAAAGGTTTGAATCCCTAACCCGATAGAGCGTAGAACGACACCGAGCGCCACTTGGGATTTTCCCTTACCCTCACCGTCATAGACATGGATCTGGCCCACCATACGCTCTGACGTTTTTTGAGCGGTGCGAATACCGATGCCAGAACGAACCATAGGAGGAGTAAGGGAATAAATAGACCGTCTATGATTGTAGCGTTAGGCGTTGGTGTAGGGATGTTGCATGCAACATCCCTACACCAACACCCCAAAATTAAACGCATCGTTTATATATTTAGATGTTCTTCTTTCCAAATTGGGTATACCCTAATGTCTGAGATTCTCGGACGGGCCTATGGGCGAACTTGAACCGGTTTTTCCGCTAAAAGCGGTAATCTTTCAAATTTTATTTTTATTAGTGGCGGTTGCTCTAGAAGCAATGGTGCTGCGTCAGAGGCTGCGGCTGGGGTATAAACAAAGCGTCCGGTATGCTGCAGCCGTCAATTTACTGGCGGTGGTGGTGGGTTGGTTTGCCTTTCTTGCCGTTGAACCTCTATTTGAACCTCGTCTTCAGGCCCAGGTAATTAGCTATGTACTGTTCGATAATTTGATCAATAACACCCTCAAACCCCAGATGGGCTGGATCATTTTGGTGGTAGGGTTGGTGGCATTTTTTGTGACGTTGATTCTGAAGCTAAAAGGGTTAGAGCTGATTATGAGAGCAATGGGCACCTGGAATTTGCCCTCAAAGCCTAAAGAACTTACCCGTAAGGAGCGCTACAGTCGCTCCCGCACCGGCACTACCCTCTATAAAGAAGCGGCGTCACAATTTGCGATCGCAGTGCTCCAGGCCAATGCCCTTAGTTTTAGTGCCATTCTTTTGCTGCTGATCATGCGCTCTTACGTCCTTAGGAGTGTCGCATGATTGACGTATTTAAGGATGCCATCAATAAAATCCGCGGGCTGCTTACCCCCCCTAGCTATCTGTCGTGGCAAACGTTGTTGCTGCTCAGTTTGTTCTCTTGGGGCATGGCGGCCCTGGCCGAAGTGAGCGAAGCCACCCCCATTACTGTCGGGATGCTCAGTACAGGCAGCTGGCTGTTTCTCACCATTGCCATCTGGTGGGGGTTAACCGATAACCCCATCAGACTGGGCTATATTTCCATCAGCCCATGGATTACGGCAGCGGTTATCTGTGTGTTTGTGTTTCGACCCTGGACTAATGAACGGCTGCAACTTGCCATGGCCGTGTGGCCAGTGGTGGCGACGATTTTGGTAGCTGTCCCAAACTTTTGCGACTGGAAGCTAGACTGGTCGGTACCTAAACCTGCTATTCGCCAGGAGCTGATTGTTCTATTACTGATCAATTTGTTGCTGAGCAGCTGGATTATGTTTTACTTCCGTATCCAGCACTGGTTTAACGAGTATCCCAGCTTAATTGCCGAAAATTTAGACGAAAGTGCATTTGTTTATCGGTTTGGTGCGGATACTGGCAGCAATTCCCAGGCCGAGTTACTGCTCACTAGCGCTGCTGAGAACCTGGAAGAACAGCTAGATGATACGCCCTGGCCCAGGGTGGAGCGCTGGTTGCTAAACCTGGACAACAGTATTAATTCAATTGCTGAAGGAATTGTTCTCAATGCGGTCACTGAGAGCATATTTTGGAGTTTAGACGCTCCTCGCCCTAGTTCAGTGTCTAACGGCTATCAGCTCAGACTGCGGGCTAACTGGCTAGGACCAACGGCCAAACAGAATGGCTACTACGTTGAAAAGGTCTGCACGATTATGCCTCGGCCTCTACAGCAGCGCGCAGGGGAAGCAAGGGAAGAAGCAGAGGAAGGAGAAGAGACGGCCCCTACTAGCCTGATTGCTCAGGTGAGCTGCTCAGATCAAACCACACAGGTGGAACGTGAAATGGTGTTTGAGGAATCGGCTACGTAGTTTTACTCAATTGTTTGCTGAACGCATTTTTTTCAAACGCTCTCAACTAGATTGTCCATGCTAAATTTTCCTCGCATCACAGTGGTTGCCCGCAATGTATTTTTAGAGGTCATTCGCGATCGCATTCTCTATTTGGCCGGGGTGTTTGCCTTAGGCATGGTGGTGGCATCGATCATGCTCCCTGAGGTGGCAGCCGGGACAGAGGACAAGATTTTTCTAGACCTGGGGCTGGCGACGATCAATCTATTTACTCTAGTGGTTGCCATTTTTGTCGGCACGGGTCTGGTCAATAAAGAAATTGAGAAAAAGACTGTGCTGGTACTGGTGGCTAAACCCGTCAGCCGGTTTGAAATTATTTTGGGTAAACACTTTGGTCTAGCGGCGGTGAGCGGTCTGCTAATGCTGGTGCAGACAGGTATTGTTATTATTATTCTCTCTGTTCAGGGCATGGACTTTCCCGCCGGGAGCATCCTAGTTGCGATCGCCTTTATGTATCTGGAAATGCTGTTGATCATTGCCGTTACTATCGCATTTGGGGTCTTTACCAGTTCGTTGCTGGCCACGCTACTTTCCTTTGGCACCTACCTGGTCGGACACCTCAGTAACGACCTGCTCAGACTGGGGCAGCTGGCCGAATCTCAAAATCTTCAAAGGGTTGTAGAGGCCATGTATCTAGTCATTCCTGATCTAGAACGACTAAACCTAAAAAATGATGCCGTCTATGGCTTTAGTGGCTTTTCCGCTAGCCCCATAATGCTGTCTGTCAACGCACTATACGGTCTGCTCTACACCGCACTGCTGTTAGTCATTGCAGGCTATGTTTTTAATCGCCGGCAGTTTTAACCAACAAATTTTAGCCGACATTTTTCATGGGGGATGTTATGAACTGCCTTAAAGTTTGGGCCATTATTGCCACTGGTCTATCTGTTGTCTTTACCCCCATGCGCGCCCATGCTTACTGTCGTGCTGACCTGAGCCAGCGTCTAGATGCCCTTGCCGCCCAACCCTCTCTGCGTAAAGCGCGTCTTGGTATCTTAGTGGAAACCCAGTCTGGCCAGGTCATCTACAGTCGCGATGCCGACCGCTACTTTGTCCCGGCGTCGAACGTTAAGCTGTTGACCACCGCTGCAGCCCTGTCTAGCCTTGGTCCCAATTTCACCATTCGCACCTCAGTCTATGGCCAGCAAGACGACTCAACCACACTGCAGGTTGTTGGTCGTGGCGACCCCACCTTTAACGACAGCCAGCTCAATGCCTTAGCTAGTCAGCTACAAACCCAGGGAACCAGCACTGTAGATAATTTGCTGGGCAACGACCGCTATTTTGCAGGACCCATCGTTAACCCCAACTGGGAGTGGGAAGATGTACAGGCTGGGTATGGTGCCCCAGCAAACAGTTTGATTATCAATGCCAATGAACTGGGGCTGACCCTCTACCCGCAGGCCGTTGGTCAACCCTTGCGAGTTGAATGGGATGACCCCGCTCTGCAGCAGCAGTGGCAAATCGAAAACTTTTCTCGCTCAGTGAGCGCAGATCAGCCAGAATATCTCGACATTGGTCGCGATCTCAGTCGACCAATTTTAAGGATTTACGGTCAGCTAATCTCGGGAGCGGCCTCAGATACTGCCTCAGTTGCAGTTCCAAATCCAGCCGATTATTTTATTGACCGCTTTCGCCAAGCTCTAGGGCGTCAGGGCATCACAGTCAGTCAGAGCGGTCTGACCGACACAGCTCCCAACGGTCCAGAACTCGCGGCTGTCACCTCACCACCCCTAGCCCAGTGGATGGTAAGGACCAATCGCAGCAGCAAAAATATTTATGCCGAAGCCATGCTGAAATCTTTGGGTGCCAGTAGCTCTGAGGATGCAACGGCAGCCGGCATTAAAGCAGTCGAGATTATCTTGCAACGAGCCGGAGTCGACCCAGCACTTTATAAAATTGTTGATGGTTCTGGTCTATCGCGTCACAATCTGGCTACACCTGAAGCCTTTGTCGATACTCTCCAGGCTATGGACCGTTCCCCCCAGGCGGCGGTCTATCTCAACTCGCTGGCTGTTGCTGGCTCCAGCGGCACCCTACGCAATCGCTTAGGTGACGTCCGCTTTATGGGCAAAACCGGGGCTGTTAGCCATAATGCCTCACTTTCGGGCTATCTTGACCCAGCCAACCATCCACCCCTGGTGCTGAGCATTCTCATTAATAACCTGGACCAGCGAGGTAGCATCCTACGACGCACCATAGACGACATTGTTAATATGATTGCCCAGCTAGAACCCTGCTGAGAGGTTTGAGGTTCTTTTTTTCAACCTCAGAGGGTTCATAGACCGCAGATTGTTCAATGCCCAGACATGGGCAGGTTCTCACCCACCTAGGAATACTGCAGGGGGGTAGGTTAATATAAATATCTTCAATTAAGATTATCTTTAGGTTTTAGGTTTCTGCCAGACGTTTTCGACATTTCCTGTCCGCTGTCTAAAGGGATTTCCCATACCCCCAGTACCGCATGTCTCGTTTCGCCTCTCGCCAAGAACATCTCGATTACTATTACCAGCAGATTCAGACAGTCATTCTGTCGCGTCAAAACCCGGTGACGGGTTTACTGCCAGCTAGTACTGCGATTAATACCCATGGAGACTACACCGATGCCTGGGTTCGAGACAATGTTTACAGCATCATGGCGGTGTGGGGACTGGCACTGGCTTACCGCAAAATTGATGAAAACCTGGGACGTACCTATGAACTAGAGCAAAGCGTCACTAAGCTCATGCGCGGTTTGCTGTTTTGTATGATGCAGCAAACTGAAAAGGTGGAAACATTCAAGCGTACGCAAGATCCGCTGGACGCACTTCATGCGAAGTACAATACCCCTACCGGTAGCACCGTGGTCGCCGATGACGAGTGGGGGCATTTGCAGTTGGATGCTACTTCTGTATATCTACTGATGCTAGCGCAAATGACCAGTTCAGGATTACAGATTATCTACACCCGCGATGAGGTAGATTTCGTCCAGAATTTGGTTTATTACATCGGTCGCGCCTACCGCACGGCTGATTACGGTATTTGGGAGCGGGGCAATAAACTCAACCACGGTAAACCCGAGCTAAATGGTAGCTCGGTCGGTATGGCCAAAGCCGCATTAGAGGCTATGAACGGGCTTAATCTGTTTGGCGTCCGAGGCGGCCACGGTTCTGTCATCCATGTTTTGCCAGATGAGATTGCCCGCACGCGAATTACGCTGGAGTCTCTGTTACCCAGAGAGTCAGGGTCTAAAGAAATCGATGCAGCTCTACTCAGTGTTGTGGGCTTTCCAGCGTTTGCTGTGGATAACCCAGACCTGTTGCAGACGACCCACGATGCTATTGTGGACAAGCTCCAGGGGCAGTACGGCTGCAAACGGTTTTTGCGAGACGGTCACCAGTCTGTGGTTGAAGATGCCGAGCGTCTGCATTACGAACCTGGCGAGCTAAAGGATTTTGAGCACATTGAATGTGAATGGCCGCTGTTTTTCTGCTATCTACTGCTCAATAGTCTCTTTCGCAATGATGGCGATCAGGCCGCTTTTTATCGAGAACGGCTTGAGGCCCTGGCGGTGGATAAAGACGGGCTAGATCTGCTGCCTGAGATTTACTATGTGCCTGCTGATGTGATTGAGGCCGAGCGCGAAAATCCCCACAGTCAGATCCGTGAACCCAATGACAATGTGCCTTTGGTGTGGGCCCAAAGCCTTTATTATCTAGGTCAGATGATTCAAGATGGGCTAATTACCCTGGGTGATATTGACCCCTTGGCCCGTCATCTCAAGGTGGGGCAAAATCGCCAGCCGATTGTGCAGATTTCGCTGCTCTCAGAAGATAGTGAGCTACAGCAGCAGCTGGCCAACTACGGTATTGAGACCCAGGTTTTAGAACAGATTGATCCGGTACAGGTGCGCACATCCACAAATCTGGCCGACCTCTATGCCAAAATTGGCTGTAATGACAAACTCAAAACCACAGGACGACCCGATCTGCGTTTGCGGAGTCTTACCACCTCTCGCATTTTTCGTATTCAGCGAGAGACGGTGGTTTTTGTGCCAGCGTTTCTAGACCCCAGCCAGTTTTATATCACTCTTGACTACCAGTTTTTGGTGGCCCAGATTCGTAGCGAACTAGCTTATATCCACGAACATTGGAACGAGCCAGGACGACCTACGGTAACTCTGCTGCTCACCCACCGAATGTTTGAGCTTGGCCATAAGGCCATTAGTGACTCTCCTCTGCTGCAGCTGATTTTTGAACTTAAAGATGGCGAATGTAGCGGTGTGCCAGTGAAGGTTGGGTCGCTATTTCAGCTAATGCTAACGGCTGCCACAGAGCGGATAGAAGATGTGCCTCTGTCGGCTGCTGCTAAGACGCTAGCGCCCTACACGATGCCAATTTCGGCCTATCTACCGCTTTCGGACAGCAACAATAAGCCCCTCACCCAGCTTCAAGAGTTAGATCTGGAACGAGAAACGGATGGCCAGCGGCTGCTGCAGGCTCTTAAAACCTCTGATAATTTGTATGAGCAAATTGAGCTGATTAGCAATCTATATCGGTTAGAAAACCTGGGTTTTGATACCGGTTGGGGCGCTGACGCTGGTGAACGAATAACTCTGGCACATTTGCTTAATGAGATCTATATCAAAGCCGGGCACATGGAGCTATGGGCCATTGTGCGTCGAGCTGCGGGTCTGCTTAATAAGATGGCCATTGGTCTGGCGGATGCTGCTACAGAACTGCTGGTGCGTCATATGCAGATTGCTGTAGGTTAAGCCTACAGTGAGGCTTCGCTGATTATCGATCCGCTGTCGCCTCAAGAATTATTGGCCAAGATTAATACGTTTTGTGGTGAGGATATTCGCGATCGCACCCTTACTCAAGAAATTCTTATTTATCTCAGTGTTCTTATCACCTCAGAACCCGAATTATTTGAAGGGCTTTTGACCCTGCGCGTCAGCTATCTTATTTTGCTGATCAATAGCGAGATTTGCCGCGAACAGTACTGCACCCAGGACGAAGCCTACGAAACCCTTATGGCCATGAGTCCATTTGAGATAAAAATGCGTTTACGCAAAGTGCTGGCTGGGTATGAAGGGTTAGATAACAACTTATTCCGTCAAGAATCTCTCCAGTCTCGTAAACCCCAGGCCGTCAACTGGGTGGTTTTACCCCAGGCTGACGAGACCGACCCGGAAGAAGAGGAAGACTGGCTACACAGACGCCAGCGAGAAGGAGGGCTACACCGAGTACCCGAGGACTTTTATCCACGGGTATGGCGACTGCTTAAACATTGCAAAGGCATTGTCATCGGCGACAAACTAGAGCGTCGCAATCGTTTGGTCAGCGAACTGATCCTATCCGATACGACCCCCGAAGAAAAAGACTTTGCGCTGCGGATTGAGCACCTGTTTAATAAAATTCAGGCACCCGAATATCGTCAGGTAAATGTTGAAGCCCTGATGGAACTATCGGAGCTGTTTGATACCAACCCTGACTGGCAGGTGGACGACTATATTGTGCTGGATGTACTGGTGGGGCACGCTGTGCGCTTGGCCTGGATTGAGGGTGGCGACCATCGGGCCCATCGCTATTTGCAAGATAAAGCCAAGGCCTGGCGGTCGTTTTATCTAGATTCTCCCCACCGTTGCGCCAAGTACACTGCCAAAGCCATGCAGTTTCTGATCGAACTTAACGAAGGCGAGGTGTTGCCGACGTAGCAATTGTTAGGGGCATGGAGTAGGGGCGTTCCCTAGACCGCCCCTACACCAATGCCAATCAATCAAATTTTCCGCCAGCCGCTACAATAGGACACGTTCATTTCACCCACCGTCCACTATG
>JBHJIV010000023.1:0-111859 GCA_050043105.1 Leptolyngbyaceae cyanobacterium | reverse complement strand
GCCAGACTATTCGCTCGTTCCAATCTAGATTCCATATGGTTTCAACGGTTCTAGATTGCCCTAAAATTGTACAGCGTTGGCGCTCTACGTAGCGCCTCCGCTGTACTATTTCTAAAGTTATGCGTGAAGTTACGCGTTTGCCTGTCGCTGCTGTTTGAGATAGTCAAACACACTTTTATCGCCAATATCGGGTGGAATAGGCTGCACTAGCTTACGTATAGCGAAAACTACAAACAAGACGGCCCAAACTATCAGCAAACCCCGACCGATATCAGCAGGAATCGCCCCAAATAGGTGGGTTAACAACAACCCAGGAACTAAGGGTACCAGCAATTTTGTTTCTAAGCGGTTAAAACAAAACGCCTCCTTAAAAAAGATGCCGGTTAGGGCAGCAAAGGTAAACCCTATACCTAAAATCGATAGCGGCTGTTGCTAAACCGTCAAGACGAGGGGGCCAGGTACAACTATCAAAAGTCCTAAGCTGGCAGCTCCCCCTATTAGCCAAAAGATCTGCAATGCCTGATGTAGCGATCGCAAATAGATGTGAATAAACCAAAGACTAACGCCCAGGCCCAACCACAGGGTCAAGTAGCATCCAGACATTGCCCACAAGAGTCCAGACGTCAGCTGTGCTCCACGACCAGATAATAGAATCACACCTAGGGCAAAGCACAAGGCGGCGACGGCTAAACCACCGCGATAAATGATCACGTCGCGTCGATCGTCTGGGGTAATCACAAACGGTCCAAACTGACCTTCGTAGGTTTCTAGGTTAGTTGGTGCGGTTATCATACTGCCCTCCCAAAATGGACTGCCCAAAATGGACTGGTTTAATCCGTGTGAGCACTATCGCTGGTTAAGGTGTAAACGACAGCGGTAACTCAATCGTAAAACACGTCTGACCATCTCCACTGGAGACTGTAATGATTCCATTAATATGTTCTACAAGTTTTTGCACCAAAGCCAACCCTAGTCCGGTCCCTCCCTGCTTCCATGGATCAGAGCTGGGGACCCGATAAAACTTATCAAAAATACGCGGTAGTTCGTCTTGAGGAATTTCTACGCCTGTATTGACCAGGGCAAGTTTCAGACTATCGTCATCGGTATCGAGCACAGTCAGCATGATTTCTTCACCTGGAGGAGTGTACTTACAGGCATTGTTCAGTAGCTCTGCCCAGATACGGTCTAGGCTTGATAGATCCGACTTTAGGAGCGGGACAGTCTCCGGTATGGCCATGTTCAGCTGCTGCTGGCGACTGGTGGCCCGTTCTTGAAAACTGCTAACCAGCGCTGGAAGCCATTCATTGATTTGGATTGGTTGCAACGCCAAGTCGTGGTTGCCCACATCTAAACGCTGTAGATCTAGCAAATCGTTAATCAAACTGATTTCTCGTTCACATTCTTCTTTGAGAATGCGATAGTAACGGACAATTCGGCCCTGCTCAGCGTCAGGCTTAGTCATCTCTTCCTCAAGTCCTAGTTCCTGGATGAGCGTCACACCAAGCAGCTGTAGCGCTACTCGCATACTGGTGACCGGGGTGCGGAGTTCATGGGAAACGGTGCTTAAAAAGTCGTCCTTGAGGTTGTTGACCTGTTCAAGTTCGCGGACTTGTGACTGGGATTCCTGATAGAGACGAGCCTGGCGAATGGCAATAGCGCACTGGTTAGCCACCTGCTGCACCAACCGAATTTCATACTCGCTAAAACCGTGCTCTTTATCATTAATCAACCATAGATCGCCGAGCACACCTCGGTCGTCTAAAATAGCGCAGGCTAGCATTGAAACCAGTCCACGTACTGGATTAGGGGCAATGGAGCAAAACTGAAAATATTGCCCTTCAAGCAGTTGGTGATACACCTCTGGAAATGATTCCATCTGTGAGACTCGCCCGCGGTCAGAGTGAAGGGTGGTGTATTCGTAATAGATAGTGGATGTCCCTTGCTCTAAGTCGTAAAGCGAGGTGTTAGAGCCCCAAGCGTTTAGGGCCTCTGTAAGTTCCTGGACGGCTGTCTGTAAAATTTGTTTTTCGTCCAGGCTGTCCCGTACTCGATCAGTAATCCGTTTTAGTGTGGCTTCAAATTCTGTCAGCTGGTCGAGGGCGCTATCGCGTTCATCTAGCTGTTGTTGCAGGTCTTGGTTAACTGCTCGAACCTCAACTAGTTCAGTAATATCTTGCAGCGTGTTAATTAAAATGGGGCCGTCAGCGGTCTGCAGCAATGAACGGGTGCCAAGAAACTGACGCTGACCTCTACAGGTGTCAAGCCTAGTGGGCTGGCCAGCGGCTGAACCTGCACTAAAAAAGCTGGTGTCTTGCGATCGCAACAAATCTGCATCAATAATCCCTGGCACCTCGTGATCAAGTCGACCGACAAGCTTGTCTAAAGAGGTATTCAACAGCTGACAGCAGGCTGTGTTAGCAAATAACCAGCGCTGGTCTGGCCCCTTGACATATATGGGTGCTGCCACGACGTCTAATGAATTGGCCATCAAGTCAATCGAAGCGCAGGTATCAACAGTGTTGGCAACAGAGAGACTCATGGAATGGTGCAAGGGAATCAGAGGGATAGGCTCACTTACACTATGCCCTGGTTCTTTGACAAACGGTTAATGATGTATCGTTCAGGCAAAAATATTCCATTAAACCCGTAATTACACCGAGATAATTACTCAATCAATGAACACCACCATACCCCTGTAAAATTCTAGAGTTTGTTTTTTGTGCGCATCCATGGATTTTGCTCCTGTCGATGGCTCTGCTGGTTTATCCAGCGAGTGGCTGCTATCACCTAACATCAGCTGGCAATCATTGGCTTATCCGTCGCTCAAGCTGGGTGTTTTAGCATCCGGGAACGGGAGCAATTTTGACGCCATTATGACGGCCATTGAGCGCTCAGAACTGCGGGCAGCAGCCAATGTTGTCATCTGCAACAATCCGGATGCCAAGGTGCTTGAGCGAGCTGCCCAGCGGTCTATCCCCACAGCACTGCTCAATCATCGCGAGTTTGAATCACGGGAGCTTTTGGACCGTGCCATTGTCGCTACGCTCAAACAATACGATGTTGACTGGGTGATTATGGCGGGCTGGATGCGGCGAGTGACTCAGCATCTGATTGATGCATTTTCCGGTCGCTTACTCAATATTCATCCCAGTTTATTACCTAGTTTTCCAGGGCTGCACGCTGTGCAGCAGACGCTAGATGCAGGGGTCAAGCTGGCTGGGTGTACGGTCCACCATGTGGAACTAGCCGTTGATAGTGGACCAATTGTGATGCAGGCCGCTGTGCCTATTTTGCCAACAGATACTGAAGCGAGTCTCCAAGCACGTATTCAAGGCCAGGAACATCGTATTTATCCTGCAGCGATTGCGATAGCCGCCTATCAGTTGGCCAGGCAAACTCAAGCAGCCGACGTTTAATAAGATTGGGCTAGCGCGTGCCAAAGAATCGGGTGATCCAGGCTACTTTTAGTCCGGAAATTGGCCACCTAAGGACGGATGTATAAACAGTTACCCACATAGTCGCCTTAGCTACCATGTTTAACGCTTCTCAATTTGCTGATAAAAGTCTAGAAGTTTTAGTGCGTACAGCGCTTCTTCACGGTGAATTGGCACCCGGTGTGGCTATCGCCATTGAGCAATATCGTGTAGAGAAGAGACTGACAATTACAGAACAGCGACAGCTAGCAATATTGGATAGTGCTATTGCCGATGGCTGTATTTTGGCTGTGTAGCCCCAGCGCATTCTGTTTTCTCAGAGTCATACGGTCATCTATAGTAGTGATTAGGGTAGCTATATGCCCGACTGCTGCTTTCTGAAACATCATGCTCTTGAGTTCGATTTTTCATCGCTGTCGCTGGATTATTTTAGTTGCGATCGCACTAACCATTAACCTGATATGGGCGGCACCGGCCAATGCCACTGGGGTATATGACATGCCCCTAAATCCGAGTGCTGATAGCTTTGTCTTGGATGATGCCAAGCAAATTACTCGATTAAATGAAGGCAACCTAAACAAAGAACTCAAGACACTGGCGGAAGCCACTGGTCAGGAAGTTCGCTACATCACCATTCATCGCTTAGATTACGGCGAGACCGCCCAAAGCTTTACTGAAAAGCTTTTTGATCGATGGTTTTCTACACCAGAGGCCGGTGTTAACCAAACCATAGTGGTACTAGACGATGTCACCAACAACATTGGCATCAAGTCTGGTGAAGCAGCCGTCGCCCTACTGAGCGCTGATATTGCTGAGAGCGTTACTCAAGAGACCATGAAGGCTCCACTACTCAAAAGCAACAGCTACAATCAGGCGTTTGGAGATGCCACTGTACGTTTAGCGGCTGTACTAGCTGGTGAGCCTGACCCTGGCCCCCCGATTATTGAAGAAACCATCAATGTTGAGGGCACCTTTGCCACTGCAGAGGAGACTGAGGAAAATCGTACTGCTTCGACATGGATTGTTGTTGTGTTGCTGGTACTAGCTACCGTCATCCCCATGGCAACCTACTACTGGTATCAGTCCGTTGGCGGTTAGCTCTGTTCTATTTATTTCAATAAAACCAGTCCAAAACACTAAAAAGGCGGCCCAAGTCTGGGCCGCCTTTTTAGTGTTATCGAAAATTAAGTGCTCTCTATTTGCACTTAGGCATAAACGGCTTCTAGGGCATCGCTAGTAACCCCCTGCAAGAGTCCTTCCGTAAGGGCCATGTGCAACATTAGGTCAACCACTCGGTTAGAGTAGCCCCATTCGTTGTCATACCAGGTAATCAGCTTAAAGAAGTTAGGGTTAAGCTCAATACCGGCACCAGCGTCAAAGATGCTAGAGCGTGGGTCACCGACAAAGTCAGTGGACACAACGGGATCTTCTGTATATCCCAACACTCCACTTAGCCCATTATTGGAGGCCGCTTTCATCGCATCGCATATTTCGCGATAATTAGTGGCCTTTTCAGTACGAACCGTTAGATCCACCACTGATACATCAGGGGTTGGCACTCGTAATGCCATGCCTGTAAGCTTGCCAGCTAGCTCTGGCAGTACTAGAGTAACGGCTTTAGCCGCACCGGTTGAGGCTGGAATAATATTTTGAGCTGCACCCCGCCCACTACGCAAACTCTTCTTATTGGGGCTATCAACGGTGGACTGAGTTGCTGTTGATGCATGCACTGTGGTCATCAGACCTTCTGCAAACCCAAAATGCTCTTGGATTACTTTAGCGACAGGAGCCAGGCAGTTTGTGGTGCAGCTAGCATTGGAGACAATGAGATCGGCCTCAGGATTAAAGGTCTTGTGGTTTACGCCCATTAGCAGAGTAGGGACCTGAGCTGGACTCTTAGTTGGAGCCGAAATCACCACCCGCTTAGCTCCAGCCTTGAGGTGATTGGTCTCTTGATCGTAGGTGGTAAACCGTCCGGTCGCCTCAACAACATAATCTACACCGAGGCTACCCCAAGGCAGCTCAGCTGGATTGGCAATTGAAAAACAGAGGATAAATTTTCCACTAACAACAATTCCATTGTCTCGAGCCTCGACATGACCAGCGTACTGGCCATGGGTGGAATCGTATTTCAGTAAATAGGCAAGGTTCTCAGGGGAGACCAAATCATTAATACCAACAAACTCAACATTGGAATTGTTGATAGCGGCTCGCAATATTAGACGGCCAATACGGCCAAACCCATTGATGCCAACTTTTAGCACGGCCATAACAAACTAATGCTCACAAATGGTGTACAAAATTACTGCCTCAATAAGCGAGCAGCTTGTACTTTGTATGGCTGATTGAGGACGGTCGATGGGGATCGTCTGTTTTCCTTTAGAGTTATCGACCTCCGTATTAACTAGGGTGTCGAAACGTAGTCAAATATAACTAAATCAAGCTGGCTGGCAACAAAAGCTTGCAAAGTATTTCAACTTATTACGAGGATTCCACAGTCTCAAATTCTTGAATTTGGTGATAGATCGTTTCTTTTATCTGGTTCCAGGCTGGTTCATCCAAGACAGGTGTGGAGTCAGCGTTATCTAAAGGGTCTGCCAACGTTAACCAAGAGCGACATCCGCCATAGTCAGACCGCCAGTTAAGCTGTATCGGCACCTGCAGTCGGTGTACCCGCAGCACCAACAGATGTAATGGCTGATTTGGTTTCCAGCGAAAACGTTCTGTCACAAACTGTTCGTTCCAGATATGAAACGGCAGTAGTGAGATAACAGACTGCTGCCGTTTTACCGTCCATACATGGGGTATTTCGGCCCAAGCTTTAATGATTATCTGTGTTGGATGCCAACCAGCCTCAACAGGGGTTATCTGTGTGGCCCATGGGTCCTTGAGTAGATGGGGCTTTTGGTGCTCATAGGTCGGGTACAACCACACGCGCTGATGGGGAACTTGAAAACGACTGCCTACCTCGCGAATCCCCCCTTTACGGAGTAGCAGAACAGTACGTCCTTCAGCCAGCGCATCCACGGCTACAGACCATTCCTTAAACGCATTTTGTAGCATGACCGGCAACCTCCAGAACGCTGACTACATCATCCCGTCAAGGGGATAGGAACGTTAGACTGCTAAACAGCGGTAGTCACAGCGGTTTCAGGACTATCCATCGTTTCAGGGCGATCAGCTTCTGATGGGGGCACCACCTGCCAGAACTTAGGCAAATAGCTGTCCCAATCAGCCAGAATGCGAGCGGCCTTGGTACTGCCTGTGCGCTCTGCGTGGCTGGCAATCATCTCTTTTAGCTGGGCGGCACCGGCTGCTGTAATTACACGCAGAACATTGACAATTTCAGGGTTAACTCGGGTGGGAAAGTCACCCTGTTCATCCAAAAAGTAGCCCAAACCACCGGTCATACCTGCACCAACGTTACGTCCTACGCTGCCCAGGCAGACAATAACTCCACCCGTCATGTATTCACAACAGTGGTCGCCAGCCCCTTCAATGACGGCCTGACCTTTTGAGTTTCGTACTGCAAACCGTTCGCCCGCCTGACCAAAGGCGTAAAGTGTACCGCCAGTAGCACCGTAAAGACAGGTGTTGCCCACAATAACGTTCTCGGAGGGGTCATACTGAGCGCCATCAAATGGCGTAATAATCAGCTCACCACCATGCATCCCTTTGCCTACGTAGTCATTGGCTTCACCGACTAGGCGCAAGGTCATCCCCGGCAGGTTAAAGGCCCCAAAGCTCTGACCAATGCTCCCCTTAAATGTGAAGTTGAGCGCTCCAGCAAAGCCCGTGTTGCCATACTGTTTTGCGATCGCACCCGATATTCGAGCACCCACGGAGCGGTCGGTATTAATCACATCAAAGGTTTTGCCCACTTCATCCTGGTTGGCGATGGCCTGCTGAATATCAGCATCCGCCAGGATATCGTCATCCAGGACAGGGCCATTGCTGTTGACATCACCATGATCTAGCCAGCTGCGATCGCTACGGGTGTCGGGCAGGTGGGTCAAAATATCTAGCGTCAGTCCCTGGGTTTTAGCCACTTCAGCATCGGCTCTAGGGGTGAGCAGGTCGGCACGACCGATAATTTCATCTAGCGAACAATAGCCCAAATGGGCCAGTAGCGAACGCACCTCCTCAGCAACAAAGTGGAAGAAGTTAACCACATGTTCAGGGATGCCGTTAAACCGCTTACGCAGTTCCTCACGCTGGGTCGTTACACCGACAGGGCAGCTGTTGGTATGACAAACGCGAGCCATGATACAGCCTTCGGCAATCATGGCAATGGTGCCAAACCCGTATTCCTCCGCCCCCATGAGGGCACCCATAACCACGTCCCAACCCGTTTTGAGACCCCCATCTACCCGCAGCAGCACACGATCACGCAGCTGATTGGCCATTAATACACGGTGGACTTCAGTCAGCCCCAACTCCCATGGCACACCCGCATGCTTAATAGAGCTAAGGGGTGATGCGCCCGTACCGCCATCGTGGCCAGACACCTGGATAATATCGGCATTGGCTTTTGCCACACCCGCTGCAATGGTGCCAATACCAATTTCAGAGACAAGCTTGACCGATACACCTGCCGCCGGATTGATCTGATGCAGATCAAAGATCAGCTGAGCCAGGTCTTCAATGGAGTAGATATCGTGGTGGGGCGGTGGGGAAATTAAGGTCACGCCAGGTTTAGAACGGCGCAGTGAGGCAATGTAGTCGCTCACCTTACGCCCCGGTAGCTGACCGCCTTCGCCCGGCTTAGCACCCTGGGCCATCTTAATTTCGATCTGTTTGGCGCTCATGAGATATTCAGGAGTAACGCCAAAGCGTCCCGAAGCCACCTGTTTGATGGCAGAGCAGGCAGTATCACCGGGCTTTAGGCCTTTTAAGTGGGGGAGCGTTGCCGACAGACCACAGTCATCCACATCATTGATGGCCTTAAAGCGGACTGAATCCTCTCCACCCTCACCAGAGTTGGATTTACCACCAATGCGGTTCATTGCGATCGCAAGTGTCTCATGGGCTTCCCGCGACAGGGCTCCAAGGGACATACCGCCAGTGCAGAAGCGGCGCATAATGATCTCAGTTGGTTCCACCTCATCTACAGAAATAGCCTTGCGATCGCTCTTGAAATCAAGCAGATCCCGCAGAGAGGCCACAGGGCTACCCTTTAGTTGTTCCTGATAGAGAGCATAGTGATCATACTGATTAGACTTCACCGCCTTGTGCAGCAACTTTGTCATCTGGGGGCTGTTGCTGTGATATTCCCCCTTAGGCCGTGCTTGCACAAACCCCATATGTTCTAAACGCTTACCAGTCAGTTCAGGAAACGCCTTGCTGTGGAAACGCATAGTCTCCTGGGCCAGGTCAGCCAGGGTGAGACCACCCAAGCGAGAGATGCTGTCCTTAAAGCCTGCAGCCAATAGTTCAGAACCAATACCAATGGCTTCAAAAATCTGCGCCCCCTGATAGCTAGACAGCAGAGAAATTCCCATCTTAGAAAGAATCTTCAGCAGTCCGGCTTCTACCGCTTTGCGGTAGTTGGCCTGGGCACCATTCAAAGTAGTAACTGGGAACTTGCCAGTTTGCATCAGCTTTTGCGTTTTGCTGTTGGCCCACCAGTGTCGAACGCTTTCTAGCGCCAGGTATGGGCAAACGGCACTGGCACCATAACCAATCAGACAGGCAAAGTGGTGGGTACTCCAGCACTGGGCGGTATCTACCAGCAATGAAGCTCGCATCCGCAAACCGTTGCCAATCAGATGGTGGTGAACTGCACCTACAGCCAGCAGTGGTGGAATGTAAGTCTGGTCTGCAGACAGGGTCGCCGAATTACCGTCAACGTCAATGCGATCGCTCAAAATTAGAATCTCTGCACCCGCTTTAACAGCTGCATCTGCACGATCACAGAGACTTTGTAAAGCCAACCCCAGACCCTGTGGCCCAGCTTCAGTCGCATAAAGAGTGGATACGCTTGCTGTTTGTAGATGGCCCTGACGAATCAGCGTTAGTTCATTGTCATTAATAACAGGGGACTCTAGCTTAATTAACCGACTAGGCTGCTCATTCAACAGATTGTGACGCTGACCCAGCTGCATCTCTAGCGACATCACCAATCGCTCTCGCAATGGATCGATGGGCGGATTGGTCACCTGGGCGAACCGCTGCTTGAAATAGTTGTACAGCAGATGAGGTTTCTCTGACAGCACAGCCAAAGGAGCATCGTTCCCCATACAGTAGGTGGGCTCTTTACCCTGGGCACCCATGTCCTGAATGACCATGTCTAGATCTTCAGCCGTGTAACCAAACGCCGTTTGCTGAGTTAGCAGGGAATGTTCTTCTAGATGGGGCTGCCCATGAAAAAGCTGAGGAGAGATATCTTGACGGTGGCTACGCAGCCACTCCCCATAGGGTTGAGCCTGAGCGACTCGCTGCTTAATGTCCCAGTTCTTTAAAATCTCATGGGTCTCAAAGTCAATGGCGATCATTTGACCAGGGCCCAACCGTCCCTTTTCCACCACATCTTCAACAGGCAGATCAACAACACCTGCTTCAGATGAGACAACTAAATAGCCGCTGCGAGTGATGGCGTATCGGGCTGGGCGCAATCCATTCCGGTCCAGTGTAGCCCCCACCTGCTTACCATCGCTAAATACCACCAGTGCTGGGCCATCCCAGGGCTCTTGCACACCGCTGTAGTACTCATAAAAGTCTGTAATTTCAGGATGGTTCAGCAGTTCAGGCTGATTTAGATAAGCTTCAGGCACCATCATCATCAGCGCCTGTGCAGGGGTGCGACCCGAGCGCACCAACAGCTCCATAACGTTGTCTAAGTTAGCTGAGTCGCTGTTATCAACGTTCACAATGGGCTTCAGCTGCTCTATATTTTCACCCCACACTGGACTAGCTAAATCCGCCTCACGAGCCATCATCCAGTTGATGTTGCCAATTAAGGTGTTGATTTCGCCATTGTGCCCCAGCAATCGCATAGGGTGCGCCAGGGGCCACTTAGGCATAGTGTTAGTGCTAAAGCGACGATGGTAGACCGCAAACGGGCTTTCATAATCACCGTCTTGTAAATCTAGATAAAACTGCTCCAAAACATCACTGCGCACCATGCCTTTGTAAACCACCGTGCGCCCCGAAAACGAGCACATATAGGCTTCCTTGAGAGCACCTTTAAGCTCATCACTACCTTGGAAAGCTTCTAGCGCTCGTAGCCAAGCACGGCGCAGCAAAAACAATTGACGCTCTAGCTCATCGCCTATAGCTTGCGATTCAACTAAGACTTGTTCAATCTGAGGTTCAAATTCTTGAGCCAATGTGCCCAAAGTTTCAGATGCAACAGGGACAGGACGCCACCCAATTAGAGTCATACCAGCTGCCTCAGTCACCTGAGCAAGCTTTTGTTTAGCAATCTCTACCGCTTCACTATGGCCTGGCAAAAATGTCATACCCACGCCCACATGGCCAAGTTTGAGGGGTCGATCATCTGACCAGCGCTGCAAAATTTTCCAAGGGATAGCCGTCATAATGCCTGCCCCGTCACCAGAATCCTGATCGGCACAACAGCCACCCCGATGCTCCATACAGCTGAGGGCATGGAGAGCGTCAGTAACTAAGCGGTGACTGGCACGGCCCTGCTGATCAGCAATAAACCCTACACCGCAGGCGTCTCGTTCTTCCACCAGTGATTTAGGGCCCAAGGGCTCCAAGCCTTGAAATTGCTGATTTGATTGCACATTATCTAAACGCTTATTACCCATGAGCCAGTCACAAGAAGAAAACAGAAAAACGATTGAGAAGCTAGCTGCCCGATAAAACTACCAGCAGCCGTTATTGATAGCGACCGAAAATTAATCCCCTACCGTACGCAATTAAGGGTGATCACGATGACTGCTCTACAGAGTTAGTAAATCGTGATAAGGCCACCTAAAGAATTGAGCTATGGATATCAGTCAACATCGCTGAACAGGATTGATGTGTATAAACTGATACCTTTAAGAGCACAATGCGGGAAATGTCCCAGAGTGGACTATTGATTGCCAACACTTAAAATGAGCATTGGTCACGACAGTGTTCACACTATCTTTACATTTTAAAAGTAAACCAAATTTAGTGATCCTTCACTGAAGCTGACAAACTGTGTTGGCAATCTCCTCAAAATCTTTGAGGATCGTCATTATCAAGCGCTTAACTTGGATTAGTCAAGAATCTTTAAGCGCTTCCAATAAATATGCTTTAAAAACCGACTATAGTGTTTGCCTGATTTCAACAGTCAGCCACAGATATTAGAAGTACTCCAGGGTTGAATGGAAGCACTTCTGATTTAAGGGCTAGGACTGTTTAGAGCAGTGCTGATTGAGCCGGTTATGCCAACTGGTTTTATCTTCACTGCTTACTTTCGGTCGGGTTGTACTCTTGATCTAGCCTCAAGATCGATGCCACCCAATCAACTTGGCAGAAATCCGAAAGCTATATTTTTAATTCGCTTCACTTTGTTGCCTATGTCGGTGCAAGAGCCTTGGTCGCGTCATGTTAGGTCATCACTCAAATATCTTGTCTTGATGATCTGTATCTGTGGGTTTGTGCTGGGCGGCACTCAAGTAGACTCACACCCAGCCTTAACTAGGGTGGTGACATCTTCCCTCGGTCAACTAGCCATGGTTAAAGCTGCAGAACCCACTGCCAGCGGTCGACAGCTTCGGATTAATGGCCGACTGGTTAATGGCTCATGGCAAAAACGACGGGATTTGATAGGGATTACGGATGGTGCGATCGCAACCCAGCTAGGCGTCGATCTTGGCAGTACAGCCAATCCTGCTGAACAACCTATTGCCTGGTTCAACGACACCAATCAAGGCATGCGACCACTGCCTGCGTGGTATTACGAGAACAATCGCTATATAGATATTGCTTCTCTGATTCGTCAGCACGACTGGCAGGTGGCTCCCCAGGGCGCAGTCCTAGACATACAAATGCCTGCTAGCCAAATTATGAACGTTCGCCAGGGACGACAGACTTGGGGTGATCGATTAGTGTTAGACCTGACCAGAGAAGCCTCTTGGCAGGTAATCCCAGCAGCCAACAGCATCACCGTGACGGTGGATGCGGCCATGGACAGAAACGCCATTGAAAACTTTAAGCTGGCTCCCACCAATGGTCTCAAGACCACTGCCATCAGCTCCAGCTCACAGCGCACCACGCTAACGCTAACAGTGGCAGACTATCTTCAAGCTCAGGTATGGAGTTTGGCAGGTCCCAATCGCCTGGTCATCGACATTCGTCCCGATCCGCTCAAGGCAAAAGAAATTCGTTGGGCTGATGGCATGCAATTTCAGCAGCGCTATATCGCCCTTGAGACCCAACGCTTTCCGGTCTATACCCTGAGTTTAGATGCCAACAATCCAGACTTTTCTCTACTCCCCCTTTGGGCATTTCCCAATCAAGCTCCAGGTATCAAGCCTCCCTTGGACCTAGCAAACCAATGGCAAACCGCAGCCATGATCAACGGTGGCTTTTTTAACCGCAATAATCAGCTGCCTTTGGGCGCTC
Organism: Leptolyngbyaceae cyanobacterium; assembly: GCA_050043105.1. Taxonomy (GTDB): domain Bacteria; phylum Cyanobacteriota; class Cyanobacteriia; order Phormidesmidales; family Phormidesmidaceae; genus Leptothoe. The sequence goes on along the minus strand of JBHJIV010000023.1, from coordinate 98,864 downwards.
TACGCTATAACAGGCGCTGGATTTCCGGACCAATTTTAGGACGTGGTGCCATTGGCTGGGACGACCAAGGGAACGTCATCATGGATCGTCTCACCTTAGCTTCCTCAGTTACTGCAAGCGGCCAGACTTACCCCATTCAGACCCTTAACAGCGGCTATGTCAGGGCTGGTATTGCCCACTACACCGATAGCTGGGGAGCTAGCTACACCACGCTAGTTGACAATGAAGTTGTCATCACTGTCCAAAACAATCAAGTTATTCAGCGACGCTCCCTAGGTGCTGCCGGTGAAGATACTGTGTCAATTCCCGCAGGCGGCTACCTACTAACGCTCAGGTCTTTTAACTCTGCTGCTGCTGCCTTTACTCAAGGCGTGTCTGTAACCCTCAATCAGCAAGTTCAACCATCTGGATTCGAACAATACCCTCATACTCTGGCGGCAGGGCCCTTACTCGTCTCCAACGGAAGAATTGTCCTCAATGCTCAACTTGAATCCTTTAGTCGTAACTTTATTGAGGGCAGAGCTGACAGAAGCGTCATCGGCCTAACTCCAAATGGCCAAATTAAGCTAGTAGCTATTCAGGACCGTGTCGGTGGCCGCGGCCCAACACTTACAGAAACCGCCCAAATCATGCAGCAGCTGGGCTGTACAAACGCACTTAACTTAGATGGCGGCAGTTCCTCTAGCCTTTATCTCAACGAACAGCTAATCAATCGACATTCACGTACAGCAGCTCGTATCAACAATGCCTTAGGCATATTTGCTAATTCCTCTACTCCCAATCGTCCATAATATTGCAGCCGCTTAAAGCAACCTTTAAGTCAATGCTTGTAAATTGAAGACTCGATTTAGTTAACCGTTTCGGTGCCCCCACCCGTGACGCCTATCCAATTTCCGCTGTTATGATGGAGCCTGGATTAAATGCGCTTTAAGATCGCCACTGCAAAACCATTGAGTTTAATGACTGACTTCAATAGTTTGTGTGGCAGCGATTCATAAAATCCCTGTGGACTATCAATACAAACGGTAAATAAACCGGTATTCAAACTTGACGCTGGCATTGCCCAGTGCAGCTATAACGCCTACTGTTCAGCTACTACAGACTAAGCACTCTTTAACTTTTCCATGGTCTAAGAGATTAGTCATGAAAATCGTAGCCGCTATCTGTATCCATACTTTTTCAAACAGGAACTATCACCATGGTCCAAACTCAAGATCGCCCTAAATCTTCTACTTCAGAAAATAAAGAGAGCTTGACGACTGTTAAAGATAACTCTCCCATGAGCGATACTCGTCCCTGGGGTTCCTTCACTGTCCTCGAGGAAGGTAAAGGCTATAAAATTAAGCGTATCGAAGTGAAACCCGGCCATCGCCTCAGCTTACAGATGCATCACCATCGTAGTGAGCACTGGATTGTGGTATCTGGCACTGCCAAAGTTACCTGTGGGGACCAAGAAACACTTCTCTGCACCAATCAATCTACTTACGTACCTGCTTGCACAGCTCACCGCTTAGAGAATTCGGGCGTTATTCCACTTGTGCTAATAGAAGTACAGAACGGTGAGTACTTGGGTGAAGACGACATCATCCGCTTTCAGGATGACTATGCTCGTACAGACAACAAATAAACCAAGAAAGTCTGCTATCTAGGTAGTGCTTAGTCAAGCATAGGGACAGATGTATACGGCCCAGGTAGAATCAGCTACTTGGGCGTAAGCGATGACTACACCCAAGTAGCTAAGTTTCAGTTCAGAAATCAAAAATGCATTGACAATCAAGCCCCAGAATCGATACGATGGGGTCTTGTGAAAACTTCGAAGCAAAGGCATTTGCCTTTTTCAGTATGCCAACCATTCAACAGCTCATTCGGAGTGAGCGCAGCAACCCCCAAAAGAAGACTAAGTCTCCAGCCCTGAAGAGTTGTCCTCAGCGTCGCGGAGTATGTACCCGGGTTTATACAACAACTCCTAAGAAGCCTAATTCCGCATTGCGTAAAGTGGCTAGGGTCCGACTAACGTCTGGTTTTGAGGTAACTGCCTACATTCCTGGCATTGGCCACAACTTACAGGAACACTCCGTTGTGATGATTCGCGGCGGTCGTGTTAAAGATCTGCCTGGTGTGCGGTATCACATTATCCGTGGCACCCTCGACACCGCTGGGGTTAAGGATCGCCGTCAAGGTCGTTCAAAGTACGGCGCTAAGCGCCCTAAAGAGTAACGGTTCTGCGGCAGCGCACTACGGAAGGTGGGCAGGTGTGGGCCCTTTGCTTTCGTGTAGTTGCAGTGCGTTTGCTAGCGTATCCGCCACAAATTCTCTAGCTAGCTATTGCTGACTTCAGTCAGCTCTTAGCACTCAACTCATACGTTTCATCAAAGGATTACTATGTCTCGTCGTTCAAGCGCTCAGAAGCGTGTTGTTCCATCCGATTCTGTATACGGTAGCCGTCTAGTCAGCATGATGGTTCGCCGCATCATGGTTAGCGGCAAAAAATCTCTGGCGCTCCGTATTGTCTATGGAGCATTTAAGCTTATTGAAGAGCGTACCGGGAATGAACCTCTAGAAGTGTTCGAGCAAGCTGTTCGAAACACTACCCCGCTGGTTGAAGTAAAGGCTCGTCGTGTTGGTGGTGCAACTTACCAAGTCCCCATGGAGGTTCGTGCTGATCGAGGTACAGCTTTATCTTTGCGCTGGATCTCACAGTTTGCTCGTCAGAGAGCCGGGAAGACCATGGCCATTAAGCTGGCTAATGAACTTATGGATGCGGCCAATGAGACGGGCGGTGCGGTCCGCAAACGTGAAGAAACGCATCGTATGGCAGAAGCTAATAAGGCTTTTGCTCACTACCGCTATTAGCACCTGGCAAAATGTGGCCTACAACGTTAGTGATACGACTCTTTGATAATGTCGGTTAAATGCTATAGCAATGGCGCGAACCTCTCCACTAGAAAAAGTTAGAAACATTGGAATTGCTGCTCATGTTGATGCAGGTAAGACCACAACAACTGAGCGTATCCTTTTTTATTCTGGTGTCGTCCACAAAATTGGCGAGGTGCACGACGGCAACGCTGTCACTGATTGGATGGAGCAGGAGCAGGAGCGTGGCATCACGATTACTGCAGCTGCTATCAGCACCAGCTGGCACAGTCATCAGATCAATATTATTGACACACCCGGTCACGTTGACTTCACCATCGAAGTTGAACGCTCAATGCGCGTCTTAGACGGTGTAATTGTTGTTTTTGACTCTGTAGGGGGTGTACAGCCTCAATCAGAGACTGTCTGGCGGCAAGCTGATCGCTATAACGTTCCACGAATTGCTTTTGTCAACAAGATGGATCGTACCGGAGCTGACTATTTCCGGGTTTACGATCAAGTACGCGAGCGCCTCAAGGCCAATGCTATTCCTATCCAAATGCCCATTGGTGCTGAAGACAAGTTCCAAGGGGTCATTGATTTGGTCAAGATGCGAGCTCACATCTATACCAATGACCTGGGAACAGATATTGAGGAGACGGACATTCCCGAAGACCTTCAGGAGCAAGCAGAAGAGCATAGAGTTCTATTACTTGAAGCCATTGCTGAGGCGGATGACGTTCTTATGGAATAGTATCTTGAGGGTGAGGAACTTACCACTCAAGAGGTTATGGGCGCAGTACGTAAAGGGGTGACAAGTGGCAGCTTGGTGCCTATGCTTTGCGGCTCAGCCTTCAAAAACAAGGGTGTCCAACTTTTGCTGGACGCAGTGGTCGATTACTTACCTTCTCCATTGGATATTCCGCCTATTCAGGGCACTTTACCAAGTGGGGATACGGGTGAGCGGCCTCCGGAAGATGAGGGTCCACTGGCTGCTCTGGCATTCAAAATCATGTCAGATCCCTATGGGCGTCTAACCTTTATTCGCATGTATTCAGGTGTCTTGAAAAAAGGTAGCTACGTATACAATGCAACGAAGGATAAGAAAGAAAGAATTTCCCGTTTAATCGTACTGAAGGCCGATGAGCGCATCGAGGTTGATGAACTTAGGGCTGGTGATTTGGGCGCTGTTTTAGGCCTGAAAGATACCACTACAGGTGACACAATTTGTACAACAGATTGTCCAATTGTGTTAGAGTCCTTATTCGTGCCAGACCCCGTCATATCTGTTGCTGTGGAACCTAAAACCAAGCAAGATATGGAAAAGCTGGCAAAAGCTTTACAATCGCTTTCTGAGGAGGACCCGACTTTTAGGGTATCTACAAACCCAGAAACAAATCAGACGGTGATTGCAGGAATGGGGGAGCTTCACCTGGATATTCTCGTGGATCGAATGAAGCGAGAGTTTAAGGTAGAAGCAAACATTGGCGCACCCCAGGTTGCCTATCGCGAAACTATTCGCAAGGCGGTTACCAGTGAAGGTAAGTTTGTGCGCCAAAGTGGTGGAAAGGGCCAATTTGGTCATGTCGTGATTGAGGTTGAACCCACGGAAGAAGGCTCCGGATTTGAATTCGAATCTAAGATTGTCGGTGGCACTGTACCCAAGGAATATATTGGGCCTGCCCAAGCTGGCATGAAAGAAAAGTGTGAATCTGGTATCCTAGCTGGGTATCCCGTGATCGACCTTAAAGTCACACTGGTTGATGGGTCTTACCACGATGTGGATTCGTCTGAAATGGCATTTAAGATCGCTGGATCGATAGCTATTCAAGATGCAGTCACAAAGGCTTCTCCAGTACTACTGGAACCTATGATGAAAATCGAGGTTGAAGCTCCTGAGGAGTTTCTCGGTGACATTATGGGAGACCTTAACTCTCGTCGAGGCCAGATTGAGGGTATGGGGTCGGAGAGCGGACTTGCCAAGGTAAGTGCAAACGTGCCTTTGGCTGAGATGTTTGGCTATGCCACTGACATTCGCTCAAAGACTCAGGGTCGAGGCATATTCTCTATGGAGTTTAGCCACTACGCGGAAGTTCCGCGAAATGTAGCTGATGCGGTTATCGCTAGAAACAAAGGGAACGCATAAATTAGTTTAGGGACTCAGTAAAATACATGGCACGCGAAAAGTTTGAAAGAAGTAAACCCCACGTTAACATCGGCACCATTGGCCACGTTGACCACGGTAAAACCACTTTGACAGCTGCTATCACTATGACTTTAGCTGCAGCTGGTGGTGCTAAGGCTCGTAATTATGAGGATATTGATGCTGCTCCTGAGGAGAAAGCACGGGGTATTACGATTAATACAGCACACGTAGAATATGAGACTGAGACTCGCCACTATGCTCACGTTGACTGTCCTGGACACGCAGACTACGTAAAGAACATGATTACGGGTGCTGCTCAAATGGACGGCGCCATTCTGGTTTGCTCTGCAGCCGATGGGCCCATGCCTCAAACCCGTGAGCACATTCTGCTTGCAAAACAGGTCGGTGTACCTAACATCGTTGTCTTCTTGAACAAGCAAGATCAAGTAGATGATGAAGAACTACTTGAGCTGGTTGAGCTAGAAGTGCGCGAATTGCTTAGTTCTTATGAGTTCCCTGGTGATGATATCCCCATTGTTGCAGGGTCGGCTCTAAAGGCTGTTGAGGCACTTCAAGCTAAGAGCAACCTCGGTCGTGGCGAAGATGATTGGGTGGATAAGATTCATGCTCTGATGGATGAGGTAGATGCCTACATTCCAACTCCTGAGCGTGACGTTGACAAGCCCTTCCTCATGGCTGTTGAGGATGTCTTTTCAATCACTGGTCGTGGTACGGTAGCAACCGGGCGTATTGAGCGTGGTAAAGTCAAAGTCGGCGAAACCATAGAGATTGTTGGTATTCGTGGCACGTCTCTGAGCACTGTTACTGGTGTTGAGATGTTCCAGAAGACTTTGGATGAGGGTATGGCTGGCGATAACGTTGGTGTGCTGCTACGGGGTATTCAGAAGGAAGATATCCTACGTGGTATGGTACTTTCCAAGCCCGGCAGTATTACTCCCCATACCAAGTTTGAAGCGGAGGTTTACGTTCTAAATAAGGAAGAAGGTGGACGTCATACACCTTTCTTCCCTGGCTATAAGCCTCAATTTTATGTGCGTACAACTGATGTGACTGGCTCCATTGCTAGCTTTACTGCTGATGATGGCAGCGCTGCTGAAATGGTTATGCCTGGCGATCGCATCAAAATGAATGTGGAGCTAATTAACCCTGTAGCAGTCGAAGAAGGAATGCGCTTCGCTATCCGTGAGGGTGGCCGTACTGTAGGTGCAGGCGTAGTTTCCAAGATTACTGAGTAACATTAGTGCCGAGTAATCTGCCTTAATTTCCGACAGGAAGGAGGCTAACCTCCTTCCTGCACTTGGTCTTAAGACCGTTGAACCTTGATAATTAAAGGATGTTTTAGTCGTAATGGCTACTATTCAGCAGCAAAAAATTCGTATTCGGTTGAAAGCGTTTGATCGCCGTCTCTTGGACACCTCTTGCGAAAAAATTGTAGATACAGCAAACCGGACCAACGCCACTGCTATCGGTCCAATTCCCTTACCCACAAAGCGAAAGATTTATTGTGTACTGCGTTCGCCTCACGTAAACAAAGACTCTCGCGAACACTTTGAAACCCGTACACATCGACGAATTATTGACATTTATCAGCCAACATCCAAAACAATTGATGCACTAATGAAGTTGGATTTGCCTGCTGGCGTAGATATTGAGGTCAAACTTTAGGTATTTTTACTCAAGCTATCAACTCACCGATTTTCTAGGTTTTGTATGTGGCTAGTTCAACTAGAGAAATCGGTTAAGCCAGATTGATTTACGAGCCTGAGCTGTATTTTTTAATACGCTCAGGTTTTATAGTTTATGAGGCTGACATCAATGCTGTGTGCATTTGATGGATAAGTTAGAATAAGCATGCGATACCTCTTAAATCTGTTGATTAGCAACTACTTGTTTAAAGGTATTTGTGTCAAAGTATCTCCTACCCAACCTAATGGATTCTGCTTCATCAGTCGCTGTCCGAGAGCTGCCTTTGTTTCCCTTGCCAGAGTTGGTTCTCTTTCCTGGTAGGCATTTACCGCTTCACATATTTGAGTTTCGCTATCGCATTATGATGAACACGATCCTGCAGTCGGATCAGCGTTTTGGGGTTCTTATGATTGATCCTGATAGCGGTGAAATATCCAAAGTAGGGTGCTGCGCTGAAGTTGTCCATTTTCAGCGTTTACCAGATGATCGGATGAAAATCCTGACCATGGGTCAGCAACGATTTCGTGTATTGGACTATGTTCGAGATAAGCCCTATCTAGTGGGTCTAGTCGAATGGATTGAAGATGAAACAACAGAAAAAGACCTTGTGCCTTTGGCTTCTGAGGTTGATCAGCTACTAAGGGATGTTGTTCATCTGTCTTCTAAGCTAACAAGTCAAGAAATTGAGTTCCCTGAAAGCGTTCCAGAGCTTCCATTAGAGCTTTCCTATTGGATTGCTAGCACGTTGCACGGTGTCGCTAGGGAACAGCAGCAACTTTTAGAAATGCAGAATACGGCTCAGCGCTTAGAGCGCGAGGCTGATATCTTAACCTCTACCCGCAATCATCTAGCAGCTCGAACAGCGCTTAAAGATATTTTGCCTGAAGACAGTCCTTCGTAGAGACTAGGGCAGCTTATAGGACCTGAGCCTCTATCTGATCATAGCTACCAAAAACTTTTAAGCTTCTAGTGCAATTCTTGAGAAGGTGCAGAGCAGCTTGAGTATTGGAATCATCTAAACTTACTTCGATATCGATAAAAAAGCGATAATCTCCTAGAGCTAGCTTTGTTGGGCGTGATTCTATACGGCTCATGTTTATGCCTTGGGTTGCTAAGAGCTGCAACGGTTTAAGCAGTGCACCCGGTGTATTATCTGGCAATCTAAATGCCAATGATGTGTGGCTCCCATAGTTAGATACCTGTTGGCTTAAAATCCAGAATCGCGTGGCATTATCAGGGTTATCGTTGATGGGATCCGCGAGTGTTGGAATGTTATATAGTTTTGCTGCCCACAGCGGTGAAATTGCTGCCAATGCATTATCTCTAGCTAGTGTTGGCAAAGCCTCAGTTGTTGAGCTTGTGGCTACTTGAATAGTATTAGGAAGATGAGCAGCGAGCCATTTCTGGCACTGAGTCAACGCTTGCGGGTGAGAATATACGGTTGTAATGGTGTTGAGATTTGATGCGTGCGAGAGCAACGCATGGTGTATCGGGATAACAAGATTATTTTGAATCTTTAGGTTATCTAGTTCCCAGAGCATATCTAGCGTATCGCGCACGCTACCACCGATGGAGTTTTCAATAGGGACAATGGCAGTATCAGCCTCTCCATTGGCTGCAGCTTGTATAGCTTTGGCAATAGTGCTGTAAGGTTCCAATATGGATGCTTGGCTCTTGTGGGTTTTTAACCAGTATGCATAGTTTGTGGCGGCTAGTTCGGAGTAGCTTCCGGGAGGCCCCAGGTGAGCAATAGAAATCATCTAGAAATATATAGAAGTCGTCAGTAACCGCTGAAATAAAGGTGTTAGAGTTAGCTTAATAGCTTTTTGAGTAAATTCTTATCTGTAAGGGATGGCGTCAGTAGAAGCAGCCCTTCAATGTGGTCAGCCATATGTGCATTTTACGCATGATGCAACCTCGGGGTGAAATTGTTTGAATGGTTCATTTGCATGCATCTCAATCGGTAAACATTTCCATAAACCCCGCACCTGTGCCTATAAGTCAGTATTTGAATAATACCGAACGTTTGGTATATGCACTTGCAGATCCTAGCCAGATCAAAGTTTTAGGTCATAATACGTTCCAGTTTAGTATGCGCTCCATCAAGTTTTTGATGTTGACCTTGGAACCTGTAGCGGATGTAGAAATTTATCCCAATGAGCGCAATGAAATCATTATTTATTCAGATTCTTGCCGATTACGACATCATGCTGCGTTAAATCGGCGGTTCTCATTTAAACTGCAAGGCTGGTTGGCTGCTCGTGCCGACAATTCTGGTGTGTCAGGTAATGCTGAACTAAACATTCATATCGATCTACCTGCGGCGTTTCGATTAACGCCAACACCGCTGCTAGAGTCAACTGGTAATGCGATCGCAAACGGTATTTTAAGTACGATTAAACAGCGCTTGCAGCGACGGTTAGTCCATGAATATCGAGCCTGGACTACTGGGGTACTAGCATCATCTCAATTGAGATAATACGACTGAGATCAAAGCTAATCTATCAACGAAAGCTGTTTACATCGCTTAAAAGAACGGCGATGATAGCGCGTAGGCCCTAGTTTCTCTAGTCCAGCTAGATGATTTGGACTGCCATATCCCTTATTAGAGGCAAGGTCATACCCTGGATAACGACGGGCTAGGCGAACTATCAGCTCATCTCGCCAAACCTTCGCCAGTATGCTGGCAGCTGAGATCGCAGTAACCGACTGATCGCCCTTAATCACCGTTTTTTGCTCAACATTAAGATCAGGAATAGTTTGATTACCATCTACCAGACATTGCACAGGTTGTGGTGATAACCGATTAACAGCTTGCTTCATTGCTTGGAGTGACGCCTGCAAAATGTTTATTCGATCAATCTGTCGAACTGATACCCAGCCAATTTGGGTATCAATAGATGCTGTTCGAATAATAGGTACCAAGTGCTGGCGTTTTTTAGGGGTAAGAGCCTTACTATCTGTTACACCTTGTTGTTGCAACCATAGCTCTGACTCAGGATGAAGTGTTACGGCCGCCGCTACAACAGGACCGAATAGGGCACCCCGTCCCACTTCATCAACCCCCGCAATCACCATGCAAAATCAACCGATAGGTGCAGAAGACGACCGACGACGACGGCGGCGACGTGTAGGAGGAGTGTCTGACTCTTCTGGCTCAGATTCTGATTGGTTAGCCTCATCACTACTCAATACAGCTATCTCAGAATCTTCCGCTTCACTGTCAGACGTATCTGTTAGGTCAGAGTCAGTGAGTTCGGTAGAATCTGTCTCAGCAGCTCTTACCTCGAATGTGACGGCAGCTCCTTCATCAGCTGATGACTCTACAGTCTCATCTAGACTATTGTCTGCTGGCGGATCTTCACCAGGCAATATCACCGATACAACCACATTTTTAGTATCTTTAATCTCTTCTTGACTCATAATCAAGGGAGAGATTCCCATTTCCGCATAAATCCGTTGTTCATCAGGTGTGAGCGCTACAGCCACTACCTGAGGAGGTGTTTCCGGCTTACGGCTACGCGAGCGCTTACCCCGAGAGGGAGGTGAGTCTGTTGAAGGGTCATCCCTTAAGCTTTCAACACTCGGCGTCAGTATTGGGGCAGAATTCCCAATAGGACTAACATTACTACTGCCATTATTTGCCAACTTAGGTGGAGCGGCTATGGAGCGACTGCTGCGGGTACCAGGGCTATCGTTACCACGGCGACGGCGACGGCGGTTTCGACCATTTCCCTTGTCCTGATAGTCGGGGTGATTGATTAAGTCCAGGGATTTTAGATTCTGATCGGGTTCTAAGCTTTCAGAGCGCTCCTGGCGCGCAACTCGAACGTTAGGCATCGGTACAACCCGATTAGCCATTGCCGACTGCTGCACTTCGACTGGAGCTTCACCAGGCAGCTGAGCAAGATGCCCCAAACCACCACAAGCAGGGCAAGGGCAGCCAAATAGCTCATATATATTTTGCCCCTGACGTTTACGTGTTAGCTCGACTAGGCCCAACTCAGAAAGTTGCGAGATTTGAGGACGAGCTTTGTCAGCTTGTAGAGCCTTGCCAAAGTGTTCCAAGACCTGCATCTGATCACGTCGGGATTCCATATCGATGAAATCCACCACAATTACACCAGCTACGTTGCGGAGTCGCAGCTGTCGGGCAATCTCTACCGCTGCCTCGCAATTTGTCCAAAGTACGGTCTCTCGGGCTGTTGCTGAGCGGGTAAATGAACCCGAGTTAACATCTTTAACCGGCAAAGCCTCGGTTGGCTCAATATTGATATATCCACCTGAGGGTAGGTCAACACGGGGTTTTAACGCTTCACGAATAGCCGCATTAACCCGAAAATATTCCAAAATTGGTGGTGACTCGGTGCGATGATGATCCACCAAAACCCCAACAGGTAGATGGCCATCGCTCCAGCTCGATAAATGCTGCTTTACACGCTGCATACCAATATCCGAGTCGGTCACAATTCGGTTGACATCAGCATTGTAAACATCTCGCAAAACCCTCTGAATAAAATCATCATCACGGTTTAGCAAAGCAGGCGGTCGAGTGGCCATCGCTTCTTGCTGGACAACTTCCCAACGTTTCTGTAGGGCTTCCAAATCCTCAATAATGGCTTCTTCAGAAACACTTTCTGCTTCAGTTCGTACTAAAAGCCCCATACCTGGTGGCTTAGTTAAAATCCCTAATGCCCGTAGTCGGTGGCGCTCAGCTTCGTTGCGAATACGTCTAGATAAATTAACGCCACGGCCATAGGGCATTAACACTAGATAGCGACCTGGTAGGGTAATCTTTCCGGTTAGCCGTGGTCCCTTATTGCCTGTAGGTTCCTTCATAATCTGCACCAACACTTTCTGCTTTGGTGCAACTAATTCAGTGATAGGCCCAGGCGCTCTCTTTAACTTCAGCGGCCCCAAATCGGACACATGCATAAAGCCATTACGCTCGCTATCACCAATGTTGATAAAAGCGGCATCAATACCTGAGAGTACGTTTTCAACAGTACCTACATAAATGTCTCCGACTTGGTGGCTACCGGTAGCCACAATTAACTCTTGAATTTGATCTTCTGAAAAGACGGCGGCAGTACGATGCTGCTCCGCAATAATGATCTGCTTAGGCATCCAATTTCCTCAAAAACCTATGCGGCCAACCCATAATCACCGGGGTCGACACGCGCAAGCTCAACGATTAATCCTTCAAATCTGAGACAGCTGCTCAACCTAACCCCTTTGGCACTTAATTAAAGTCAACCGGGCTCTGTTGAGGCCATGGGCAGGCTACAGAGAGAACCGCAGGAATCCAAAAAACCTCACTGCTTGGCAGCTAGAAGTGACGTTTAGATAAATCCGATTAGAGTACTGGGCCCCAGACAGACTGTAAGCGCCGCTAGTACGTTGCAACCGCAAGCGTTCTGACAGAAGCGCAACTAGTTAGTACTCGCCATTGGGTGAGCTGCAGCTAACAAACTCCGTGGTTATCCTACGGCAGCTTCAGTTGCAATGGATTATAGCTTGAGCGTGCCCATATGGCTAGGATTTTGGAATTTTTATTTCAATCTTTCTGGAGAAAATATGTCAGTAATCCTGCAGATTTATGGTGGGTGATTGATTACATCTAGCTTAAGGGCATGACTACCCATCAATCATGGGACATGTCCTCAAGCCAAATATCACTAAGAAATCACTTTAGACAGCTACCACTCGTTTCTTAACAATCTCTACAGACTTTAACGATGTCTTAGCCTCAATGGGCTGCATTAGAAAAACAATCAGTGGATAGCGCTTAGGGAGTTCACGTCGCACAAAGTGACGCACTTCTTCTTCTAGGCGAGATCGCAAGCCATCCCATCGCACAGTAATTTGGTCACCAGAAGTATCAACCACCTCATTCCAACGGCTCCGTAAGCCAGATGCGACGACCTGATTCATCTTTGTCTCCCAATCAGCTTGGGAAAGCTTGGTGACGACACCCCGTAAATGTACTGCAGGTGGCGCCAGCAGCTTACCCTTGCTGTCTATAGTTGTCGATATTGTAATAATTCCATCTTCCGCCAGTTGCTGACGCTCTTTTAGAACCGTACGACCAACAATGCCGTTACGAGACGAATCAACCAGTTCAATTCCTGACGAAACCTTACCTGCAATCCGAATACCTTTCTCGTTATCAACAGCCACAATATCGCCATTTTGAATGACCACCATATTGTCGGTTGGCACACCCATACTTTGAGCAGTTGCCGCATGCTTAACAAGCATACGGTGCTCACCGTGCACAGGTAGAAAATACTTTGGACGAGTCAGCGCCAGCATTAATTTTTGATCTTCCTGAGCACCATGTCCCGACACATGCAGCCCTCGTCTCTTTCCATAGATAACATTAGCTCCTTGGGCCATCAGCCTATCAATAGTATTGACAACTGCAATGGTATTACCAGGAATTGGATTAGCCGAGAAGATAATAGTGTCGCCAGCACGTACTTTAATTTGACGGTGGGAGCCATTAGAGATACGTGTCAATGCCGCCATAGGCTCTCCCTGAGATCCTGTAGTCAGGATCATGGCGTCTTCATCAGGGCAACTATTCAGGGTATTCAGAGGTTTAAACAAATTGTCTGGGCACTTGATATACCCCAAGCTACGCGCATGAGCGATCACATTAAGCATGGAACGCCCTACTACAAAAACCGAGCGCTTATGTTTTTGCGCAAGTTCTAGTAGCATGTTGACCCGATGAACTGACGAAGCAAACGTCGTCACCATTAGACGGCCTTTTGCCTCACTAAAGGCACGATCTAGATTTGGAAACACTGAACGCTCAGAAGGGGTATGCCCTGGAACCTCAGCATTGGTAGAGTCGCTAACCAAACACAGGATTCCCTCCTCGCCGTAGGCTGCCAAACGCGCAAAGTCAAAAAACTCACCATCCACTGGGGTGTGGTCAATCTTAAAATCACCCGTATGAATTACAACGCCTGCGGGTGTACGAATCGCTACTGTAAAACTGTCTGCCATGGAGTGGGTGTTGCGAATATACTCCACTTCAAAAGACTGGCCCAATCTGACAACATCACGGGGTTGAACCGTTCGAAGTTCAGTGCGCTCAGCTACGCCTGCTTCGTCTAGTTTGTCAGCCAGAAGGGCCATAGCAAGCCGAGGGCCGTAGATAACTGGGATATCGAACTGCTTGAGGTGAAATGCGATACCACCAATATGGTCCTCGTGACCATGGGTAACAATCATACCTTTGATCTTATGGTGGTTTTCTCGCAGATATGTAACGTCTGGCAGAACGATATTTACACCATGCATTTCGTCAGATGGAAATGCTAAACCTGCATCTAATAAAATAATTTCGTCGTTAATTTCAAAGACGCAGGTATTCTTGCCAATCTCGTGTAGCCCGCCCAAAGGAATAATCTTAAGGGTGCTTTTATCGATTTTTCCAGGAGATTTATCGACTAATTTAGGTGCAGTACCCATCGGCTTTTGAGTATCGTTTTGATTGTTACTACTTTTTGTTGTTGTAGTTCTAGATCGTTGGCTGGTTCTAGATCGTTGGCGCATAAGTTGCTTAATGAAAGGTCAAAATTGTGTAAAAACGTTTAGAGAAGGTTTTTATAAGGTCCGATGCATTGATTAAGGCAGAATGCTTCTAAAAGAAGTGCAACTGATTAATTTTAAGCTGCGTTCAGTAGTTTAGAACTCATACAACGGCTGGTGCTGGCAATAGCTCTAGCTCAGCCAATAGGCGCTTAAGCTCTTTGGTTAAGTCAGCAGGTGCTTCGCTCAGAGGCAAACGACAAGAACCCACAGACCATCCTTGAAGCTGTAATGCAGCTTTAACCAAAATTGGGTTGGTTGTGGCAAACAACGCTTTGCACAGAGGTAACAGCTGGAGATGTATGTCTCGAGCTACCGACACCTGTCCCTCTTCATAGGCTCGAATCATTTGCTGCAGTGAGTTTCCAACCAAATGACTAGCAACACTCACTACTCCTACAGCCCCTACCGCAAGCATCGGCAACGTTAACGAATCATCCCCTGAATAGATAGCAAAATCATCAGCTGCTAGTCGACGAATTTCACTCACTTGGTCTAAATCGCCACTGGCTTCTTTGACAGAAACAATATTCGGGATTTTCGCTAGCTCTGCAATTGCCCATGCTTCTAGGTTTCGACCAGTACGCCCCGGAACGTTATAAAGCATCATGGGCAATTGTGGAACTGCAGTTGCGATCGCACTAAAGTGCTTTAACAGACCAACCTGGGGGGGCTTATTGTAATACGGCACTACTTGAAGAGTACCATCTAAACCAAGTTCAGCAGCTTTCTGGGTAGCTTCAATAGCTTCTTCAGTACTGTTAGACCCTGTTCCTGCAATTACCTTACCTCGCCCCTTAATAGTAGCTTTAACCACTTGAAATAGCTCGTATTCTTCTGGCCAGGTAAGTGTTGGCGATTCTCCTGTTGTACCACAAACCACGATTGTGTCTGTCCCATGCTCGACCAGATAAGATGCTAAACGTCGTACAGACTCATAATCGACGGCCCCTGTCTGGTCAAAAGGGGTAATCATTGCCGTGAGTACTCGTCCAAAATATGCCACGTCCTATCCACCCTCGCTAGATTTGAAACATGCTAAAAACTTTAATTTATGTCTGCAAAGAATTAGAGAAGCATTTACTCCAGCCACCTTCTTAAAAGAGCTGATGAGAATTATTGGAACATCACTTATGTGTTTGACTCACTCTGTAGCTGTCCGAATCCATAAGCCAGATCCTGGAGAAACGGTAAGCAATTTACTAAGCCAAAGCCTTAGGTTTGAGCGCTTGTTTACTGACTAGAAGTTCGGCAATCTGAATTGCATTGAGTGCGGCACCTTTCCGAATTTGATCACCACTTAACCAAAGCTCTAAGCCACATTCATGAGACAAATCATGACGAACTCGACCAACAAGCACGGCATCTTGCCCGCTAGCCTCAATAGGCATAGGAAAGTAATTCGCCTGCCAGTCTTCCACTACCTTTACACCAGGCGCTGTCTGCAGCAACTCCAATGCCTTTCTGGCATTTATCGGTTCCTTAAACTCAATATTGACCGCTTCTGAATGAGCACGTAAAACAGGCACTCTTATACAAGTCGCACTTATACGCAAATCAGAAACCCCGAAAATCTTACGAGTTTCATTCACCATCTTCATTTCCTCTTGGCAGTATCCCTGCTCGTTGAGCGGTGAATTATGGGGAAATAGGTTAAATGCCAACGGATAAGGAAACGCCTCAGTGGGAGGAATTTTACCTTGCAAGATCGCCCCAGCCTGCTGTTTAACCTCTTCCATTGCTCGTGCGCCTGCTCCACTTGCCGACTGATACGTGGCAACTACAACACGTTCAATTGGCTGGTATTGATGTAGCGGCCACAAAACCACACTCATCAAAATAGTTGTGCAGTTAGGGTTAGCGATGATGCCTGAATGACTAAACGCATCATTAGGGTTAACCTCAGGAACCACTAACGGCACCGATGAATCCATGCGAAAGGCACTGGAATTGTCAACGACTACAGCCCCAGCCTTAGCCGCTTTGGGTGCCCATTCTTTAGAGACAGCACCACCTGCGGAAGCAAGAACAACGTCAATATCAGCAAAATTTGCATCACTAAGAGCTTTGACCGTAATCGGTTTACCCTTGAACAGCAATTCTGTACCTGCTGATCGAGAAGATGCTAAAAGGGTCAGCTCTTTGACAGGGAAGTCGCGCTTTTCCAAAAGCTCCAGAAGTTCAGTACCGACGGCACCAGTGGCTCCCATAATTGCTACATGATAGGCTTCAGGCAAAAGAATCAACCTCCCTCATTCACAAATTTCCTACAAACATCAAAAATTCCCCTTAATCCTATTTAGCAGTCAGCTCCGCGTAATTAATCTCAAACGTCCTTATCAAAACTGCTGCTGACAGCTGCTGCTGAAATTCATATGTGTCTAACAGGCTGTGACGATATCAAAGAAAATACTACAGAGAGTCATTGATCCCATACAAGCGTTACGAAAGCGCTCATTTGAAACGGTGTGGTTAGATATCAGCCCAAATACTCGGTAGTTCAGAGTAGATCTTGCCTCAAAACCGCCTAGCTGACCACCTGTTACTTACTCTTTTCCAATATCTTTAATTTTCTTACTTATTTCGTTGCTAGACAGTCTGTAAATATCATTCATCTAGTAAACGATTAACGAGATCACCATTAAAGCAGTCTCACAGAGCTGAGGAGCATTTCACAAGCCACATCCCGTAAATGCTCTGTCTTACCTAAGCTCTACTAATCTAAAAGCAAAGTAAAACATAAAAGCATGTACTCGCCAATCATACCACCACTCATCCAATCATACGGGACTCAGCGATAGGCGATAGCATGCGAAGCAATCTCAATTACCTATGTAACGGATGCCGTACAAAAACTTCTGGCCTAAACATTTTAGACTCTACAGCTCCAGATAGAAATAATCAGGTAATATAGCTAACTGCGTTCGCAGCTAATGCTCATTGAGTCTTAGATGTTCTTCACATACCCACGACAGCTTTGCAAAACAAAGGTGACACTAGCTTTTGGAAAGCTGTCGTTCGACTTAGAGGTAAAGGAACTGTTCCTCAAAACGGAGCAAACTCTTTACAAGGTCGATGCACTGCATACCCTCTTTTTTGCGCAACCAATCAACTAGGACTAAAAATCGCCCAATGAAAGTTACCCAGGAAAAATTGCCCGATAGTCAGGTTGGCTTAGAAATCGAAATTCCTGCCGATGTCTCTAAGCAGACCTATGAGCAAACGCTGCGTAAATATATGAAGACAGCTAATATTCCTGGATTTCGAAAAGGTAAGGTACCTCGCCAGATCCTAGTGCAGCAATTGGGGGCAACTAGACTTAAAGCAGCGGCTCTCGAAGAACTTGTGCAAACAGTGATTGATAAGGCCATTGCTCAAGAAAAAATCGAAGCATTAGGCAACTATCAGCTACGCTCTGGTTTTGAAACATTAATTGAGGAATTCGAGCCAGGCAAAATTCTAACTATTTCTGCTTCTGTTGACGTTCCTCCTGAGGCCAAACTTGAGCAATACAAAGGTTTATCAGTTAAGGCTGAAGAGGTTAAATACAGCACAGAGCGAATTGATGAAACATTAGAAAGCTACCAGCAAAACTTGGCTACGTTGGTACCCATTGAAGACAGAGCAGCCCAAGAAGAAGATGTAGCTGTAGTGGATTTTGTTGGCAAAATTCTCGAAGACGGTAAAGAACCTGAAGAATTTGAGGGAGGGAGTGCCAGCGAATTTCAAGTCGAAATTAAGGAAGGTCGTTTTATCCCAGGGTTTGTAGAAGGTATTGTGGGAATGGAACTGGGTCAAACCAAGGATGTTGACGTTACGTTTCCTGAAGAATATCCCCAAGAAGATTTAGCTGGTAAACCAGCAGTTTTCAGCATTACCTTGAACGACTTGAAAGAACGAGAGCTGCCTGATCTTGATGATGATCTTGCTCAAGAGGTTAGCGAATTTGACACACTAGATGAACTCAAACAGTCTCTAGAGGAGCGGTTCAAAAAGGAAGCTGAAGATGCGACGAAGGCCAACACGGAAAAAGCTTTATTAGATGAGCTTGTCATTCATCTTCAAGTGTCAATCCCCAAAACCTTGTTACAGCGAGAAGTTGATCACATCGTTACTCAAACAGTGATGCAGCTATCTAATCAGGGAATTGACATCAATAAATTTTTAACCAAAGAGTTGGTTGAAAATATGCGTGAAAATGCTAAACCTGAAGCTACCGAGCGTTTGCGTCGAACTCTGGCTTTAGGAGAAGTGGCTAAACAGGAGTCTATTACTGTCGATGAGAAAGCTGTTGTTGCTCGTATGGACGAGATGATGGCCGAAGTGGATGACCCAGCCAATATTGATAGCGATCGCTTAAAGCAAGTTGTGAATGAAGACCTTCTCAAAGAAAAAATACTGGCTTGGCTATCAGACAATGCAGCTGTTGAGCTAGTTCCAGAGGGCACCTTAAAACAGGATGAAGAAGGTGACGTGGCAACAGTGACTGAGGAAGAGTAACTTTAGATCTAGAGCACTTATCTAATCAGTTAAGTGCTCTAGATGAATGTTGAGCTTGAGCGGATCCAGCTTTTCGGCTCAAATTCTTTGAGAGACAAAAGGTTGTCAGTGGCGGGTATTTGCCATTTACACAAAGGGTTGCGCGCGATTATGTACAACACAACTTAAGCAGAGGGTCGCAAAAAAAGTATCAGGTCACTGTTGAAATTCATCGGTTTTCGTTAGAGTATTGGGGCCACCCCAATAAGCGTCTCAGCAAAGGGATAAGGCATAATATATAGGGAATCAGCCGCGCGAATAATTTAGTATATGTATTCATCAATGTTTCATCCTTACAAAAGCGCATCAATGCCTGCTTTGTCTGGACATTCGTTATCTTCTGGCAGTGATGGAACGAGCAATATGCTTCCGGTAGTTCTAGAGCAGTCCGGGCGGGGCGAACGAGCATTTGATATTTATTCAAGGTTATTAAGAGAACGTATAGTTTTCCTTGGAAGTGGCGTAGATGATACTTTAGCCGACTCAATCGTGGCTCAGTTGCTATATTTAGATGCTGAGGATCCTGAAAAAGATGTCCAGATATACATCAATTCACCCGGTGGCTCGATTACAGCGGGTATGGCTATCTACGATACGATGCAGCAGATTCGTCCAGATGTCGTAACCATCTGTTTTGGATTAGCTGCTAGCATGGGGGCGATTCTACTATCTGGTGGGGCTAAGGGGAAGCGAATGGCTTTGCCTAGTGCTCGCATTATGATTCATCAACCTCTTGGTGGTGCTCAGGGCCAAGCTGTTGATATAGAAATTCAGGCGCGGGAAATTCTATATCTTAAGCAGCGGCTAAATGAGTTGTTAGCTGGTCACACAGGCCAGCCTTTGGACAGAATTGCAGATGATACCGAGCGTGACTTTTTCATGTCTGCTGCTGAAGCTGCCGATTATGGCCTGATTGATACTGTGATTTCTCGCGATACTGCCGATTTGATGTCAACGCACTAGGTTAGGGCTGATATGTCTAAGTATGACTCACATCTCAAATGTTCCTTTTGCGGTAAGTCTCAGGAGCAGGTGCGAAAGTTAATTGCTGGTCCAGGGGTATATATCTGTGACGAGTGTGTTGATCTGTGTAACGAAATATTGGAAGAGGAACTGTTTGATTCAAGTTCTGCTGTTACTCCTCCAGCGCCCCGTCGAGAACAGCAACCTGAGCGCGGTCGTAAATCACCCTCACATATTTCTCTAAATCAGATTCCTAAACCCAGAGAGATTAAGGCCTATCTTGACGAACATGTGATTGGTCAGGACGAGGCTAAAAAGGTTTTATCTGTAGCAGTCTACAACCATTACAAGCGGTTGAGCTATGTTCAGTCGGGAGGTGATCCTGGTGAGGACAGTGTAGAGTTACAGAAATCTAATATCTTACTGATTGGCCCAACTGGTTCAGGGAAAACCTTGCTGGCTCAAACATTGGCTAAGATTTTAGATGTGCCTTTTGCCGTAGCTGACGCAACTACCCTCACTGAGGCTGGTTACGTAGGTGAGGATGTAGAGAATATTTTGCTAAGGCTACTACAGGTGGCAGACTTGGATGTTGAGGAAGCTCAGCGAGGCATCATTTACATTGACGAAATTGATAAGATTGCTCGTAAGAGTGAGAACCCGTCGATTACGCGAGATGTTTCTGGCGAAGGTGTGCAGCAGGCTCTACTCAAAATGTTAGAGGGCACCGTTGCTAATGTTCCTCCCCAAGGTGGCCGAAAGCATCCATATCAGGACTGCATCCAAATCGACACCAGCAATATCTTATTCATATGTGGCGGTGCCTTCGTCGGTCTAGAGAAAATTATTGAACAGCGTATTGGTAAAAAGTCCATGGGCTTTGTGCAGGGCTCAGGTGAGCCTCAAACCCAATTTAACCGTGATAAGCGCGCCGCTGATATATTAAAGAGCTTAGAGGCCGATGATATCGTTAAGTTTGGGATGATTCCCGAATTTATTGGCCGTATTCCAGCTATATCGGTACTCAATCCGCTTGATGAAGAGGCACTGATGGCGATTTTGACCGAGCCGAAGAATGCTCTGGTTAAACAGTTTCAAAAGCTGATGCTTATGGATAGTGTCAGCCTAGAGTTCAAGCCAGATGCAATTCGCGCCATTGCTCAGGAAGGGTATCGCCGCAAAACGGGCGCTCGGGCTCTACGCAGCATTATTGAGGAAATTATGTTGGATGTTATGTACGAGCTGCCTTCAAGAAAAGATATGAAGCGTTTTCAAATTACTCGTGAGATGGTTGAGAAACGCTCCACTGCTGAGCTGCTGATGCATCCTTCTTCATTACCCAAGCCAGAATCTGCTTAAGCAAAACCTGTGATTCAACTATTTCAGTATCCCTAAATGGCAATCTGTAAGAGGTGTAACTAGCTGAAGAGATGTATGGCCTACGTAGCACTGAACGGGGTTGACCACTATTATGAATGGATTTGTAATGGCAAGCCGGGGCGTCGACCAACTTTAGTTTTTCTTCACGGATGGGGAGGCTCTGCTCGCTATTGGGAACGTACAGCCCACATTATGCAGGACAAATTTGATTGTCTACTGTATGATTTGCGTGGGTTTGGTCGCTCATCACCTGCACTAGCCACTACACCTGAGCTCGGAGCTCTAGAGAGTTTTGCGGATGATCTTGAATGTTTACTAACTACTTTGAAGTTAGGGCAGGTATTCATCAACGCTCATTCTATGGGCGCTTCAGTAGCACTGTATTTTCTCAATCGCTATCCCCAACGGGTTAGTAAAGCAATACTGACCTGTAATGGCTCATTTGAATATGATGAGCTTGCTTTTAATGCCTTTCATACCTTTGGTAGCTATGTAGTGATGTTTCGACCTGCATGGCTAGCGCGTGTCCCTCTAGCACCTCGATTCTTTATGGCGCGATTTCTAAAAGGAGAAATTCCCTATGAAGATAAGAAGGTGTTTCTGAATGATTTTTTGCAAGCTGACACCGCAACGGCTATGGGTACGCTTAAAGCATCGGTCAGCAAACATGCTACAGAAACGATGCCTCAAGCATTTTCAGCGCTTAAAGTACCTACCCTAATTATATCTGGCCAATACGATAGGATTACCCCTGCTGAACTAGGGCGTCAGGCGGCATCTTTGAGTAGCCATATTAAGTATGCTGAAGTTCCAGATACTGGGCATTTTCCTATGTTGGAAGATGCAACGACATATCTTGCCATGGTTAGAAAGTTTTTAAACTAGCTGCTAGCTGGAAAATCAGCCCAGCATTGATTGCTGAGATGATAAACAAGCTAGCACTGGTTTTCAGGTATGGCAATTTGCTGAATGTATTCAGCAAATTGCCCCGTAATCTAACGCTTTCAGCGATCACCGTTATTATGAACATGCGCACCAAGATATCGATATGTAGCTAGCCACTGCAAGTCAAAACATTTTGCTAGCGTATCTAAGCTGACCTAACTTTGTTATTTCTCTTAAGAAAAAAGTTACATACACAAACTTTGATGGGAACTATATAACAAAGTTGTTTTATATGGGGGTCAACCTGGAAAAGGCTATCGTAGAATCTCTAAATTAATTTTTACAATACGTGAGTGATAGTGCGATCGCACTATCTATTACAGCTATAGCTCCTACATATGTGGGAGAAGGTGCATCACAAAAAAGCACACAAGCAAATTTTTATCGAAATAAACTTACTCAGAAAAATCACTGATTAGATTTCTTCAATGTGGCGTGCTATCCGCATTTAGGAAATCTAGTCAAAAGTGCTATTTTTAACAGCCAGAGTAAATACACGGAGACTTTCAGGAAATTCATAGACTGAGTCCCGTAATCCAACGATGGTGCGCTTAAGTCAACATCCCGACAATGTACTTAAATCACGATTTAACGCCCTGACACAGGATATTTAGCACACTATGGCTACTCAAACCTCATCGCTTCGCTCTCGCGGGATGGAGATGCTGATGGCGTATAAACAAGAGCCCTCCATCAAGCTGCGCAATGATTTAGTTCGCTTAAATGCTGGTCTAGTGCGGAAAATAGCACACCGCGTTAGTCATCAATGCGCTGAACCTTATGAAGATCTTGAGCAGATTGGCTATCTTGGCCTAATTCGAGCGATCGAGCGGTTTGATCCAAGCCAAGGATGCGCGTTCAGCTCGTTTGCCGTGCCCTACATTCGTGGTGAGATGCTCCATTTTCTGAGAGATCGAGGATCTACAGTTAAAATACCCCGTCGTTGGCAAGATTTACAAAAGGCTAGTCAGAAGCTACAAGCTGATTTACTTCGTCACTACGGTCGCCAGCCATCTGACCATGAAATGGCACAGGCACTTGATATTTCAGTCAAAGAATGGCGTCAAGTAAAAATGGCCAACAAAAATCGGATGCCATTAAGTTTAGATGCCACAGTTTGTCATCAAACTGACTCAACCATCACCTTAGGAGACACCCTGCCTGATATGCACTATCAGCTGCTGCAGGCTCTAGAAGAAGATCGTCAGCAGGTGCAGCGAGCACTTAATCAGCTGGAGGATAAGACTCGCTCAGCCATTGAATTTGTCTTTTTTAAGGGGCTGTCCCGTAAGGAAGTGGCTGAACGTATAGGTGTTAGCCCAATGACCGTCACTCGTCGGATTCAGCGGGGAGTGGATCAAATGATTGCTTACTTGCAGCCTCAAACACTACAAATAGATCCATAAATCCTCACCAGGGATAGTCAAATACTAGTACCCCTGGAATTCCCGAAAGCTAGCTTAAGTCTTTTCTAGACGTTTAGTTTCTGCATAAATCGAAGATAGCGGTGTGGGTATTGTGTCACGCCGCTATTTTTGTAGTAATAGAGAGAGATCTGATTGATCAGGTTTAATAAGATCAATAGCTAGTTGAGTTGGTGAGGGAGTGATCGTGATAACTGAATCAGTCAGCTGGGTAACCCAAAACACCTCAAAATTTGAGCAGCTACAGGCTCAATTAACGACGTGTTGGCAACCCATTGACTGTTTTGATCGTGCTCCTAGACAGATTTTAGTCGTGCCTTCTCTAAGCCTGGATCAAGAGGAATTAAGAAAGGTAGAGGGAGTACATCATTACGAAGAGCGTCTGCTTTTTTCTCTGCTTCATTTACGCAACCCAAACACATCTTTAATCTATGTAACTTCACAGCCGTTACATCCGAGTGTTGTGGACTATTACCTGGAGCTATTGCCAGGAATTCCTAGTTCCCATGCTCAAAACAGACTGCAGTTATTTTCTACCTATGATGGGTCACAGCAGCCGCTGACCCAAAAAATTTTGCAGCGTCCACGTCTGATTGAGCGCATTCGTCAGTATCTTTCCCCACAAGAAGCTTACATGGTGTGCTTTAATTCAACGGTTTGGGAGCAGCAATTGGCACTTGAATTAAACATTCCATTGATGGCGGTGTCTCCAGCACTATTAGATTTGGGGACCAAAGCTGGAAGTCGCGATATTTTTGCCGCTTGCGGTGTTCCTCATCCAGAAGGCAGCTGTCTTACCCGCTGTGTCAAGGATCTGGCAATCGCTGCAGCCCGACTTTGGGAGCGACAGCCTGGTCTTAAACGGATTGTAATTAAGCTAAATGAGGGGTTTTCAGGTGAAGGGAATGCCCTGTTGATGTTAGATGAACTGACTGCTGTGGCCCCTGGTAACGAGTCCCATGGAAATCGCGTCAGTGCTCTAATAGAAGCCTTTAAATACATGCGATTTCAATACGTGCATGAGACATGGGAGCACTTTAGTCGGAAGATTGAGGAACTAGGTGCGATCGCAGAAGCCTTTATCGAAGGTGATATCAAACGATCTCCCAGTGTTCAAGGCCACATTACTCCGTTTGGAGAGGTGGAAATTTTATCCACCCATGACCAGATTTTGGGTGGGCCAGATGGACAAATCTTTCTAGGCTGTCGGTTTCCTGCAGATGAAGCCTATCGTATGGAACTCCAAAAAATGGGGTGTCTTGTTGGAGAAGTTCTAGCCAAGCGAGGAGCACTAGAACGGTATAGCGTTGATTTTATTGCAGTTCAAACAGCGCCTCAGCAGTGGGAACTGCATGCAATCGAAATTAACTTGCGTAAGGGAGGAACCACCCATCCATTTATGGCGCTGCAGCTACTGACCAACGGTAGCTATAACCTTGAAGATGGTCAGTTCTATACGCCTCAGGGACAGTCCAAATATTACCGAGCCTCTGATAACTTGCAGAAGGAACAGTACAAGGGGCTTTTACCCAACGATCTCATGGATATCATTATGGTTGACCAGCTGCATTTTAACTCCATTGCTGGCACAGGAGCTGCATTTCACCTGATGGGGTGTCTGTCTGAATATGGCAAGCTAGGTCTCACATGTATTGGCAATACATCTGAAGAAGCAGAACAAATCTATGAGCAGGTGGTGACAGCCCTAGACAGCGAAACAAGCTAGCGATCTTTCATCATGCGGGCAATGTCACGCTTTTCTTGTTTTTGTTTTAGAGATTCACGCTTATCGTGCAGCTTCTTACCCCGACCAATGGCGATATTCACCTTCACTCGACCTTTCTTTAGGTAAAGCTTTAGCGGCACCAGGGTCAGTCCTTTTTCTTCTACCTTGCCAATTAGCTTGCGAATTTCTGCTTTGTGCAGCAATAGTCGACGCGGACGACGCGGGTCGTGATTATAAGCCTGGTTGGTCATATTGTGAGGTGAAATGTGGACGTTGAGTAGCCACACCTCACCACTTTTGACCTGGGCATAGCCGTCTCGTAGATTCACTTTGCCCGCTCGGATAGACTTAACCTCAGTACCTCTTAACTCAATACCCGCTTCATAGCTATCTAAAATTTCGTAGGTAAAGCGAGCCTGACGATTATCAGCCATGACCTTAAAGCCGTCGCTGGGCTGGGATTTTTTGTTGGTTTTCGCCATGCTGACCTAAACGACTGTAAAAATTTTGAACCCACTTGGGTTAGTTATTGTAGCGGGCTATTCCGCCACTACGCACCATTCGTGCAGTTCGTAATCAACGCAGCCATTTTGAATCAGTGGATCGGCGTTGACAATGGCTTCAGCCTCATCGCGAGAGGATGCCTGAAATAACAACATACCGCCACCACGCTCAGCCCAATACCCTGTTTTGGCTTGGTGACCTTTAGCAATTAACTCTTTGACGTAGGCAACATGGGCCGGTACAAACTGATCGAATGTGGTCTTATTAACAATGCCATGCTCAATTTTGACAAACCAGACCATAAACAAACTCCAGCAACAGTTGTCTACGAAATATAGCTTTGTGCGGTTCACAACAGTGATGCTCGCTAAAGGCGTAGCAACAGCGATGTGCGATGCGATCTACTGAGCATTCAGCAGATTGTCATACATTGTAAAAATATTAATGGCTAAGCTATGGTTTTGCAGCGATTCTTCATCGCTCTGGTTCCTCCTCCAGAGATTCAGGCAGCTGTCAATGAAATTAAGGGTTATTTTAAGCAGCAGTACGGTTCTCGTAAGGCGTTTAATTCACCGCCGCACATCACATTACAGGCTCCATTTGAGTGGTCAACAGAACAGGATTTAGATGAGTTAATGGAGGGATTGAAGGGATTTGCTGATAAGAGCAAGGGCGAGGGCGCGATCGCACTCCGTAACTTCGGAGCCTTCCCCCCTAAGGTCAGCTATGTCGATGTTGTCCAAAGTCCTGAACTTATGGCTTTACAACATGAGTTAGCCACACTGATGGAAACCAAACACGGTATCACCGACCACCGCTATCGCAGCTTCTGCCCTCACATGACTGTTGCCTTTCGCGATCTAACCAAAGCAGCATTTCACCAAGCCTGGCCAGAATTTCAACAAAAAACCCTGGTATTTGACTTTACGGCCCAAAACCTAACCCTATTGCGCCACAATGGCCAGCGGTGGCAGGTCTACCAGGACTATCCATTGAATAAACGGATAGATCCGCCTACGTGAAATGGTGTCTCCCTCAAACTATTACAGAGCAAAATTTTCTCAACCGAGAGAGTCGAGCTTGCTATTTGTTCTTATGAGGCTGTTCCTAAAGCTTCATCTAATGGTTCATGGCCATATAGCGCCATGACCTTTTGAATAAATGCCTGGTGCCATGTATCCCGTTGAGATATGCATGTATCGATACGGGCAGTAAATACATTGGTGGCGTTTTGCCATGTATTGACAGGATTGGTGTAGTCCCATTCATACCCGCCATCAATCCCTGTGTAATAGCTTGGTCTATCAGGAAAGGGGCTGTAGTATCTGCCTGCCCACGATCCCTGAGTCGGGTCATCCAGGTTATTAGACTTATCTAACAGGTAAAGTAACGAATTGGTATCTAATGAGCGAAAGTATCTAGGAAATACTTCTTTGATATGTGCGCCAAGGGCACCAGCCTTTTGGGCAAGTAAGTCATTGAGAGCAACAGCTTCGTCGGCCACGCGTAGATCCTTGTTAAAAGCCATGCCATTCCATGACCAGTCCATTTCTAGCCACCAAAGAGCTGGAAAACGATTCCAGATATCCATGCGGGCCTCTCCCCAAGCATTCCAGTTATATTTTTGACCATCGCCATCGGCCAGGGCATTGTCTAATAGATATGTGCCAATTGAAATCAGCCGTATCTTGCTTTGCTCTGCAGAGGTCAGTTTTTCAAAACTCTGAGGAACACGATGGGTTCCTCCCCATAACAACAGATAGATGGGACGAGGATCGCTAAGACCGGCTTCCGCTTTAATGGCAGCAATAGCCTGGTCATGGCTGGTAAATAACTTGGTGCGCAGAGAGGACGGTGAAGGATACTCTAGCGCTTGAAAATTATAGGCTGGGTTATTGTAGTCCTCTTCATACAGATCCAGCACCATTTGAGTGCCTTGAACCCCACTATCAAGGGTATCGGGCCAGATTCCACGAATGTCTACTTCATCGGCGTACATCATTAGGTGCGCCATTGATTGTCTATCGTCTGGATCGCCGACACCAACCCTGATGTCAGAGATAATTATGACGCGGGGCCTTGGATCTAGCGGCGTAGTGCCTTGTTCTTCTGACTCAGCTACAGACCCGAGATTGCTGCTGCCGCAAGCCCCCGCAGCAAAGCCTATGAGCGAGTTCCTTAGAAAAGCTCGCCTATCCATGGGGTGGTTCTCCTAAAAGATTAAAAGCAATTCAGTCAAGCGAAGTAGACATTACACGCACCCCTTCATACTTCTCGATGTTGCCATGCAGACTGGAAAAAGTCCCGCTCACATACCATCGCATAGCGATAGGTAGAGCGAATTAACTCACTTTCGTCTGCATACTCATCGACTAGAGCCTCTAGCTGGGTTGCTAAGGGCTCAAATTCATCACTGCTGTAGGTAGCAATCCAATCTTTATAGGCGTGCTCAGGAATGCCGTCTTGGGCAAGCTGCTGACCTAGATAGGCATACAGCCGCATGCAGGGTGACATGGCGACAGCTGTGACCCCAATGGGCTGACTCCAGGCCGTTGCCAGTAAAAAGTCTGTATATTGCCGCGTGGCGGTACCTGGGCTCACCTGAGCCAAGTCCACCTGCCAAGCCTGGGCATAGTTATGATGCAGTTTTAGTTCCGATAGTACGCCTGCAGCTAGCTCGTGGAATACATTAAAACTTTTCCAGGTGGGCGCTTTGGCCGCTGCAATACTGTAGGCTCGGGCAAAGGCTTCTAGAAAAAATGCGTCTTGCCCTACATAGTAGGCAAACGTTTCCTTGGGTAAAGTCCCATCTGCAATACCCTGCACAAACGGATGGGCCAGGCTCTCATTAGCCAGTTCCAGATGGTCTTGCCAAAGCTTATAAGAAAGGGCCATGGGGAATCGATCAGCGGTCGGACTGCGGGAGACATTATAGAATTATTAATAGACCAAGACCTACCTCACTGCCTGATGCTTGCCGCCTAATGTTAGATCTGTCCGACCTCAAACGCGAAAGCGACCTACTCACCAACCGCCTGGGCAAAGCTCAGGAGTATCTTTGACCTACCTGCCATTCAAGCAAAAATCGATGATCTAGAACAGGTGGCTGCCCAACCCGATTTTTGGGATAACCAGGAGCAAGCGCAGAAAACGCTGCAAACGTTAAACGAATATAAGTCTTATCTAGAACAGCTCAGTACTTGGAATACTCAGCTAAGCGATATTCAAACCATTGCAGAGTTACTAGAAGTAGAGTCAGATCCGGCTCTTTTATCTGAAGCTCAAGAGACGGCCCAAAATCTGACAAAAGACCTGGATCAGTGGGAACTCCAGCAGCTACTATCTGGCCCCTACGATAAAAACAGTGCGGTTGTGACCATTAACGCTGGTGCCGGTGGGACCGATGCTCAAGATTGGGCAGAGATGCTGCTACGCATGTACACCCGCTGGTGTGAACAGCATGGTTACAGCATCAAACTGGTTGAAGAATCTAAGGGAGAAGAAGCGGGTCTAAAATCAGCCACCTTAGAAATTGATGGGCGCTATGCCTACGGCTATTTGAAAGCCGAAAAGGGCACTCACCGACTGGTTCGGATTTCTCCATTTAATGCCAACGGCAAACGGCAGACTAGTTTTGCAGGTATTGAGGTGATGCCAGTATTGGATAACACCATAGAGCTGGATATCCCTGATAAAGACCTGGAAATTAAGACATCGCGTTCCGGTGGAGCGGGTGGCCAGAATGTAAACAAGGTGGAAACGGCTGTGCGGATTACCCACTTGCCGACGGGATTATCAGTGCGATGTACTCAGGAGCGATCGCAACTGCAAAACCGAGAAAAAGCCATGGCTTTGCTAAAAGCAAAACTGTTAGTCATTGCCCAAGAACAGCAGGCTCAAGCGGTCGCTGATATTCGAGGTGACATGGTAGAAGCTGCCTGGGGCAATCAAATTCGCAACTACGTTTTTCATCCCTATCAAATGGTCAAAGATCTGCGTACTAGCGTTGAAACCACTGCAGTGGACGATGTGATGAATGGCGATCTTGACCCCTTTATCGAGGCACTCCTTCAACAAGAAAATCAAATTACTCAGGAGGCAGCGGTTTAACCCACTCGCGCTGCCGCGACCTGATACATTACCTAATATTTGAACGGTTAAGCTTGGCCCATTGTTAACTGGCCAGCCCTTCTTTAAACACTAGTACCCTTGGCAAAAATTCATGCCCCAATCTCCTCCACCCTCTATCGAAACGCCAACTACCGAGCCTGCACCCAGCTATGTCAAGCTGGCCATGCGTAATATGGTGAAAAAAGGTAGTAAGTCGTTATTTCATTTCTCCCTTACCGCTATGGGTTTACTGGGCGTATTAGTCGGGTTGGCCTACCTCACTCGGTGACTTCGTTAAAGACCAACCATGCAATACCCGAAGTAGAGCTTTGGGTTGAGACTACGGAGTTGGTGGATACCCAATCCTCACAGCTGCCAACGACGTTAACCTGGCAAAACTGGTTTACTGCCTGGCTAAAAGAACTCAAACCCACACTGTCGCCTATTGCTCGCTATGAGGTTAGCCTTCTCCTCACAGACGACACGACTATTCAGCAGCTAAATGCCACCTATCGTTATCAAGATAAAGCCACCGATGTCCTTGCATTTGCTGCCCAAGAAATAGAGCTTCCTGGTGCCGAGACTATTTATCAAGAATCCCCTTTGCCATTGGGGGATGTGGTTATTTCTGTGGAAACAGCTCAGCGGCAGCGTCACAATGATAGTTATTCACTTACTCAAGAGTTAGCTTGGCTCGCAGCCCATGGCCTCCTTCATCTATTAGGATGGGACCATCCCGATGATGCAGCCCTAGAAAGTATGCTGGTAAAGCAGCATGCGCTTCTTCAGCAGATTCATCTAATCTTTTAGCAAGAAGAACGTTAACTTCTGAATCTAGATAGGTAATATACGATTACAGACTTTGATGAAGGTTAACATAGCCTGCAGAATGATAATTCTTTCGGGAAACTATTAAGTGGTTCCAGGCTTCGATTAACTAGGTCCGAAGACTGAATAGGTTCTCTAAATTGACTGAGCAGTAATTCTGACATTGTGGTTGTAGTTACTGCTGATAAATCAGTCGGCCCGTACTTTTCTACAGACTAAAACATATCATCTCTAAGGTTTGTGCATGTCTATTTCTTCTAACCTTCAAACCGCTCCCAAGGGTAAAAAGGACAGCAAAACTGCCTGGCAGGTTGCTCCTAATTTATTTATTAGCTTTCGCTATGCCTGGGCCGGTATTGTTTATGCGGTCAGAACTCAGCGAAACTTTCGTATTCATTTGGCAATTGGCTTAGTGGCGCTGTGTCTAGGAATTACATTGCACATTAAACCGATCGAAGCGGCGGTGGTTGCCATTACCATCAGTGCTGTTTTGGTTATGGAACTGATGAACACCGCCTTAGAGTCTGTGGTGGATTTAACCGTCGGTCAGACATATCATGAACTGGCTAAGATTGCTAAAGACTGTGCTGCTGGAGCTGTGTTGATTTCTGCGATCGCAGCCCTGCTAGTCGCTGGATTTATTTACCTGCCGCCCTTGCTTGTGCTTTTAGATACTGGAATCGCTTAAGCTAGGGGCTAACTGAGCTTTGAGCAACCAATGATTTTAGTCATTGATAATTACGACAGCTTTACCTATAACCTGGTGCAGTATCTGGGGGAGTTAGGGCAAACGATGCCTGTAGCGGCTGAGATTCAGGTCTTTCGTAATGACCAAATTACCCTAGACCATATCCGCTCCATGGCTCCCGATGGCTTACTCATTTCTCCTGGACCAGGGACCCCCGACGATGCCGGGATTTCTCTGGAAATTATTCAGAAACTAGGGCCGACTACGCCCATCTTGGGAGTGTGTTTGGGTCATCAAGGTATTGGCCAGATTTTTGGTGGCACTGTGACGGCTGCGGCTGAACTGATGCACGGCAAAACTTCCCCCGTTACCCATACAAATCAGGGGGTATTTGCAGGTCTCGAAAATCCGCTGACGGCGACCCGCTACCATAGTCTGGTAGTAGAGCGAGAAAGCTGCCCTGAGTGTTTAGAAATTACGGCCTGGGTGGATGACGGCACAATTATGGGGTTACGTCATCGTCAATACCCCCATATTCAAGGGGGTCAGTTTCATCCTGAGAGTGTGTTGACCCAGTCTGGGAAAAAACTCTTGCACAATTTTTTGAGTGCCATTCCAACCCGAGTGCCAGTTACTGTCTAAAAAAAGAGCTGCAGAACCTAGAAAACTGGCTAGTCTGTTTAGCGAGTTGTTCCAGGGCTGTGGCACTATAACAAGTCATGGATAGTTCATCTGAATAGGATGTGAGGACACTATGAAACGGCGGCAATTGCTTCGGAATGCCAGTGCAGCATTCGTTGGTACTCTCGGTTTAGGCATTGCCTCTAACTGGCAAGCTTACCAAGCACAAACCGGTACTTTAAGGATTACGGCGCTGGGGCATATGTGCTTTCAGTTTTCCGGCGGTGGTAAAACCATTTTGACCAACCCCTTTACCCCCATTGGCTGTACCGAGGGGCAGGCTGCACCAACATTGGCAGGTTCAGATCTGGTGTTGGTTAGCAGTCGGCTGTTTGACGAAGGCTTTATTCCCGAAGACGCAACAGTCAACTATTTAGATGAGCCAGGTGCCTATGAAATCGATGGATTAAGTGTCCAGGGTGTGGGGATGCCTCACGATCGTGAAGGGGGTCGACGATTTGGTACAAATACTGCCTGGCTATGGTCACAGGTAGGCATCAAAGTTGTGCATTTGGGGGGCGCAGCAGCTCCCATTGATTTAGAGGACAAAATTTTAATTGGTCGTCCTGATATATTACTCGTACCGGTGGGGGGTGGCCCAAAGGCCTACAACCCTACTGAAGCTGTTGCTGCAGTTCAAAGCTTACAGCCTAAGGTTGTTATTCCGACCCAGTACCTGACAAGTGCCGCTAACAGCAGCTGTGAATTGGTTGCTGTAGATGAATTTCTAGAGCTAATGTCGGGCACTCCCATTGAGCGAGTAGGTAGTGTGCTATCGCTTCAGAGTGGCAGTCTGCCAGCCAGCGGGATGCAAATTAAGGTTCTCTCTTAATTAGGCAACATTTACATGTCAATAAATCCAGAATTTCAACAGCGTCGTCAGGCCGTCATGACCGCCATTGGGCAGGGTACCGCTATTTTTGCGAGTGCGCCAACGGCTGTGATGCACAATGATGTGGACTATCCGTTTCGGCAAAACAGTGACTTTTTCTATCTCACTGGGTTTAATGAACCGGATGCGATCGCAGTGCTCGCTCCTCACCACGAAGAACACCAGTTTATTCTGTTTGTCAGACCCAAAGACAAAGAGAAAGAAACCTGGTCAGGCTACCGTACAGGTGTGGACCTAGCCAAGGAAAAGTACGGTGCTCAAGAGGCTTACTCATTCGAAGAACTAGCCGAAAAGCTACCGCAGTATGTAGAAAATGCAGATCGACTTTACTACCACATCGGTGATGACGGTCGTTTAGACCAGCACAGTTTGACCTTGTGGCAACGACTATTGTCTAAGTATCCAAAGCGGGGACGAGGACCGGTTGCCATCGAAGATGGGCGATTACTCATGCAGCAGTTTCGCCGAGTCAAAAGTGCTGCAGAACTCGAGCAAATGCGTAGAGCGGTCGCTATATCTGCTAAGGCGCATACCCATGCCATGGCAATTGCTCAGCCCGGTCGTTATGAGTATGAGATCCAGGCAGAAATGGAGCATATTTTTCGGCTAGAAGGAGCATTAGGACCGGCTTATTCATCCATTGTGGCCTCCGGTAAAAATGCCTGCATCCTGCATTACATCGAGAATGATCGCCAGATGCAGACCGATGAGCTACTGCTGATCGACGCCGGATGCGCCTACGGCTACTACAACGCCGATATTACCCGTACATTCCCAGTGGGCGAACGATTTACCTCTGAGCAACGCATTCTCTATGAGTTAGTTCTAAAAGCTCAGCTAAAGGCCATTGAAGCTGTGCAACCAGGACGACCATTTAACGATTTTCATGATGCTGCCACTCGCGTTATCACTGAAGGTCTAGTCGACTTGGGCTTGCTTACAGGCGACGTGGACACACTGATCGAAGAAAAAAAGCATAAAGCATTTTTTATGCATGGTACCGGCCACTTTTTGGGCCTGGATGTTCACGATAGCGGCACTTTGCGCAACCCTGATAAAACCTGGCAATCCTTTGCACCGGGTAATGTGGTAACCGTCGAGCCGGGTATTTACATCGCTCCAAACTATGAGCCAGAAGAAGGGCAGCCCAATGTAGAGCCACGCTGGCGCGGTATTGGTATCCGTATTGAAGATGATGTGCTGGTCACTGAGACTGGCCATGACATCCTCACAGCAGCTGTACCCAAAACCTTAGATGCTATAGAATCGCGTCACTGAGTATGTCTCAACTGATTTTGAGCAGTGCAGTGGTATAAATTTCTTTTGATAAGGGCACTCTAGCGGGCAACTAGAGTAAGTCTGTGATTTTTGTTACGGACATCGCCGACGATTCTTGTCTGAAACACCTAAAGCCGCATGAATCAGAGAAAAGGGTTGTTCTATAAACCGCACAATTTTGAGCCTAAATATCTCAAAACGACCAAATGCGGTTACCCTTGTCTTGCGACATTGATCCTACGGTCGACCCAATCATTGGATGGGCGTGGGATCACCACTGTGAAAAGGAACTGAAGTTGTGCATTGGAAGCCTCTAATTTCTGGCAAAGACATGATCCGCGGAATGTCTGGAATGACATCCGGGGTAATTGGTGTCTTGGGAGCCGTTCTGATTGCTTTGCCAGCTGATGCAGCCAACCTTCAGTTCTGGCGCTTTGATCAGCAACAGAACCGTTTGACGTTTACGACCGACACTCGGGTACGTCCAACGGCTCAACTCATTTTTAACCCAACTCGGTTAGTTATCGACCTGCCCGGTACTCAGATTACTAGCTCGACTACCCGACAACGCCTCCAGGAAGGGTTACAAGAGGTGCGTGTGGGACAGCTAGATGAGCAAACGGCTCGCATTGTGATTGAGCTAGCTCCGGGCTATACCCTAGATCCTCAACAAGTCCAGGTGCGTGGCGAAACCACTCGTCGTTGGTTTGTGCAGCTACCTGAGCTGGTGGCGACCGATGGGGAACGCCCCAGTCAGCCGGCTGTCGCTGAGCGGGCAGTCGAGCAGATAGCTGAATCA
The DNA here is from genome assembly GCA_050043105.1 of Leptolyngbyaceae cyanobacterium. Taxonomy (GTDB): domain Bacteria; phylum Cyanobacteriota; class Cyanobacteriia; order Phormidesmidales; family Phormidesmidaceae; genus Leptothoe. Next base: position 63,796 of record JBHJIV010000023.1, on the reverse strand, counting down.
CCCGATCAAACTCCTAATCAGGTGATCGATACTGAGGGGTCTGAAGGTTCAGCCCAGCGGCAAAATACTCAGGTTCAGAGTGTTGTGGCCACAGCTGATGGCTTTTTTATCCGAGTGTCAGGCGACACACCGGAAGTCCGTGTTAGTCGTTCTCGCCGCCGCGATCCTCAGCGCAAAATAACCTTAGAACTCTCCGATAGTTCAATAGCACCGGGTTTAACCCCTGCCTCACTGCCCAATAATCGTTATAGCGTTGCCAGCTGGGAGGTCTCTCAACAAGACTCAACGGTACTGATAACGATGACATTGGGGGAAGAGAGCCCAGACTGGCAAACGATTTCGACTGAAATAGGCCGTTCCCTCCGAGGTATTTCTGTGCTCCCTGATGGGGTAGCGATCCGTAATATACCGGATACGACGCCCAGTGCTGAGATCCCAGTGCCATCCGAGCCGATTACCAATCGTCCGTCGCCAGAGCCGCGCCCAGAAATACCTCGCCCCTCCCAAAGCCCACCTACTCAACGCCCTCAGCCCGCGCAAGAGCGTATTGTTGTTGCAATTGACCCAGGACATGGTGGACGCGACCCAGGAGCGGTTGGTATCGGTGGTCTTCAGGAAAAGCAGGTAATTTTTCCGATTGCTCAACAGGTGGCTACAATTCTTCGAGAGCAGGGAATAGATGTAGTCATGACGCGCAATAGCGACATTGAGCTAGATTTAGATCCACGCGTGCAGATTGCTGAACGGGCTAGCGCCGATCTTTTTGTCAGCATCCACGCTAATGCAATTAATCTAAGCCGGCCGGATGTCAATGGCTTAGAGACTTACTATTACTCAAACGCAGGGGCTAGTTTTGCCCGCACAGTTCATGATGTGGTGCTGCAAACGATGGGCATGTCTGACCGTCGTGTGCGGCAGGCTCGCTTTTACGTTTTGCGACGTACCTCTATGCCCGCTATCTTAATTGAGGTCGGGTTTGTGACAGGGGCAGAGGATATTCGTAATCTGCGAGATCCGGCCTGGCGGAGTCGCATGGCCGATGCGATCGCACGAGGTATTATTACCCACATCCAGCGTGGTTTTTAGATATCCAACTTTAGTGTCGAGGTAGCCAAGAACAGCTAAGAGGAAGAAAAGCCTTCTACTTATGTTCTGGGTGTTCAGTCGCCTCACAGGGCTCGCCCAAAGAATTAATCTTGCGAATCAGCTGTTGTAAGCGACCAAAGTCACGGTGATTAAACTGAAATGTTAGGCGGGGGAGATTTTCAGTTTCATCCCCCTGTTCTTCTGGGTGCGCTGCTGCCATCTCAATTTTGCCAGCAGCTACAATATCACCAAAAGACTGGTTGAGTTCCTCTAGAGCTCCTGTCCGTAAGCAGGAATTAAGGCGCAACACCAGTCGATCACCGACATATCGACTTGAATGAAATACTCGATAATAGTCAGTAATTTCATGCCAAGCATCGTCGATATTATCGGTGATTACATAGAGGCTAGAATCATCAGGGCTGATAAGACGATTCGCCATTAGGTGATCGCGCACATAGGTATCCCAACCTTGCCAATAGTTTCCACCAGGATGATCAATCAGCACAATTGGCATAGGATCTGCTTTACCTGTTTGTACCAGCGTGAGCGACTCAAACGCTTCATCTTGAGTGCCAAACCCACCTGGAAAAACAGCTAGTGCATCACACTCCCTCAGAAAAAAAAGCTTGCGTGTAAAAAAGTACTTAAATGTAAGAAGTTTAGGATCATTTTCCATAATCGAATTTGATCCTTGCTCAAACGGTAGCCGAATATTTAAGCCAAATGAATGCTCAACGCCAGCGCCCTCATTACCCGCCTCCATAATGCCGGGGCCGGCACCCGTCATAATCATAAATCCTTGCTTAGCAGCTCGCTGTGAAAACGTTTTAGCTAACTGATAATCAGGGTGCTCCGCAGGTGTACGGGCTGAACCAAAAACGGCAATTTTGCGAGTATGACGATGTGGATAAAAGCCCTGGAAACCCAGCTCCATGTCCTGCAGCGTATTACTCAAAATCTTCCAATCCAAGCGATCGGCCTCTCGCCCAATCATCCTTACCAGAGTTTCCAAAATTTGCTGAATGACAGCGCCATGCTCCATTGAGGGCAGCTGAGTAACAATTTCAGAAATCTTCTCTTGTAGATGGGTCGGTAATTTTGTTGTGGGGGTGACCATAAAACACGCAGTGGTGAAGATTTTGAGTCGACTAATTAACTAAGAGAGCGTCTAGCCTCCCAATTGTATATAGTACCGCTCTAATGTGTTGGGACATTGGCAACAGCGCCCTGTTGGCAATGTCCCGCTCGTCCATTTATAAAGAACGGTTCCAACATAAATGTCGGAACCGCAAAAGCATTGCTTCGTATTCAACAGATAGGTGGCTACATGCTCACCTCACTAACCAATCCAGCAACGAATGCTCACAGGTTCTTGGTATCTTTAGTATCTATAGATATTTTTCAAGCGTATTAGCCAGAGTAGTCTTAGGCACAGCACCAACCACCATGTCCACACGCTGACCATCCTTAAAGATCATCAAGGTAGGGATACTACGAATGCCATACTGGCTAGCCACTTTGGGGTTATCGTCTGTATTAACTTTAACAACCTTTACCTTGCCATCGTACTGTTCAGAAATCTCATCTACGACGGGGGCAACCATCCGGCAGGGACCACACCAAGGGGCCCAAAAGTCTACGAGCACCGGTAGCTCGCTCTTTAGAACTTCTTGCTCGAATGTCGAATCTGTGACTTGTGCGGCTGACATCCCTATATTCCTTGTCGACAAATATCAGATTTTCACCATAACTGATTTTGGTATACGCCTCGTATCAGCATTCCTCATATCAGCATTGGAAAATTCAACCTTAAGAATACCCCTTTATGACCGTCTCCACTGTCTGAAAAAGTTTTATTTATCTCTTACCTAGCATTCAACCCACCTAGCGTAATGGGGTTCATTCGAGCTGGAGTAATTCTCAAATTTAGACCATATAGGAACCGCCTAAACCAAATAGGTTTAGGCGGAGTGTGGTGTGAGGAGTGAACGGAAACTTCCGTCTCCGCTTTCTGTCTCATTGTATGTCAAGTCTCAGCTTTTGCCATCCCCCCAAACCCAAGGTCTGGCGCGGATTTTAAGTTTTGTTTTATTGCATCCGTAAGAAAAACCAAACCCATAGTGATACTGATCATAACGCTCAAGTGATGTCGATCAAATTATGTCAAAAACACAAATTTTAAGGTTCATCACAGCTTTAAAAACACAGGCTACACGGAGACAAACAGGTTGGCGATGTTAAAACCCTTCCGCTCAAAGGCTGCTTACTTACCCATACCCAATTGCTGAGCCTTCTGATAAACCTTACCTTCTGTCAGCAATGAAGGTGCAATCACGACCTCTACCTGCTGCATTCCTTTCAGGTCTTTAGCACCCAGGGTTCCCATACTTGTTTTTAGGGCTCCTAGGAGATTGTGCGTCCCATCATCAAGCTGAGCGGGTCCCCGTAAAATCTGTTGAAGACTACCAGTAGTGCCTACTTGAATACGAGTACCTCTGGGTAGGACCGGGCTTGGAGTAGCCATGCCCCAATGAAAGCCTCGACCTGGTGCTTCAGCTGCTCGAGCAAACGGAGAACCAATCATGACGGCATCAGCACCGGACGCAATTGATTAACAGATATCCCCCCCTGTGACCAATCCACAGTCTGCAATCACTGGAACATATCGTCCTGTTTCTCGATGGTAATCGTCGCGAGCCGCTGCACAGTCGGAGACAGCCGTTGCTTGAGGTACCCCCACACCTAGAACACCTCGTGATGTGCAAGCAGCTCCAGGACCAATACCCACTAACACAGCCGTCGCACCTGCTTTCATTAAATCTAGAGTGACCTCATAGGTGACGCAGTTGCCCAAAATTACTGGCATGGGCATTTCATCACAGAATTTGGCCAAGTCTAAGGTGACTATGTCCTCAGGCGATAGGTGATTGGTAGAGACTACTGTTGCCTGAATAAAGACCAGGTCAGCTTGGGCCTCAGCAACCGTATTACCGTACTTAGCAGCTCCCATAGGTGTGAGACTCACTGCAGCAATACCACCTTGAGCCTTAATATCTGAAATCCGCCGCTTAATCAGCGCTGGCTGGACAGGCTGAGAATAAATCTCCTGCATGAGTGGGACAAACTCTGCCTTACCCACCGATGCAATGCGGTCCAAAATTGGGTTGGGCTCATCGTAGCGAGTTTGAATGCCCTCCAGGTTTATAACACCAAGAGCGCCTAGCTTAGAAAGCTCTACAGCCATGCGAACATCAACAACGCCATCCATGGCACTGGCAATGATAGGAATTTCACGCTCTAAGTTGCCAAGCGTCCAGCGTGTGTCGGCCAGCTCAGGATCTAGGGTTCTAGGTCCAGGCACTAATGCGATCTCATCAATGCCATAGGCACGTCTTGCTGTTTTGCCACGACCAAGTTGAATGTTCACTGATATCTCCTTCCCAAGATGATTAGGTAAGCCTAGCAAAGAAAGAAATCGATACTCAATTATCGATACTCAATTGTTTATTAGCGGGTGACTAAAGAATTTGGTTGTAGAAGCAGAGCAGCCCCTACTGTATGGGCTGGTTAAGGCTTGAGCATGGCAAGATTGGGTAGTTTTACAGCATTAATTCTCAACAGAGTAAAAGACGAATGCGAGGCTTTTAATTCGTGCTTTAGCAAACTAATGCTGATAGAAGAATCAAGGTATGCTCAACCTTAGGCTTGTCTCTAAAAATTATTAATTCTGAGATAAAAATTATTAACTCCAAGATGGCGAGACGTCCCACAGTTTTTGGAATGTAAACTTTCAATCACGTATTCTGAGGACATCTTGGTTCTGATTGAGATTTGTTTAGGTACTGGCAATTAACGTGAATTTATCGTCACTAAAGTTTTTTAGAAACCTCCGTGCTAACAACCGTCAGTTTGCGGTCATTGGCTTGGGGCGTTTTGGTCGAGCAGTTTGTTTAACCCTACATGGTATGGGTTATGAGGTTTTAGGAATTGATTCTGATGAGAATCGTGTGGCTCAAGTCTTAACCGATCAAATTGCGGCCCATGCTTTGCAGATGGATTCCACCCAACCCTCAGCTCTCCAGGAAGCAGGCATTCCCGATTTTGATACGGTGATTGTGGCGATTGGTAACTATATTCAAGAGAGCATTATCACTACGCTCAATGTAAAGGAGGCAGGAGTTGCCAATGTGGTTGCTAAGGCATCGACAGAAATCCATGGCAAACTGCTCCAACGTGTCGGGGCTGACCACGTCGTATTTCCAGAGTTTGAAATGGGCTGTGAGTTGGCGCGCTCTTTAACTCGTCCGGGCGTGCTTGATCGATTTGAGCTTGACCCGGACCACAGCATTGTTGAGGTGGTTGTGCCTCAACAATTTGATGGCAAGACTATTGTTGAGCTAGACCTGCGCAACCACTATGGGCTCACTTTGATGGCTATTAGCAAAGAAAATGCCATGGATAAATTTGAGATTAATCCGAGCCCGGTAACGCGATTAAGAGCCGGCACGCTGATGGTTGTTGTGGGTGCGAATAGAGGCATTGATAAGCTGCCTATGTAGCGGTAAGTATAGGGTCACCTCGTAGATAGCTTTTTCTAAAGCTATTTGGGGTTTACGGCTTGTGTTACTCAGGTAAGTTAAAAAGCATGAAAATAATTGGCCTCATAAGCGGGACCTCGGTTGATGGTATTGATGCGGCTCTGGTTGAAGTGACCGGTCATGGCTACGACATTCAGGTGAAACTTCTGGCTGCTCATACGGCTGAATACCCAGAAGATCTGCGAGATCGCATTCTAGCGGTATGTGGTGGCTCGCCATTGTCCATGGCAGATGTTGCCCAGATGGATGATGAGATTGCGATCGCATTTGCTGAGGCTGCCAGACAGCTAGGTAGGGCTGACCTGATTGCCTCCCATGACCAAACGGTTTACCCTCGCCCGCCAACTATTAAGCAAATTGGCTACAGCTGGCAGCTAGGTCGGGGAGAGCTAATCGCAGCCCAAACCCAAACACCCACTATCAGTAATTTTCGCGATGCCGATATTTCGGCGGGTGGTCAGGGGGCTCCTCTAGTACCCCCTGTAGATGCAAGTTTACTAAGTCATTGCGAACGCTATCGCTGCGTGCAAAATATTGGCGGTATTGGCAACCTGACATACCTTCCCCCTTGGGATAAAACAGGCGTCCCACCTAAGACCATTGTGGGTTGGGACACAGGCCCCGGCAACGCTTTAATTGATTGGGCCGTATATGAGTTTAGCGATGGCCAGCTGACCTATGACCACAATGGGTCCTGGGCCGCCCAAGGCACTCCCTGTAAGCCCTTGATAAACCAGTGGCGAAACCAACCCTATTTCCAGCAACCACCACCAAAATCTACTGGGCGGGAACTATTTAGTAACAACTACGGTCAGCGTTGTTGGCAAGAGGCTCAAGTCCTGGGTCTTAATCAAGCTGATTTTTTAGCCACACTAACGGCTTTTACCGCAGCAACTATCGTTGATAGTTACCAACAGCTACCCCACCAACCCGATGAGGTATTGCTGTGCGGTGGGGGTGGAAAGAATGAGTATTTGCGATCGCAACTGCAAGTCAGATTGCCTGAAACTACTCTTATTTCCACCGATGAAGTGGGTCTCAACAGCAGCTTTAAGGAAGCCATTGCTTTTGCCATATTGGGATACTGGCGCTGGCATCGCCACCCAGGTAATCTGATCACCGTTACAGGAGCCAGTCATCCCTGTTTACTCGGCCATATAAATGCAGTTGCGACTAACCTCAACAACTAACAAGGTAGATTCAACGGTAGTAATCGCTAAAGATCTTCCTCTATCCTGGATGTGTGCACTGTTAAAGAGGAAGACCCAAATAAGCGATCACGGCCCGCAACCCCATATCCAGATTTGTTAGCTGTAGATTTTGTGATAGTTGCATATAAAAATTTCCACAAGACCATTAGGGAGAACACGTGAGCCACAGTTTTCTGATCGAACCAGGACGCTGGACACTTCAAGGTAGCTGGTTAGCAAGGGATTTACTCCCGATTACTGTCAAAGGCAAAATTCTAGTTGCCTGGAATAGCAGCGACTGGTTCACAATGGTTACCAAGCTGGTTTTTCCCAATGGCGAGCTTGAAGATATCGCTTTGCAGTATAAAGGACGTATTGTTAAAGGTGATCGGCAATACACATTTGTGCTGCAGCATAGCGTTCTTGGACGGGTAGAGGGGGAAGGATGGATTGCCCCTAGTTCTATTGTTCAGCAATATTGGGCCCTCAAAGACCGACACATGCGTACCGGTTTTGAAACCCTCTATCGTCTCAACCCTAATCAGTATCATTTCTCTGGCGGTATTATGGCTGGCCACCATCTAACCAGTACTATGGAAGCCGTCGTTGAACGCCATCAGGGGTAGTGATAAATACCCTATACCCCGTAATAATTTAAGTTGCTGCTAATTCACCCTGGGAATTTGCCCACACTGATGTATTGATAGATATCTCGTCACTCATCTTTATTGTGAGCACTAAAGTTAAAAAAACTTAGCTACTTTTCCCTAGATTGGCACGAAAGCCTCTTCAGACTGCCTGACTAGCTTTCATCAAATTCGCCATAATCGCAGTGACTATATTGTTGGCTTAGAAGCGCAGCGTTCAATGACAGACAATTACTTCGGTCGTAGACTCGCCAATCGCTATGAACTTATGGACCCCATTGGTCAGGGATCTATGGGTAAAGTTTATCTGGCTAAAGATACGCTGTTGGGGGGCGTTCCCGTTGCTGTCAAATTTTTGGCTCAAACCCTACTTAATGAGCAAATGACCCAGCGATTTATGCATGAGGCCATGACCTGCGCTCAGCTAGGTAACAACAGCATGCACGTAGTCAGAGTCACAGACTATGGCGTAACTGAAGAAGAAGTCCCCTTCTATGTCATGGAGTACCTCAAGGGAAAAAATCTTGGTCAGGTTATTCAATCACATCCGATTCCTGTTAAACGATTTCTTGACTTTACTAGACTAATTTGGCTGGGGCTAGCTAAGGCCCATGAGGGGATTATTTTGGACGGTCGGGTTGTTCCCATCATTCATCGCGACATCAAGCCCAGCAATATTTTGGTTATGCAAAGTGCCAGTGTGGGCGAACTAGTAAAGATCTTGGATTTTGGTATTGCCAAGCTAATACAGGATGGAATTAGTGAGCAAACCAGTAGTTTTTTAGGAACGTTGGCCTACGCTTCCCCAGAACAGATGGAGGGGCAAGAACTCGACAACCGCTCTGATATTTACAGCTTGGGAGTCATGATGTATCAGATGCTGACAGGCTCTCTGCCGCTCTGTCCCAACGTTAATACGTTTGGTGGTTGGTACAAGGCTCATCGTTCTCAAGACCCCATCCCACTAGAGGGTTTATCACCCTATGGGAAATTGCCACAGCGACTCAAAGATGCTGTTATGGCCTGTTTAGCCAAAGAGCGTTCGAATCGCCCCGCTAATGTCAACCAGCTACTTGCACACTTTGAAGGGTCAATTAAGGCTCTTCCATCTCCTTCAAAAGCACTTGAAGTTGCACCTAAGGAATTTCAGCAATCTAAGGAATCTCAGCAATCTGAGGAAGACCGATTGTATCGACAGCAGGTATGGCCCAAGGATAAACCTGTCGCTGAAATTGTTTTTCCAAGACTGCTTTCCCTAGAAGAGCACGTGTTGCCTACCCTGTGGGTCATGCTATCCCCTCAAGAAATTGAACAGCGCATTAGCAACACTGGATACAACAATTTTTTATGCACCCTTAACCCATATCCTATGGTGCTTTGGATAACAGCATTTCACGGTAAGGTGCAAGGGCCTCGATGGTTATCCAGCTATCTAGATCTTAAGAACCCTCATCATGGAAGGATAGCCTGGCATTTAGCGGAAAATACAACCTATCAAGTGCTGTTCTTTTCTAAAGCCTTTCCGAACTCATTTGTCCGGTCTCGTCGCTTACATATTGCACCACCTCAGCAAAAGCTTCTCAAAGAATGGGTCATTAGAGCACGGACAACGCTTGCTGTGGGCAATGCACAAGATAGTAAGAATATGCTCAAGAAGGAATTTAATGACAAGCTAAAACCGCAGATGTTTTGGTGATTATCCGCTGACTGCTTGCAGCTGGGCTTCTGTCAGATAAAGCGGGCACCTTAGATAGGAGCTGTAGTTTTTCTAGATTTATCTAGAATCTTAGTCAACGAGTACAGCTCCATCAGTCAAAATTTTTAATTTGTCCCACTCGATTGGCAAACCTTGTGGTTTTCCAACACTTGCAATACCCACATCAAGGTCACAGGCTGTCTTGTTGACTACCGCTAGGTGTTTTAAGGATTCTCACTGTTATCTTCGATAGGGTCAACGCTATCGCAATCGATGGATGCATTCGTCAATTGCGAGTCAGGTTAGCTGTTGTAATTTGGGGCTTTCAGGGATATCGATTGTCCTAACTAACCTGACAGATGCAATATGTATTATTGGCTTAGAACTGCAGCGCCACATGACAGATACTTATTTCGGGCGTAGACTCGTCAATCGCTATGAGCTCATGAACTCTATTGGGCAAGGTTCTATGGGTAAAGTCTATCTGGCCGAAGATATGCTGCTAGGGGGCGTTCCCGTTGCTGTTAAATTTTTGTCTCAAACCCTACTTAATGAGCAGGTGACTCAACGCTTTATGCGTGAGGCAATGACCTGCGCACAGTTAGGTAACAACAGCATACATGTTGTCCGGGTGACAGATTATGGCGTAACCGATGATGAAATTCCTTTTTACGTCATGGAATATTTAAAAGGAGAAAATTTAGGCCAGGTAATCCATTCAAAACCTTTACCAATTCCTCGTTTTCTAGATTTCATTCGACAAATCTGCCTGGGCATAGAAACAGCCCACAAAGGCATTATCCTAAATGGTCATCTGGTGCCAATTATCCATCGAGATATTAAACCTAGCAATATCTTAGTTACTCAAAGCGCAAGCGTAGGGGAGCTGGTCAAAATTTTGGATTTTGGCATTGCAAAACTTATGCAAGTTGACGATTGCGAACAAACCAGCAGCTTTATGGGGACATTGGCCTATGCATCCCCCGAACAGATGGAGGGACAGGAATTAGATAAACGTTCTGACATCTACAGCTTGGGTGTCGTGATGTACCAGATGCTAACGGGCACGTTACCCTTTCGCCCTCAAAGTAATACGTTTGGTGGCTGGTACAAGGCTCACTGTTCTCAAGAGCCTATAGCGTTAGATGGCTTATCACCCTACGGCTCTTTACCTAGGATATTAAAAGATGCGATTCTTAGCTGTTTAGCAAAACAGCGTTCCCAGCGACCTAATAGCGTTAGCCATCTTTTGGAACGGTTAGGGCCGTTAGAGAATCGATTTGGCCGTTCTATTGATCTTGGGAAACAAATAAGAGGGACGCTTCAGGAACTGCGAGTTGTCCCAAAATCGGAACCTCCTAGCGACTCTGAAGAAGATCGATTCTGTCGACTTCAGGTATGGCCCCCAAAGACACCTGTCGCTGAAATCGTTTTTCCCAGACTACTCACCATGAGTAATTGTCAGCTACCTACTCTCTGGGCAATGTTGAGTACTCAAGAAATTGAGAGCCGTATTGGTAACTCAGGGGCCAATAATTTTTTATGTGTCCGTAATCCTTACCCCATGCTGCTCTGGATTACGGCATTTTACAACAAGACCCAAGGAGCACGATGGTTATCAAGTTATTTAGATCTAAAGCAAGATGGCAACCAAAAGCTAATTTGGCACCTAGGGGAAGCAGGAGAATATCGTATCTTATTCTTTTCTAAAGAAGGACCTAATCAGCTTGTCAATCTGCGTCGCTTACACATTGCCTTACCCCAGTGCAAACTGCTTAAAGAATGGGTGCTGATGGCTCGCGCTATCGTGCCAGTTGGTCGTCCTCAGGACAGTAAAAATATTCTCAAAAAAGAGCTAAATGATAGCTTAAAGCCTCAGATGCTGCTTAGCTTTCAAGCGATGCAATCTGATACCTAAGACAGGTACTGCTGGTGGATGCATTAGCGAGAGGCCTGGTTTTGGCCAGGAAAATGGATAACGGGATGCCAGCTTGAACGAAGTAATGCGCTTGTAAAGCTAGGTACGGACCACTTGAGAATACCTTTGGATTTTCCTGAACAAATTGCGATCGCAGAAATATCATTAATCTCTGCCGACTTCAATATTTCAGGCTGAGGATCGCCCTGGCGAATTTCAGTAGAGACATCTACTCCTACCGCTTCTAACTCTGCACTCACCTCATCCAGCTTTGCTTGAACCTGCTCTTCAGATTCTCGCAACTCAACACGAATACATTCGTCAATGACCCAGCAAAGTGTGCACTGCTTGGGATAGTGATTCGTTTTTGCTGCAGCTACGATCTGAGATACCAAATACTTTGCACTATTACTACCGTCATAGGGCACTAAAAGATGAGTAAATAGATTTTGACAACGTAACGCTAGTTCCTCCTTACGATAAGTTGATACCAGTTGAGGGCGTAGAATCACCAAGGGAATATTAAGCTGCTTAGCTATCCCAGTCGTTGTACTCCCAAAGATTTTTTCAGTCAGTAGAGAGCGGGTGGGAGTACCCAACAGCAGCACGTCCGCATCGTAGCAGCGTGCTGACTTTGAAATATTGTCGATAACTAGACCAGTACGAACATCAATGACAACTGATTTGCCATCGGATAGTGTAGCTTCGTTCGCCTCACCAAGTGCACGCTTTGCTTGATCGATAGCTGCGTCGTCAACTTTTGGAATCTCACGCTCAGGTTTTAGAAGCACATTGTGAAAAAAGACCACTTGATCTAAACCAGATTGAACCAAATCAGGTACAAACTTGACTAACCGCTGCAAACTATCGTCAAAATCAGTACAGATTAATGCACACTTAAACATCTGACCTTACTCCATCCATCTTGTGGAAACTGGAATTGACTAATGCCTAATTAATTCTCTGACGTACAGGCATCGCATGCAACGCCTTCCATTAATCAGTCTTGAAAGGCGACCACCACTACCGTGATGTTATCCCGACCACCGCGCTGTTTAGCCGCATCGACCAAAGATTCAACAGCCGTTGGACATGACCGAATTGATTTTAGGTGGGTAGCAATCAATGAGTCAGAAAGTTCTTCCGTCAAACCATCACTACATAGCAGTAACCGATCGCCTCCAGATACATCAAGCGATTGAATATCAATACGACTCAAGTCCTCTCTTCCCAAACATTGAGAAAGCACATGTCGCCAGGGATGATGCTTAGATTCATCTATGGTCAGCTCACCATCCTCAATCGCTTTTGCCACCCAAGTATGGTCAGTTGTAATCTGATCGAGCTTAGCTCCTCGCAAACGATACAAACGGGAATCCCCAACATGAGCACACCAGGGATGCTGGTCATTATCTCGAAACATAACAGCTACAGCCGTTGTTCCCATATCTGCTCGCTCAGGGTGGTGATACTGATCTTTCAGAATGGCATCGTTAGCTGCAACAAAAGCCTTACGCAACATTACATCAGGAGACTCGGAGCTCTCCCAATGTTCGTTTAGATATTGATGGATAGTTTCCGTCGCCAAACGGCTTGCCTCTTGACCGCCTGCGTGTCCACCCATACCATCAGCAACCACAAAAAACCGGCCTAATTCATCCAGGTAGTAAGCATCTTGATTACTAGTCCGTAGCAGTCCTGGATCAGTTAAACCAGCAAAAAAGCGTTGCATAAAGCATTTAGACATAAAGAGAAAAACTTTTATGGCATACGATCAGCTCGACCAAGACGCATGAGGGAACGAATAAGTGCGATTCCTGCGGCGATAGCCGGTAAAACCATACCCAAAGCAACCCATGGTAACTGACTCACCAGCAAAATCGTAGCCGATAGGGTAAATGTGCCCACCAACAAAGTGTAATTGGTCATGAGATTCACATTACTGAGGCGGCGAATTGCTCGATCAGTTTCGATTGAGCGCACACGTACACGAATATCTCCTCGATCTAGACGGTCAAGGGAATCTTCAATGCGGCGGGGTAGGCCAAAGGCTGAACTCCCAACCTGAGCAGCTTGACGGCCTAGTTCACCAATAAGACCATTATTAGAGGAATTAGAAACATTAGTCATAAGCTGATTAGCAAACGGTTTTGCAGCTTCCATAAAGTTAAAGTCAGGGTCTAACCCTTTTCCCACACCCTCCAGTGTAGAGAATGCACGCATTACAAATGTAAATGTAGCCGGAAATCGAAATGGTTGGTCGTAGGCAACAGCATACAGGTCATCACTAATGGCGGTAATGGACTGCTCCTCAAACGGTTTGTCCATAAAGTGATCCAAAATATACTGAATTGAGCGGCGTACAGGCCCCATATCTTCAGCCTCTGTCAAAGCCCCCAAATCGATCAAGGACATCATTACCATATTTGCATTGCGCTGGGATATCCCCATAAAAGTACGCATTAGCCCATCACGAGTGATGGGCTGAATTTGCCCCATCATGCCAAAATCATAAAAAATCAAGGCCCCATCAGGGTTAACAGCAATATTTCCAGGATGAGGATCAGCATGGAAAAAGCCATCGTTTAGAAGCTGATGCAGATAAGCCTGCGCACCTAGCTGAGCAAGACGCTGCCGGTCCAACCCTGCCGCTTCTAAAGACTCGTAGTGACTGATCTTTATGCCCGGCAAATATTCCAGCGTCAAAACTCGCCTTGAAGCATAACGCCAGTAGATGCGAGGGGCTTAACCCAGTCAATATCACGAAAGTTACGACGGAATGTATCTGCGTTACGTCCCTCATGCAGAAAATCTATTTCTAGCCAGAGAATACGACAGCATTCCTCATAAATACCAATCCAGTCACGTCCCCTGCCCCATTCGGGATGACTCTGAAAGTACTGAGCAATCCCCTTCAGGATGGACAGATCAATTTGAAATAAACGCTGAAGACCAGGACGTTGAATCTTAACAACGACTTCTTCACCAGAATAAAGCTGTGCCCGATGTACCTGCCCTAAACTAGCAGCGGCTAAAGGGATTGGATCAAAAGTTTTGTACAGTTCCTCAAGAGGACGCCCCAGATCAGTTTCGATAGTGTCTTTAACTTGTTCATAGCTAAATGCAGGAACCTGATCCTGCAGCTTGGACAGCTCGTCAACATACTCGGATGGAAACAGGTCAGAACGGGTCGAAAATAGCTGCCCTAACTTAATAAAGGTTGGTCCAAGGTTCAAAAAGTTATGACGTATCCACCGAGCTTGCGCACGGCGTCGAATTGCCTGTTTGTCAGCAGAAATGCCGCCAGAATAGCTCCAAGGCTTGCTATAAAGCCATCGCTTACCTAAAAACGAAATAAAAAACGACCAAATATCAACGAATCGCTGTGGGCGACTGTAGCGGCGAGTCCACCGGTAGCGCTTCTCCACTGGTGCAACACGATTTTTTTTAGCCTCATGAGAAGCCACACCCAGAGAGGCCGGACCGACAGAATCCGTCACAGCTAAGTGGGGAGTATCGGCACCATTAAGCTGGCCAAGCGAGATATCGTCAGAATCCTCACTTAGTGACGGCTGATCGGTTGTGTTGGGAACTGTAGACACGCAGTCTCCTAGATAGCCAGCGATGTTTAGTAGAATATCTTCTGAAAACAGCCAGGAAGCTTTGGACTAATTCCTGACCATAAATTCTTTACCGATTAGGAAGCACGATATTGCTGTAAAGCAACTCGCACCTGAGCAATCTCAGCTCGCAAATTATCGATCGTCGCTTGTAGGTCTTCGCTCGAATTGATACTACTATCCTCAGAAGATACATTCTGCCGAGAAACCTGAGCCTGCTCGAAGACATCTTCAACAAATCGATGTAGCCATTCTCTCTGCTCAGCGTCAAAACGTCCAACACCACTCATGCCAGTGGTGATCACTTCTTCGACTTTCTCACCAATAGCTGTAGCCAGGGCGCGCCCCAGAAAGAACGCCTGCAGCGTTGGATTGCTCATAAAAAACCTATAAACACCTAAGCGACATTATACCCATGGTTGCAGTCCACCTGGGTTGAAATAACCAAACCCGCTCTTTTTTGACTTTGGTCTCCCTTACTCTAATGCAACTCAATTATTCTGGCAGCGAATAAGGATATAACGAAGGATCGTCTGGAGAAATAATCAGAGGCGTATCTCTAAATTGAGCCTCCGACGCTGGCTGTTTATCGAACCACGAGGGCGGCGGAGTGGTTAAAGAGTCCTCATCGTTGCGTAGTTCATCAATGCCGTTGGATTCATCCTCTAAGTCTCCAGTACTTGTCGAAACCATAGGGGATGATGACTCATCATCCAAAACCTCAGCCGTAGTATCTTGAGTGGTATCTTCATCCCTAAGATCTGCCGGAACTGGATCAGACACAATATCAGGTATGATTGCCGCTTCTGGAGCATGGTCCTTGCCGTAGATCCCCTCGTCTTGGATGCTTTCAGCATTCTCACTAGGGAAATCGTTGTAGATCAAGGGCTGTGTTGGTATTTCATTTTCCCAATCCGTCTCAAAATCGACACGTTCTTTTGCCAACGGTACCTGAGGTGGCCATTCTGCCAAAGGTGGAAAATCTTGCTGAGGTTTAAAGAGAGATGCTTCACTAACGGATAAGACTTGAAAACGTAGCGTGCTGCCCAATGCTATTCCTAGACCGCTAGCAACAGCTGCCGTTACTAACAGGAAAAGTAGCCGCCACCTGGATACGCCGCTGGCATTTGATGTTGAATCCTTTGTAGCAGTTTGAACAGATGACGGCATTATCTGCATTGGGGCACAAAGAGCTTAGTACAGAGAGTTAGAAGGTATGGGATACACAATGTATGTCTACATCCATGTATCCGCAAGGTCACTCTAACAATGATCGAACCTTTACAGCGTCATCACAGATACAGTGAAACTTAATGGTTCTTTAATTTCTTACTTTATCGATAGCAGTGGAGAAATGGCAATGGGGCTAGCCTAGTGTCTCTTAGTTCAAAAGACTACGATGTCTATCCGTAAAGGAATTGAGCCAAGTTAAAGAAGTTACTAGTTAGTGGCTAGTGGGTAGTGCTGACGAAGATAGTCCTCAGCTGATGATACTGAAGTAATGTCGCCGTCAAGAGCAGCGTGGGTCAGTTCTGTCAGGATTTGACGATATAGCGGACCTGGAGAATATCCCAACTGTTTGAGGTGATTTCCGTCAATGGGTGGCCGGGTGTGAATTAGCCGAGTGACATAGTGCCAGATATAAGTACCAATGGGGCTAGGATGACGCACACTAACCATTAACAGGCTTGGTAAATCATAGCCAGTTAAGGTTTGGTAGATAAAGCTAGGCTTGGGTTGGATAGTCTTACGAAATGCAGTTACCAAAGTATCTTCAAGGCTTGGTAGCTCTTGAAGCCGCTGAATTGAACTTAGGGGTAACTGTAGATTATTGGCTATTTGCGATCGCGCTTCCACCCTTGCTAGTAGCAACTCCAGTCTGACCAACCATGGGGCCACCCCAATATCTTTACCCACCTCATCGATAAATCGCTGTCGCCAGCGGCTAGCCCGATGCATCTGCCGCCATAGTTCAGCATCAATCGTCAAAGAGGGATGTAAACAGCTTAGAGCACCCAGCTTATCCAGAAGCCCTAAAGACTTCGCCCAATACTCTGCCTGAAAAATATAGGTCAGCTCAGTCTTAAGACGAGTTTGCAATGCTGGCAATCGCTTTTTCGTTTTCTGAGCCTGGAGGTCGGTATAGATACCGCTGTCGACTGCGTAACGGATAAACGTTTCAGTTTGAGGCTCAATAGTAAAGCCCAAGCGGACTGCAAATCGTACAGCCCGAAAAATACGGGTAGGGTCTTCGATGAAACTGTTAGCATGCAGCACCCGTACCTGCCGTTGTTGGGTATCTAGATAGCCACCGAAAAAATCAAGCAGCAGCCCTGGCTGAGGCGATGTTAGCCGCACTGCCATAGCGTAAATGGTAAAGTCACGCCGATAGAGATCCTGTCGAATTGAACTAGGTTCGACCTCTGGATTGGCCGCTGGATAAGGATAGAACTCTGTGCGGGCTGTAGCAATATCAATCATTAAAGGTGCCTGGCTAGCCCGCGCCCGCCAAATCAGGGCAGCAGTCTGGAACTCTCCGTGGACCTGAAGTTCAGCCTCTGGGTATTGCTGCTGCAGTTGCTGAGCCAAAACTACTCCAGCCCCTTCAACAACAGTGGACCTAATACTATCCACTACCAGATCAATATCCTTAATTGACACCGCTTGATCGTTAGGGGCCAGCAACAAATCTCGCACAGCGCCTCCTACCAAATACAAATGCCATCCTCTTTGCTGTGCAGCTTGAGCAATATGGTGCAGTAAAGTCCATAAAGCATCTGATTCTAATGCCGTAGGATAAGCCCTTAGAGATGTTTGTAGTCGCTCATATAGATTGGTCTTTAGGATTGGTGTTGCCCCCTCATCGCCCAACTGCGAGGCATACATCTGCCGCAGCACATCAGTGCGAGTCACAATGCCCACTAGCTCATCTTGAGCTAAAACAGGTAGCCGACCTACGTCATAGGTGACCATAAGGGACTGAATTTCCCTGAGGAGAGTTTGGGGCGCTATGGTTTTTAGATTAAGGGTCATATACCCCTTTACTGGAGCGTGGCTAAAACCATGGTGCAGCGCCAAATCAATATCTCGTCGAGAGATAATACCCTGCAGCTTTCCCGTATCATCAGCCACACATAGACCGGAATGACCATAGCGCAGCAAAATTCGCTGGGCATCGGCTATCGTCGTTCCAGAGCGAATGGTACGTACGGGCGAAGACATGACATCCTGGGCCATGACCGCCCGGCTATGGGCTTGGAGAACAGCCGAGCAGACTTGCCTAAAAACCAGATCAGGTTCATGTGTGGTCAGATTTGCCGCTGATGCATAGACATGACCACCACCATCATACGCTTGTAGTAATGTGCGACAATTCATCCCCGTTTGTGACCGTGTACGACTAATTAGGGTGAGCCCTGGCTTAGCCTTGGTAGTATAAACAGCGGCTAACAGCAAACTGTCTAGTCCCAAAAGCGCTATCAAATGGCTGGCCAAACCCGATAAACCGGGAACAAAGTCTTTAGTTTCTAGATAGACAATGCCAACGGTATATCCTTCAATTTGCTGAACTTCTATAGTGTCGAGTGCCTTACTCAGCAATCCTTGAAGGGTGGCTGATAGTCCTGGTTCCACAGATTCTGTAATCGCTTGCTGATTGGCCCCTTGTTCTATGAGCCAGGCTAAGGCATAGGCATCGCGAGACGTTGTCTGAGCAAACGTTAGGGAGCCCGTATCAGCATGGATTCCAAGGGCCATGACTGTGGCTTCGGTGGAAGAAATCTGGATATTAGACTGCTGCAGGGCTTCAACAACCAAAGTGGTTGTAGCACCCACAGCTTCGATATGGATCTCGCCAGGCATATCGGGATAAGTCTCTGTGTGATGGTCGTAGATGATGATAGGCAAGGCCGCTGCGATCGCATGCTCAATCCAAACTGCTGCTGCGCCTACCCGACTACGTTGATGGGCATCTACCACCGTGATTGATCGAATCATAGGTACTGTTACCGCTCGACGTTCAATCAGCGGATACTCGTCACGGTGTAATGCCAAAAAAGATCTGACTGCTGGATGAGCGCCACCAGTTAAGACAATACGACTACCCGGATGGAGACAGGCTAGGCCGACGGCTGCCCCTAGAGTGTCAAAGTCTGCAGTTGTATGGCAAAGGATCAAATCCATGGTCTACACATCAGCCTAATCAGACAGGCATTCACTTAGCAAGAAATCAGCAAATATTAGCTCAGGAAAATTAATCGATTGATTCCAGCAAAACGCTTTCGTTAGGTGCCAAATGTTTGATAGCGTACTAAACAGGGCGATCAGTGCTCCATACTGTATCACCATCAATAGATTAAGAGGCTTATCCAAGTCTGGTAGCAAAGTTCCGCTCAGTTAGTACGGCAATTCTGCATCCAGATAAGGTGTATCAGATCTTTTGCTGTCTTGAGAGTGGCGAGTTATGTCTATTCTGTTTCAACTGTTGTTGTTTGTGCTGGTGATTTGGTCTTTTGTAATGGTGATCGGGGTTCCCGTAGCCTATGCTTCACCACAGAATTGGGAACAATCAAAGCGATTAATTTTTCTAGGTTCGCTCATCTGGGGTGCTCTAGTCATCGTAGTAGGTGGGCTAAACTACCTGGTGGTCTAGAGCTTGGCTTGGCAGCTATTTTTGAGCTGACCGCTGTTCACACAAATCGATACAGAACACTTGCTGTCAGGTGGTAAGGCTATTGAGACCTGCCACCTTATTTTTTTAAAGAACAAGTAGAGTAATTTAATGGCTGTTTTTGAAGGAAGTTTTGACCGTGTCAACAATGCTAAATTTGCGATTGTAATTGGTCGATTTAATGATTTGGTGACGAACAAATTGCTGGACGGCTGTCAGGATTGTCTCAAGCGTCACGGTGTTGATGTTGACCCCCACGGCAGCCAAGTAGATTACGCTTGGGTTCCTGGCAGCTTTGAAGTAGCGCTGGTAGCACGCCAGTTAGCCCTCAGTGGTCAATACGATGCCATTATTTGTCTAGGAGCTGTTATCCGTGGACAAACTCCCCATTTTGACTATGTTGCCGCAGAAGTCTCTAAGGGAATTGCAGCCGCTGGGTTTCAAACAGGTGTCCCTGTTGTATTTGGAATTTTGACAACCGACTCCATGCAGCAGGCTCTTGAGCGAGCAGGAATCAAGAGCAACCTAGGTTGGAACTACGCCATGAGCGCTTTAGAGATGGCTAGTTTAATGTCTCAGCATCCTAAGACTGCTAATGCCTTAAAGATGTCCAGCTTGATGCCTCAATTACCTGAATCAGCAGACGTTTAAGAAACGTTGGTGCCGCAAGTCTCCAGCTTCCCTTAGCTTCCTATTTATCCAACGTAAGTTGGTCTTACCCTAAGAGTTTGTTTGACAAGGAAAATCCTTTTATGGCATCCTAGATAAAGTCAAAACACGGCAAATGCGGGTGTAGCTCAGTGGTAGAGCGTCACCTTGCCAAGGTGAATGTCGCGCGTTCGAATCGCGTCACCCGCTTATTGGAAGAATCAATATAGCTTTTATAGTGCTGATTTTAGAGATTTTTTATACGTATGTAAAGTAAGCCTGCATTGGGTTTACCTCACATACGTATACTTCTTAGAGTGCTTGATGGGTGGGTCTTAAAGCTTCCCATACTATTCAAACATCAGCGCTTCGCTAGCTCAAGCGCTTTTATTTCAGCCAGATCTAGCACCATTCCTTCACGAGCAACAATGCTATTGGGAAACGCAGTAGCTGGCTTACATCCAATATCATCCATAAAATCATCATCATGAAGTGGATCGTGATGAAAAACTACTAACTTTTTTACGTTAGCGGCCTTTGCTAATTTAACAGCCTCTTGCCAGGTGGAGTGCCCCCAGCCCACTTTACTGCTGCTTTCTGAATGATATTCTGCATCAGTGTAGGTGCAGTCATAAATCATCACATCAGCATTTTGGGCTAGATATAGAACATTCTCGTCTAGTCGCTCTGGAAAATGCTCAGTGTCAGTAATGTAAGCTGCTGCCAAACCATTCCATTCAACACGATATCCAACTGCTTCGCCTGGATGATTTAGCAGAGCGTTCACCACACTGATATCGCCAATCGAGACTGTTTCTCCAATCGACAGGTCGCAAAACTTTAGCTGTGCCTGCATGATTTGCAGAGGCACCGGAAAATTTGGATGCAGCATTTGATCGTTGAGGCGCTGCTCTATGGTTGCACCGTTGGGTGAGATAACCCCATATACCTCAAACTGATTGTTAGGTAAAAAAGCAGGCACAAAAAAGGGAAATCCTTGAATATGATCCCAATGGGAATGGGTGAAAAACATGCTGGCATGGATAGACTTACCTTCTGCTAGCAGATGTTGTCCCAGTTCTCGTAGCCCTGTGCCGCCATCAAAGATCAAACGCTCACCGTTAACGCGCATCTCAATGCAGGACGTGTTGCCACCATAGCGAACCGTTTCGGCACCTGGACAAGGAATACTTCCCCGTACTCCCCAAAAGTGAATCGTGAATTGAGCATTCGAGTCGGACATCAGTGGCTAGTAATGACGTTAATGAGGGACGCGAATTTTGCTGAATGGTGACTGGTTAGCTAATTAAGCCCATTAGCACAGCGTATCCCCCTTTTTTCTAGAGAAATGAATGATAATCAGGAGTGATCTTACCTACTTATCCATACAAAATGCTTATAAACCCAGACTGTCTTTATAGATCAAGCCATAGAGCGCATGTTTGGAATTATTAAGATTTTCACATCTGAGCCAACTCAGATGAGTGGTTTAGCTTTTGAAGCGACCATTTTTAATTTAAGCTACTCTGCCTACAGCCAGTTTGCCCAAAGCCACATTAGAAATACGCGACCATCAGCCCTGTTCTTTTCAATGGGCCTGTTCTTCTCGATGGGGTATTAGATTTGGGAGATACTGCTGAAGGTCAGATAAGTCACTATAGGCTGTCAAGTCATAGTGCAAAGGTGTAACTGTAATGTAGCCAGACTTAATTGCCTTTACGTCAGTGGTAAACCGGCTCATAAAGTCAATATTTTGTATGTCACTAAGGCTATTAGGTAAACCATGGGGTGGCTCGTTATCGCTTTCCTCTAAAACTTCTCCGGCAAGCCAGTAGTAAGTTTTTCCCCGAGGATCAATCCGCTTTTCAAATAGGTCACGATAACGGCGGACTCCTAGACGAGCAACAGTCGTCCCGTTGATTTGATCGCTGGCTAAGGATGGGACATTGAGATTGAGTAAAAGTGGCTGTTTTAACTGCACCAACTGAGGCAATAGTTGGCAGGCATAGTCAGCTGCAGGTTGAAAATTTGAATAAGTAAAACTGGCTAAGCTAATGGCCAGACTAGGAATTCCTTCCAGCAGACCTTCCATAGCCGCTGATACTGTTCCTGAATAAAGTACATCGTTTCCTAAATTTGCTCCGTGGTTAATACCTGAGAGAACACAATCAGGAGGCGTCTCTAGCAGTGCATCAAGTGCGAGTTTGACACAGTCAGCGGGAGTACCAGAACAGGCCCAAGCCTGAATACTCTCGTGATAGACCGAAGTGACTTGTTCAGCTCGGATAGGCCGATGCATGGTGATTCCATGCCCTGTGGCAGACCGTTCACGGTCAGGACAAACGACAGTAACGATATGCCCTTTGGTTGCCAGGGTATCGGCTAATGTTCGAATACCTTTTGCGAAAATACCGTCATCGTTACTGATTAATAGTTTCATAGGGAATCAAAGCTTCGGTGTAGACTAAAGATCGTTCTTTGTACCCCTCCCGTTTCAACCTTTTGGCCAGTATGACCACCGACCTTGAGCAGCAGCTGAGTACATTACAGCAAGAAGCCAGCAATGCGATCGCTACCCTAAGCAGCCTAGATGAACTCGATCAGTTTCGGGTAGGTTATCTGGGCAAAAAGGGTAAGCTTTCTAAAATCTTGGGCGGCATGGGAAAGCTATCTGCTGAAGATCGCCCTCGCATTGGCTCCCTTGCCAATCAAGTTAAAACTGCGCTGCAGACGAATATTGAGGAGCGCAAAACCGCACTTCAGGAGGCCAAAATTCAGGCCCAGCTGAAGGCTGAAACCTTGGATGTATCAATGCCGGGCACCTATCTACCCCAAGGACAAATTCACCCTATCAACAGCATTATCGACCAGATAACTGATATTTTCATTGGCCTTGGCTACACAGTTGCCAGCGGCCCTGAGATTGAAGAAGATTATTACAACTTTGAAGCGCTAAACTTTTTGCCCGATCATCCCGCACGGGACATGCAGGATACGCTGTATTTGCCTAATGGCAAAATGATGCGTACCCACACGTCCAATACTCAAATTCGATACATGGAAAACCATGAGCCGCCACTACGGGCCTTAGCAACAGGGCGCTGCTATCGACGCGATACAGTAGACGCGACTCATGCAGCCGTTTTCCACCAGATAGAATTTTTTGCGGTCGATAAAAACATCACCTTTGCCGACCTGCGAGGGACTATCCAGCTTTTTTTGGAAGCTCTCTTTGGTGATATCGAAGTTCGTCTAAGACCCAGCTACTTCCCATTTACTGAACCGTCGGCGGAAGTAGATGTCAAGTGGAAGGGAAAATGGCTAGAAGTCTTAGGCTGCGGCATGATTGATCCAAATGTTCTAAAGGCTGTTGGGTATGACCCAGAAGTTTATAGTGGCTTTGCCGCAGGTCTCGGAGTCGAACGTTTAGCGATGGTTCAGAGTCAGATTGATGATATTCGTCGACTCTATGCAAGCGATCTACGCTTCCTAAAGCAATTTTAGAGCCGCCGAGCGCATCGCCACAGAAAGCTAGACCGTTAAATAAGAGCTATCCGTTAACTTCAAAAAATTGAACGGATAGCTTTTTGGGTTTGAAGCCCATAGCGTCAGCTATCGGACGTCACACACCCACGCCAATGGGACAAGAAATGTTGGTCCCCCCTAGCCCACAGTAACCACCAGGATTTTTAGCTAGATATTGCTGATGATAGTCCTCAGCATAGTAAAACTCAGGGGCATCCAAAACTTCAGTTGTGCTGGTGCCATGACCGGCCTGGGTTAATGCTTCCTGATATGCGGTTAAAGAGCTTTCAGCAGCAGCTGTTTGTTCATCAGAGTAAGTGTAAATACCAGAGCGATATTGAGTACCCACATCATTACCCTGACGCATGCCTTGGGTTGGGTTATGACTTTCCCAAAACACCTTGAGTAACTGCCCATAGCTAATGACAGTTGGGTCAAATACAACTAGAACAACCTCGTTATGCCCAGTCATTCCCGAGCACACCTCACGATAGGTAGGATTGGATGTATAGCCCGCACTATAACCGACAGCAGTTGAAAAGACCCCTTCCTGCTGCCAAAAGCGACGCTCAGCCCCCCAAAAGCAGCCAAGTCCGAACATTGCAGTCTGCATACCCTCAGGAAATGGAGACTGCAGTGGATTACCGTTTACGTAATGCTGCTTAGGAACAGGCATTTTCTCGGAACGGCCTGGCAATGCAGCGTCAGGAGACGGCATTGTGGCTTTTTTGCCTAAGCCACCAAGTCCAAAAAGCACCATAGATTTGTAATAGTTTAAAACGCCTATTTACCAGTTTAATCAATCTAGCTAGCAATAGTTAAATAGACGGTGGATGGACTCTGTATTTTATGGCTTTAGCCATAAAAACAATAGCCCGCTATGTCTAGCGGGCTAACAGATATTGGGTTCAATTAGAAAACTGGTAATGATTACTTGAGAACGGCGGCTTCAAAGGCTGCACGGTCTTCAAAAATTTCAAAGACTCGATCCATACTGGTGAGTTCAAACAACATACGGATCTGGTCATTGATGGAGCAAATATACATTTTGCAGCCAGCTGTGCGGGCGTTCTTCAAACATGCAACTAGAACACCTAGACCAGAACTGTCTACAAATGTGATGTCCTTGAGATCAATAAGTAATACCTTGGCGTCCTTTTCTAGGGCGACGTCTACTTGCTGACGAAATGCAGCAGTCTGGGTGCCGTCTAAAATACCGCTGGGCTCAATTACATGAACACCTAAGTCCATAGAGATTGTCATGGCTCAATATCAGTAACTTATAGTTTAGCTTTACAGATGTTCAAAACTCCCACTCTCCTGGGCTAATCAGCAAGAGTTTGCTGAACCCAGGTAATCGAGATGTTCATCTTCTTGTACGCCAGGCTGCCCAAAATAGACTGCCGTGCCTGCAATCTAGAACGTTTAATCCTTCAGCAGGATTGAGACGGTTCCAGTTGATTGTTTGTCCGGTTGCCCATGGGCTGAAACTGCGATCGCACTAAGCGATTCAGTCCAAGGCTGCACAATGGGTTTTACCAAAGAAAACCATCGATCACTAGCTAAGAGACGTTCAATTTCATCCCAAGTTCCATACAGATATCCCTGATTATGGTTATTGATTGACTGCATCACTTGCTGAAATCTTTGGGTATCCAACAGTGGGTGTTCAGGAGCTTCTAGCGCTGCGGTCAGACCACCAATAGAGGTAGCAAAGATATGGCAGTCTTCAGCCCTAGTATGTAAGGCAACCAGCTCTGTTTCAACCGTAGTTTCTCGATTAGCTCCCTCCTTTACACGGGTTTTTAACCGACTCCAGGCAGTAACTGACTGATCTTTTAAGGTGAACTGACTAACTGTCAGCCCTTGTTGGATAGCAATGTCATCGAGCTGTTTTATGTTGGCTGGCTGGCTGTTTGCAATCGCCATCAGCCAGGTGCCATCGCGAAATTGACCAACTGCGTAGTCGTTGGAAAAAAGCTGTGAGATAGGTTCTAGAAGGATTTGAGCCAACTGCGTGGATAGCCATTGCTGACTCTGCTGAATTGGGGCTGGCAACTTCTGGTAGTAGTTAAGTTCATCTCCCAGTTGTGCCCATAGAGGCCGTAAATCGTATCCTGCTGCTGCCCAGACTAACGATGCGGGCAGATAGCTCTCTATAGATTCCACACTGCGTGTTTTTTTTGTGTTTGCCAGATTTGCTGTAAATATTGGGTCAGCTGTCTGATGGTGTAAGCTCTTTGCTCGGGTATTCACCACCAAACGATGGGGTTGAAACATAGCAGTTGTAATCAATTGCTGCCATTGAGGAGACGATGGTAATTGTGGTTGAACAGGAACTGCCAAACCTAACCAATCTATCAATGCTGGAAGCTGCAGACTAACCCAAGCAGGCACGCAACAGTCATACTCTAATAACTGCAGTGTAGGTGTCTGAGCAACCCGCAGACTCTGTTTTAGAACTTGGACATCGTTTGCCACCAGCAGGATATGTTGACCGACAACAGCTGTGGCTAATGACTGTTCATGTGTCCCAACTTGAGCTGTAACGATAGGGACACCGCTCGCTTTAGATAAAACAGGAGATGTGCCGGCTACTGTCTGCCGTTGCCAAAATAGCTCCAGAAATTCACGAAGACGGTCTCCATCGGCAGCATCAACGACCAAGAGATAGCCAGTCTGATGTCCATTACGGTGATCTCGGTCAATATCCTTATCAGTGACTGCAAAAGCAAGGGTATCTCCAAGCCAGGGACGAATATCTTCTTTGAAATCTAAACTAAGCGACACTAAGAGTAGGTCTAGATTTTTGGACACAACTTTGGAGAAATGTGTATGAGTCCTAGCTTTGTCTAGTTTCGCTGTAGTGTCTACAACAGCTGATAGCAGGGCCTGCTTCGGGACGAACGTCACAATATGGTTGGCTTGGGAAATCGACGGCTGCCCTGAGATTGGAGGTAGCTGTCCACAGCTGCTGGCACCGCTTAGCAAAACTGCGATCGCAACTATCGATAACCACCAATACCGCCAAGGCTTCCCTGACCGATTAACCATAGATTGCTCTGCTTAAAACTGTGCGATCTTAGTTTAATAGAGCAAAGCCACGAGAGTTAACAGAACCAGCAACTCCCTAGATGAGGAGCAGAAAGTATGGGCTTAAGCCCCCAGAACTCAGCTGCAAAGACAAAGCTTGGCACCCGTGCCTGGCAGACGCACACTTAAATCAACTCCTCGCTGCGCCAAACAGCCAAAAGACGACCTTGAATATCAACTTCTTGAGCTGCATATACCATCGGTTCATAGTTAGCATTGGCTGGCTTCAGCACAATATCGTCACCCTGACGGTATAAGTACTTGAGTGTAGTAGCGCTCTCTACACGAGCCGCAACGATGGTGCCATCTTTAACACTACTAGGGTCCTCCACCGGGCGCATAATCACAAAGTCCCCGTTATCGATTAAGGCATCGACCATGCTATCCCCTCGAACACGTAGAGCATAGTCACGAGCCTTTATTGGCAATGAAGATAGATCAAGGTGTTCTTCAGTGACATCGGCAAATGCTTCTACCATGGAACCTGCTGCGATTGTTCCTTTGATAGGCACTCCTCCACCCTGCAGAATGCGAATGGTTCTGGCTTTACCCTCATTCCAATCGATATACCCTTTCTTTCGCAGGTGGTCGAGACGACTTTGAATAGGTGCTGGAGATTTTAATCCCATCGCCCGCATCATTTGCCGAATAGAAGGAGAGTGCTGATGTTCACGAATATAATCAGCTAACCAGTTATAAAGCTCCTCTTGAGCATTGGTAAGAGGTTCCATAGGTGACTCATAGGACGAACCATAGGGGAACAGACGTACCCTCTACAAGAACAACAGTACCAACAAAGCAACCTTTTTGTCCATATGATTTTGTAATAATGCTCAAATGAGATAGCGGCGTGTTGTTTATTGACTATGTGATTTGCGCATCGACTATCGGAGACGGCATAAATAAAAAGTTCGAGTCTGAAGGAATTCCTTCAGACTCGAACTTTAGAGAGCTGAGACAGCTTTAGCTAATATAGCTAGCCCCTAGCGAATGTATTCTTTAAGAACGCTATTGCGGTTTGGATGACGAAGCTTACGCAGTGCCTTAGCTTCAATCTGACGAATTCGCTCACGGGTCACGTTAAAGATCTGACCAATCTCCTCTAGGGTCTTCATGCGGCCGTCGTCTAAACCATAGCGAAGACGCAATACATCGCGCTCACGTGGGCTCAAGGTACTCAGCACACCCTCTAGATCCTCACGTAGAAGGCTCTTTGAAACTTCGTCTTCAGGAGTTTCCCCATCTGACTCGATAAAATCACCCAGGCGAGAATCTTCTTCCTTACCAATAGGCGTTTCCAAAGAAATCGGCAGCTGAGCTGATTTTGCAATAAAGCGGAGCTTCTCGATGGTCATTTCCATACGAGTTGCAATTTCTTCTTCTGTAGGCTTGCGACCTAACTCTTGAGATAGCAGCTTTGTCGTTTTCTTGATGCGAGAGATAGTCTCATAAAGATGGACTGGCAAACGGATAGTGCGTGACTGATCCGCGATCGCACGAGTAATAGCCTGACGAATCCACCAAGTAGCGTAGGTAGAAAATTTATAGCCCTTCTCATGATCAAACTTTTCTGCAGCACGAATTAAACCCAGACTGCCTTCTTGGATGAGATCCTGAAAAGAAAGGCCACGGTTCATATATTTCTTAGCAATGGAAACAACTAGCCGCAGGTTAGACTGCACCATCTTGTCCTTAGCACGACGACCAAGGTGAAGACGGCGACGGAATGCCGGCAAAGGCATATCAACAGCCGCTGCCCAATCCGCATCATCAGGCTCACGATCCATACCATCAGACAAATCATCACGGATACGTTCTAGCTCAAGCAAATCAGCAATTTTGCGAGCTAGCTCAATCTCTTCTTCTGCTCTTAGAAGCCGAATTCGCCCAATTTCCTGCAAATAGAGACGAATAGAGTCCTCAGTGTAATGCTTCTTTTTAGCCTGAGCTGATGACGCACTCCGACGTCTAGATGTGCTTTTAGCAGCTATAGTACCCTGGACCTCTTCCTCAGAACTTGTAAAAGCTTTTCCAGCTTCAGGATCAATGAGCGAATCTAGCTCATTTCTAGGCCTCAAGTCCTCAAGGACAGTATTTGCTTGGGTCATGCCGCTTTCCTCGTATTCCTTCAATGCAACAGATCAAGATATCGAAATAGCAAATCACCAAACCCGTCGAACCCATGCCAGAACGCTCAAAAGTATCTAACGCTAAGGCAGAAGAACAAGTTCGCAGAGCCTGTTAATTGGTGAAATACTTCTCTGATACAGTGAACGGTTCACTCAACTTAAAGGACCATCGTCTACAACGGTACACATTCGCCAACACCCTGAATAAAGATTCCATAGTTAGCAAAGCTTGAAATTTCACTACCAATGTAAAAACGTAGGACCTGCTGCTGAGGCTATCCGTGTTTCTACAGTAGTAACACGCTTTACAGTAAAACGCCCAGAGGAATTTGAGCAAGTTGTCATCAAACCGTAGCTTTCCATGAACGGTGTCTAGCTTAGTCCCTTGTATTTCAAGGGTTTTAAGACTGTATCAATACACACATTAATATTGCCTATCAAATTCTAAACAAAATATAAAGTTTTTTGTCCGTGCACGGGTGATAATTCCTGCATCTAGGAAATAATTAGGCTGAAATAGGAATACTTAGATTTCTTCCTTCGCACTACTGGCAATCTTCAATAGTTTCCTATGCTTTAGATTTAGCCAAAGATGACAGGTTTCTCCCTCGTAGGTTACTAGGATATCGGCTCCGTTTTTAGCAAAATGACTAGCTTGTTGGTGTAACTGATGCCGTTGCTCATAGCTCAATGTGCCTATGCGCTGGAAAAGTGCGTACTGGTATTGCATTCCATCCTGTACACGATGATCTAACCAGAATTTAAACTGCTTGGCTTGTTGTGATTTGAACTGTTTGGATGTCACAGAATTATTGACACGACATAGCTTCTACCCCATTAAGCAACAAGGGCAGAGCAGTCGTAAATACTCTGGAAGAATAAAATAGTGTGAATTTTTGCAGTGCTCATTATTCAACAAGCCCTAGCAACATATTTTTCTATTTAGGATATCTGGCTGAATCTGTTTCCGCAGTTTTGCTCAATACCTGAAGACTCAATACCTAAAGAATTGTCTTAGCAACAGCTGATTCTACTAGGAGATGTAAAACATCTTTGCTAATGGGCTCAACTAGAAACCCATCAATGCCTGGGTGCTCCTCTTGAAAAGACCAAGTTGGTTCGTGGGATCTAGTCAGGGCAACGATTGTTGTACCTAAGGGTTTTACGGTTTCTCTCAGACGGTTGATGAAGGCCTGTGACCAGCTTTGATAAGTCCCTGAAAGAATTACCAAATAAGGAATGCTTTCCTCGATACGGGCAACTGCTTGTGCAGCTGAACTGGCGATAAACACTGACCCTCCAACATGATTGGATAAGCAGTGGCCTATCATATCTACTCCACAATGTTGATCTAGCAACAAGATGTAACGGTTAGAGCTATTCATACGTTATTGCCCATTAGACCGATTTCGGCAACTTTAAGTCTATGGGTAACCTCTGGAAATCGCAGTCGAGTGTAAGGTATCGAAAGGCTTCTTAGGGTGGTTTATTAAAGTTGCGCACTAGTACATTCAAGTTAATGAATCGACAAACTATTGCTTTACACAAATAGTTCACAACAGTGGTAATCGCTAAAAGCTTTAGATAAACATCAGCTATGGCGCCAGACGCGCTTTCTTTAAGCGGCTGGTTTCATACCAAGCTGAGATCGCAGGTACCCATGTTTGAAAATGAGGCCAAATAACTTCACACAGCTTCTGCGCCTCCAGTTGAGCATCCGCTTTCCAGCGTAAATCGAGTAAATGCATCAGTGAGCGCACATTAGCCGACATCACCCAGTGTTGTCGGACGTCAAAAGGAATGAGTCCTCTGGCATGCTCCTCAGCAAATCCTTGTCCAATGCGGGTCTTATATCGTTCACAGGCATCCAAACACCAAGCAATATCTTGCTGCCGCTGTTCTTCTGTGTAGGTATATTTTTTGCCTTGTCGGTCGCTGTAATCGCCCACGGGTCTTAGATAAAAGACCTCTTCTACACTGCGTTTGCCAGCGACAACATCTAATATACGAGAACCTGTATAGCGAAAAGACTGAACATCAACCGAAGCCCCTACTCGGTGAGTGCGCATTTGCTGCATTGTCGAATGGGGCAACCATCCACAATTTAGGACAATCTGTGGGTGTTCAAGTGGCCCATAGTGCCCTCGCCCGCCTTTGAGTAAGTTGCGAATAATTAAATCACCGCATTTTTCTTCGGATGGCCAATCGTGGCGATCACTCCATACAAATCCTTCGGCGTAATCTTGGTGCATGGCAGCGTAGATCGTTTGCTGAGGATTTGGCGTTTGGGAAATAACTTCAACAGTGAACCGATGCATGGACAATCGCTAAAAGGAAAAAGATTAGGGAAACGCAAATATGACGTTTGATTTTGGAAGACTAATCTATCAGCGCTTAACCCACTGATAAAAGTCGACCGATATAGTCTATTGGCAGAGCAGCATCGACTCAAGCAAGCCTGTAGGAACATGTAGTTTCCTAAAACTAAGTGACGAAAATATAGCTTATTCTTCAGTGCGTCTGAGTTTTTGTTTGAGTTCATATTTGAGGCGGGCCATGATTGAAGCCTCATCCAAATTGTCCAGGATCGTGGCGATTGCTGCTTTAGGTCCTTGATCTCCCCAGCTTGCTCCATTAACCAAGTAGGTGCGTGTCACCTGCCCTATGGCATAGGTGGCAAAACCTGCTACAGCTGCCTGAGTAAGTGCTACCGAAAAGTATGGAGCTAAGCTAAAGCCACCGGTCGCTAAACCTGCAGCTCCTAAAATACTTTTGAGAGAACTTAGCCCCAACGTAATCAATAATTCACTGATGGAGAGACTGCCGGTTGCGATCACAATTGTCTGTAAAAGTTTGAATGACTCTTGCTGAGTCAAAGGCAGTCCATATAGCCTTGACAGGCCAACCACCAACCCCACATCTACTGTGACCCCACCAACTACATCAGCCAACATAACTGGGTTTACGGCTACAGCAACAGCCTTAGTTAAGGCAGTCTGCCAGATTAAATCATCAGCACGCCGCTGACGAATCTCCAACTTACGGGCAACTAACTTAGCCTGAACATCATCGGTATATAGCAGCGTATTCAGGGCAATCAGGGCTTTGCCCTCACGCTCAAGTACATCCAAAATTTTTAGCTTAAGGGCCTCAATATCAGGAGTATCGCGTATCCGTTGATGCCGCCGATGGCCGCTTGAGTCTTGTAATACCGTAGTTTTTAGAGGAGCAGCGGCTGCTAGAACGATATCCTCCGGCAAAATGCTGAGTGGCACAACCCGCTGCTGGATTTTTTCTATCAGCAGAGTTTGTTCTTCTTGAGAATACTGATCGGCCTTATTTAATACGAGTAAAATCGGTTTCCCTACATTGCGTAACCAGCCTAGGGCGTTGTACTCCACCTGGGTTAAATCTGTTGCAATTACAAATAGGATTAAATCACTCTGCTGGGCTACACGCTCTGCTAAGCGCTGACGTTGTTCGCCGCCCACTTCATCAATACCTGGTGTATCGATCAGTTCTACTTGAGCCCCTGACTTACCACTTTTGTCGCCTAAAGATACACGTTGCAAGGGGCCATCATCGGCAATAACTTGCCAATCAATACTGGTTATATCCTGGGTAACGCCATGAAGTGGGCCTGTGACAAAGATTGACTGCCCAATTAGCGCATTTAACAACGATGATTTGCCTCGACCAACCATCCCAAAGACAGCTAGATGCAAGTTTCCTTTATCAAGTTTTTGCTGTAGCCCCATCAAGTTATTGATTTCAGGCTGCAGCCCTTCACGCTCTCGGGGAGTCAAATCTAAGGTATCGATAACCTGTCTTAAACTTGTCTGAGCCTGGCTATAGTAAAGCTCAGCAGCCAGTTGATCTAGCTCTGCTGGAGGATTGGGCACTGGAGAAGAGTCGGGTAAATCAGTCAATTTAGAGTCATGTACCTGTAGTGAAAACGCTCTATCAGTTTAATATTGCTTTTATTGCAGTTACATCATCGAGAAACTTTTGCTCACCCGTAAAACATAGGTGAGAGAATGTTGTGTGGATGTCACAGAACATTCCCAAGTTGTAAATCTTGCTGCCGCTCCATGGATTTTCAAAGTTCAGCTCAAAAAACGTGTTACGACCGCATTGCCCCTTGGATGGATGAGCTATTTGGGGAGGCCACCGTAGCATTTGAAGATGAACCGTTATTTATTATCACCATTGGATCTGCAGTTGCATCAACACGGGTAGTGCCTTGGGGAGAAAATGAAGCACTGATTACTACACGTTCCTATGTTGTCACCGATGTAGATGCCACGTCAGAACTGACCTACTATCTGCTGCGCGCGAACGATAATATTCTGTTTGGCCGCTTTGCTCTCGATAGTGAAGACGATATCGTGTTTGAGCATAGTCTAGTGGGCTCGACGTGCGATCGCATCGAACTTAAGCATTCAGTTACCACAGTGGTCCGTCTGGCCGATGATTATGACGACGAGATTGTTGCTCGTTGGGGTGGTAAGCGGGCTCTTGATCGCTGGGCATCGCCAGATGGAAGGAATTGAAGAACCGACAGCTGAACTTTATAAAACAAAAGGGACATTGCTAAAAACAATGCCCCTCTTTGCTGAGTTCAAGTGGTTTTAAGACAAAACATTTGGGCGGCGCCCATAGCTGTTTCTATCTGAGGCTTTCAGCGCTCACCGCCGTTATAAACTACAGGCGCAAAGCTATGATCTCTCAGCTTGCTTTTAGTGCCCTACACCGATATAGGTAAAGCCAGTATCTTCTAGAGCCTTACGATCCAAGAAGTTACGGCCATCAATCAGATTAGGGGTGTTCATGAGACTAGCCATCTTGCCGTAGTCTAGCTCCTTAAACTGTTTCCAGTCAGTTACCAGTACCAACGCATCACAGCCATCGGCCAAACGCTCGACGTCAGTTTCTACAATCACACCCGTCATTCCATTACGCATACCACTCTGGGACACAATGGGGTCATAGGCCTTAACCTTTGCACCCAAGCGATTTAGGTGCTCAATTAAGATCAAAGACGGGGCATCGCGCATATCGTCAGTATCAGGCTTAAACGTCAGCCCCAGTAGTCCAATAGTTTTACCCTTAAGGATCTTCAGCATATGCTGTAGCTTCTCTAGGGAAAGCAGTCGCTGACGTGTATTGACATCAATAGTTGCCTTGAGGAGCTGTGCTTCATAGCCATAGTCATCGGCCGTGTGCAGTAGTGCAGAGACATCCTTGGGGAAGCAGGAACCACCCCAGCCAATGCCTGCCTGTAGGAACTTATTGCCAATCCGAGAATCTAGACCAATACCCTGGGCAACTTGCACAACATCAGCACCAACGCGATCGCAAATATTAGCGACTTCATTGATAAAGCTAATCTTGGTCGCCAAAAACGCGTTTGAGGCGTACTTAACCATCTCAGCTGAACTGAGGTCTGTAACCAGGACAGGTACCTGAGGCGCAGACTGATCTTCAGCAAACTTACGCTCTACGATAGGTTCGTACAGCTCCTTCATCATGGCAATGGCCTTGGGGTTGCTGCCACCCAACACAATTCGATCAGGGTTAAAGGTGTCATAGACCGCTGAACCCTCACGTAGAAACTCAGGATTGCTAACTACGTCGAACATGGGAGCTTCAGGCTTAACCGCAGATGCGCCTGCACCAACAGGTACCCGCTCAGCAATCCCGTCCATAACGATCATGCGAACCCAGTCCCCAGAACCAATGGGAACTGTAGACTTGTTAACGATTACTTTGTAGCCGCCGTTTAGGTGCTCACCAATACCCCGAGCAACCGCTTCGACATAGCGAGTATCACTTTCACCAGTTGGCAGCGGTGGAGTCCCTACTGCGATAAACAGAATATCACCGTGAGTTACGCCCGCTGCTAAATCGGTCGTGAAGCTTAGCCGCTCAGCTTCCATGGAGGATTTCATCAGCTCGGACAGCCCCGGCTCAAATATAGGGGATTGTCCTGACTGCATTAGCTTGACCTTTTCTGCATTGTTATCAACGCAGATTACCTGATGGCCAATGTGCGATAAGCATACACCTGTAACTAAGCCAACATAGCCCGTACCAATAACGCAAACACGCATATAAATACTCCTTGCTTAAAAGATTCTGATGGAAGTAAATCTAAGGATTTAGGTTGATGTCTAAACCCATAGGTTCCTTGGTACGCGCGTGCCAAGGAACTGCTGCAACATGAAAAAAGCGTTTAACTGTGATCCAAGCTGCAATCAGCTAAGACGCAGATGGTGCTGCAGTCGACACCGCTAGTTTACCCGCTGCTTCTAAGCGAGCTCTGAAGTCCGCAATCGTAAGCTCCAGCCCCGCCTGCAGAGGTACAGTTGGCTCCCAGCCCAACATCGTTCTAGCCTTAGTGATATCGGGCTGACGACGACGTGGATCGTCTTGAGGCAGAGGTTCAAACTTTAGCTCTGCATCGGGGTTGACCATCTTTTGAACCGATTGAGCCAGTTCCAGAATGGTATATTCTCCTGGATTTCCCAAGTTTAGAGGACCAATGTAGTCACCATTCATTAAGCGGATAAATCCTTCTACCAAGTCAGATACATAACAGAAGCTACGAGTTTGAGCCCCATCGCCATATACAGTTAGCGGAATACCCTGCAGGGCCTGAACAATAAAGTTACTAACGACTCGGCCAT
This sequence comes from Leptolyngbyaceae cyanobacterium, assembly GCA_050043105.1. GTDB lineage: Bacteria > Cyanobacteriota > Cyanobacteriia > Phormidesmidales > Phormidesmidaceae > Leptothoe. The sequence goes on along the minus strand of JBHJIV010000023.1, from coordinate 28,285 downwards.
CGTTTTCTAACATTCGAGGACCGTAAGTATTAAAAATACGAACGACTCGAATATCTACGTCATTTTGCCGATGATAGTCAAATGCTAAGGTCTCAGCAACCCGCTTACCTTCGTCATAGCAGCTGCGAATACCAATAGTGTTTACACTGCCCCGGTATTCTTCGGGCTGAGGATGTACCTCAGGGTCGCCATACACTTCAGATGTCGATGCCAGGAAAAAGCGTGCTTTAACTCGTTTAGCTAAGCCCAGCATATTCAGCGTCCCCATCACATTGGTCTTGATGGTTTTAACCGGATTGTACTGATAGTGCACCGGTGAAGCAGGACAGGCCAAATGATATATCTGATCAACCTCTAGGCGAATTGGTTCGGTGACATCATGGCGAATTAGTTCAAACTTGGGGTGATTTAACCACTGCAAGACGTTTTGCTTGCGACCAGTGTAAAAGTTATCGAGACAAATCACTTCATTATCATCTGTCATCAGGCGGTCAATCAGATGAGAACCAATAAAACCGGCTCCACCGGTGACTAAAATTCGCATAATACTTTTGAACTAGTAAGATACCAATACAGTGTGAAATGTATATAAACTTTGTACTTCACCAATACCTGAACGCTGCCCAGGGCATTAGCAGGGTAGACAGGTTTTGCAAAAATACTTGCAAAGCACCTGCTGAAAGCAGCAACTTGATACTATCGTCAACTGCCTTAAGGCACTGTGCTCCCAAAAAACACCTCTAATATCTTTCGCAATTTAACAAAATTTTCTAATTAAACGAGCAACTAGAATATCCATTCATTACAACTTCAAATCCTTCTTACAGGAATACCCAAAACTTAATCGTATTTATCAGGAGATAGAATTTATTGGTCTGTAATTCTACTAAATGCGCATCAGTGCTTGGGAATCGCTCAAAGCTTGGCCAGGATGTCTAAGTCAGTTTTAATCCAATCGATCCCAGAGCGGCTGCCTTGACGATCATAAATATCGCTGGCTGCTACAAAATCTATAGCTGCGTCCTGTTTCTTGGCTAAATTTGCCTGAGCGCGAGCACGATTGTGAAAGGCTTCAGCCAAGCTGGGCTCATCATTAATGACATTGGTAAAGCAATCAATGGCTCGGGCATAGGCTTGTTCACGATAGGCCCATATACCTTGATTGAACTGATGCCGCGCTTCACCACCGATGGGTGTAGATAAATCTGTGATACGAATAGATAATGGAATATTTGGGCCTAAGGGTTGGAGTATGGAGGTCGCGATCGCACCGCCTCCAATGCCCAAAATTGCCAGCATTACACCAATAACAATCCATCCATTCGTTGAAATTTCCATAGTCGTTTCCCCACACCGACCAAACATCTAGCCTCAACATAGCCAGTAATAAAATCTTGCCAAAATCCTGTTTCGGCCATGAACCTTATGAAAAGATTTTATGAAATCCCACATCCAATAAATGTGATGCAGTGATTTTTGCAACTCTACCTGAGTACATTTTTGGTGACTTCATAAAATCTTTATTGTAGGCATTGGTGAAGCACTTTCAGTTTTATCAGATAGTCTTGCATTAAAATATTCGCAACTATGAACAATTAATAATTTCATATACTAGCTCCTTGCTAAAATTTTATAAGGTTCATTCTAGGCAGGTCGGCACCAGGGCCAGCAGTCTACTAAATTTATTTGCCACAACGTTCAGCTAGCGACCATTTAGAGGATAGTTAATGCCCGATATGTTCCCCGGCATGAACCCTTATCTTGAGCATCCTGATCTTTGGCCTAAGGTTCATCCGCAACTTGTTGCTGCATTGGTTAAGCTTTTACAGAAGGCAGTTTCGGACCGATACAGTGTCATTATCCGCAAGCGGGTCTATCGTGTTAGCGGAGAAGATAGTCTGGTAGTTGGTCAATTAACCCACAACAATAGATCTAATAGTTCTGCAGTGGATAACAGCGCGTTTTGCTCGTCACAGCAGCAGCCAATTCCTACTTACATCGCTGTTCCTCAAACTATTCAAGAGGACTACATCGAGATCATCGATTGTCAAATTGGTAGAACGGTTACTATTATCGAGATTTTAACTCCGCATACAAAACGCCCAGGGCGTGGCCGTGAAAACTATGAGCAACGCTGTGAGGCCATATTTGGCAATGACACTCACTTTGTAGAAATTGATCTGCTACGAGGATGGGAGCCAATCTCTGCCTATGTTCCAAATAATGTTGATTATCGCGTTCTAGTAAGCCGCAGCGAACAGCGACCCAAGGCTGATCTTTATGCATGGCAGGTTAATGCACCAATTCCGCCTTTAACTTTACCTCTCAGCCGCTCTCAAGATGATGCCGATGCCCAGGCTTACTGTACGGTAGACCTCAAGCAAGCTCTGGATGAAGTCTGTGGTGAGTTTGCCCATGATTTTTCTATCGATTACGACCGACCACCGATTCCTCCGCTATCCTCGGAAACTGATCGGTGGTTAACGACTTTACTAGAGCGCTCAGGATTGCGACAATCACGCCAGAGCACAAACCGATATGATGAAGAGAAGCTTAAACAACATAGCGCTCATCTTCAGGCATGACTGGCCAAATTATCAAACAATCCTCTCAGCAAGCCAACGCAATTCCTCACATCTCTGCCAGTTCTTCGACCTCTGTTAAGCCTGAAAAGCAACAGATACAAATCTGGAACTGGCGAGGCTACGATATTCGATACCATGCCCAAGGGCATGGTACACCTCTGGTACTGATCCACGGTTTTGGAGCATCGATCGGACACTGGCGGAAAAATATTCCCGATCTAGCTGCTGCCGGCTATCGTGTCTATGCCCTCGATTTATTGGGGTTTGGTGGTTCTGAGAAACCAGCCTTAGATTATTCATTGGATCTATGGGAAGCTCTGCTTCGGGACTTTTGGCAGCAGCATGTATGCGTACCCGCCGTCTTTGTGGGTAACTCCATTGGAGGGCTACTGGTTTTAATGACGCTGGCAAATTCTCCTGATATGGCACTTGGTGGCGTATTGCTTAACTGTGCCGGCAGTCTGAATCATCGTCCTGAAGACTTGCCTCGCTTCCTTGGTCTTGCCATGGGAGTATTTGGTAAAGCCGTGAGTGCTCCAATTTTAGGACCCTTTATTTTTAATCAAGTCCGTCGGCGATTCCGGATTCGCGGTGCTCTTAAACAGGTATACGGCAACCGTGCTGCAATTACACCTGAATTAATAGAAATTTTGTATAGACCGTCGTGTGAGTTGGGAGCACAGAAAGTATTTTACTCGATTTTGACCGCCCCACCAGGGCCACGGCCAAGCGACTTGTTACCTCAAATTCAAAAGCCTTTATTGGTACTTTGGGGCGAGACAGATCCTTGGACTCCAATTCAAGGTGCGAAAATCTATCAAGACATGGCTAACGATATTGAGAAAGCTATAACGTTTCACTCAATTCCAGAGACAGGGCATTGTCCCCATGATGAACGCCCAGAGGTTGTGAATAAGCTAGTTCTAAACTGGCTAACTTCTCAAGCTATCTAATAGTTAGCCCAGAGAATTTTAAGTGTTGAGTACAGACTGCAATAAAGAGTTCTCATCTATTACAAATATTGTGAGAGTCTCTTTTTCATGGGGTATAACAGCTACATGGCTGGCCACACTTAACCTGTTAGCCTGGCGGTAAGAGCTAGGTAAAATTCGTACATGTTCTCTTGATACATCCATCAGATTAGGTGATGTCTCTACAGGAACAGCAATCAGTTCACCCACACGAGATTTGACTACGACAAAATAGCCTTGCTCACTTGGAGTGTAAGCATTGAGAAGCTTGCGATATAGATCAACAATCACAGCTGCTTCGCCATTAATGTGAATAATTCCTGTCTGTTCTAGATTGCTATCAGGAATCTGGGAACGTTTAACAACTTTGTAGACTGTTTCGATTCGATAGGCCAGGGTTACCCTACCTAGGGTTGTCACGATCACTCTAAAAGAGTTAACGGGATTGAGAGATCTTTGAGCCTTCATGGATTTTGCTGCTCTAGAAGAATTGAGATCGCATCTGTAAATTCTTTCTCAACATAGGGTTTAGTAAAGTAATCAGTTGCTCCTAAGCGTTTCGCCAGAGTACGATGTTTGTGATTACCGCGAGAGGTAAGCATCACGGTTGGGATGTTAACCCATACAGGATTTCCTCGCCGCTGATTCAAAAATTCAAAGCCATTGAGACGAGGCATTTCCACATCACAGATAATTAAATCTGGTAGTGCTCCTTGCTGCAGTTGGTCCAGTGCATCTCGGCCATCCTTTGCTTGTAATACCTGATAGCCAGCCTTACGTAAGGTCAATGCTAAAGTCCGTCTTAGGGCAGACGAATCATCAATAATCATAAGAGTTGGAGGATGCCCATGCTGAGGGTAGGTTCTTATGGGTTTTGATGCTCCGACCTCAAACTTAACTAAAGCAGCTCCATCAATCACAGGTACTAGACTGCCGTCAGCCAATATTGTGCAACCGTTTATGTAATTAGGGGCCGCAATGGCTTTACCCATGGGTTTAATAACGAGCTCCTGCTCCGTTACTACTTGATCAAGCTCTAGTGCTAACAGTTTTTGCCCTTGCTGAATAACCAGCATTGTTTTTTGTGTATTTCTGACTATCTTACTTAACTGCAGCTCCTTTGGTAGTTGAGTCGGAAACTGACACTGGTAGCCTAAAAGCTCAGCTACTTTATATACTGGGACAAGTTGTTCTCTCCAATGAAGAAAGTGCTGACCTCCAGACTGTTTGAGCTGATTATTTACAGGCTTTAAAATCTCCTCAATGCTGTCAGAGTTGATTGCTATAGCAACATTATCGACACTCCCCACTACTAGTTTAGTGAGAGTTAAGGTCAGAGGAACTTTAAGAGAAAACTGAGTTCCCTTATTCTGATGTGTTGTGAGCGATAACTTACCATTAAACGCTTGCAGATTTTCCCTTACAATATCAAGACCTACACCGCGACCTGAAAGTTCGGTAACTTTACTCGCTGTCGAGAAACCTGGCTCAAATATTAGCTCTTGAATCTGCTGTTTGGACATATCTGCAATCTGCTCTGGTAAAAGCAGTTGAGCTTCGATTGCCCGTTGAGCAATTTTACTGGAGTCTAACCCCTGGCCATCATCATTGATGTCAATCACCGTATAGTTACCTTGGTGATAAGCGCGAATCTCAATGGTTCCCTGTTCAGGCTTGCCCATAGTCCGTCGTTGATCACGATCTTCAATACCATGATCAAAAGCATTACGGAGTAAATGTAAAAGCGGATCATAAAGCTTTTCTAGCATGACGCGATCCACTAAAACATCTGTGCCTGTGAGTTTTAATTGAACCGGCTTTTGATAGGTATTTGATAAATCCCGAATCACTCGAGGAAATCGTTTCAATATCCGATTTAAGGGAACCATACGTGACCACATCAATTCATCTCTTAGCTGGGTCAGCGTACGCTGTTGATGTTTCAACAGTTGATTTGATTGCCCTGCAAACAAATCAACATCATCAACAGATTCTGCTAGTTGAAAAACCTCTTCTAATACCGCTTCAAGTAATGAATTGACCTCACTGTAACTATCCATTTCTAGAGAATCAAAGATAGCATAGTCAGCTATCTTCTCGGAGGATTGTTGCTGAGGAGAAACTAAGATTTGATCAGAAACACGCTGTAATTGCTTAACAAGCTTATGAAATGAGGAAAACTTTTGTCCCAAGTGACGAACAGTAGTCTGAAATTGCGTATTTTGTAAAGATAAGCTATTTCGATTGATCGCTAGTTCACCAACTAAATTATTCATCCGCTCCAAACGTTCTAGCGCGACCTTAGCAGATAGTCTAGAGTCTGTTCTCGGTGTTGGTGAAGACTTCTTCTTCTTAGGTCTAATTTTTGGTTGTTCAGGCAGCTTGGGCAGTGAGTCATATGACTGACTAACAAGATTTACAGCAGATTCAATGTTGTTGAGATGAACCTTTGACGTAGAGACTTCTGATTCTATTGCTCGCTTTAATTCAGCACTATTCTCATGATTTTCAGATGTTCTTATGTTCGGCTCTAAATCTGCCTGAGGCTTCAGTATTTTTGATAGAGTCTCATCGAGGTTCGTATCAACATCACTGGTCTCGTCATCTGACTTTGAATTCGCTGATGCTGTGTTTCCCCATACATCCTCTAATGCAGCCAGGTTAGAAGAGGTGACGTCTGATTTTATATTCTCTTCTAACTTTTCTACTGACGGAAACTCATCAGCTTCTATAGACCAAATTTCTTCAAGCGTAGACACTTGCGCAGAGGCATTCTCTGATGAAATGATAGTTGAATCTGCTATTTCATAGTGAATTGACTGCTGGAGAGTATCGAGATTTAGATCAGACAAGTCCAAATCGTCTATGTATCCAGGCATATCGTTAGACGTTGGTTCGCCCAGATCCACAACGGAACTCTCTGCCAGTGCCAATAGCGTGTCTGATACTGGATGAACCGAGCCTTTATCTCCTGTCAGAATGGCTGTACGAGCCTGCTCTACATCGTTAATCACTTGAGCAATAACCGGCAACGGTTTTTCGTAGTGTCTGTCAGCAGCAACTTGAGCAGTCGTAATAATATTAGTAAATCCTGGCAATTCTACTAATTCAGCGAACCCATTTAGGATCTCAAGCTGTGTTTGTAGCTCCTGGCCACAGCTGTAATTTTGGGGGGTTGATAATATTTGTCTTAGTTCTGACAAGACATCAGCCACATCTATCTCAAAGATAGAAGCTACGATGTCTACTCCTAGGTCAGCGGCACTAGGCATAAATCCATCTGTGGCTTCCATAGCTGGCCCAAGGCGCACATCTAACTCACCAAAGATACTTTCAAAGGCAGCTAATGCTTGTTTCTCATTAAATTGACCAGTATCAATCTGCGCTTGTAGTGGATGGCGCAAACAATCATATGCACGTAGGAGGAGAGTTTCTAAATCCTCGTCGACCACGACTGTATCGCTGTACAAAGCCTTAAAGACATCTTCCAGTCGATGGGCAATTATTTTAATTGTCTCTAATTCAACACTGGCGGCTCCGCCCTTAATTGAATGGGCTGCTCGCATTATTTCATGAACCTTTTGCACACTGATATCTTGGCGCAGATTGAGGAGCCCAGTCTCAATGACATTAAGTAATTCAGACGCTTCTTCAATAAAAAATTGATAGGCCTGATCGCGGATATAGGGGTCGATGGTCATAACCTGTGGGTCATGGAGTTCAAAAATTGAATAAAAATAGTTTTGGCTAACTTACCTTAAACTGGCGCACGCTCTCTTGAAGAGCCTGAGAGATTTTAAGGAGTTCTTCAAAAGATGTAGACACCCTATCGGTATCCAATAACGTTTTCTGAGCAATATTGGCCACATCTTTCATAGCTTTTGTAACATTCTCAGAACTAGCAGATTGAGAAAATGTAGCCTGATTGATAGAGTTAACTAAAGTTTTCATGTCTGTTGTTACCCGAGCAATACTATTTAAGCTGGCGCGAGTCTCATCGACTAATTGAGTTCCTATAACAACCTGTTCGGTTCCCGTTTCCATGGCTTTGACTACTTCATTAGTCTCTGCTTGAATTTCAGCAACTAAGTTCTCAATTTCAGTGGTTGCTTCTGCTGACTGTTGTGCTAAAGAGCGGACCTCGTCGGCAACTACTGCAAAGCCTCTTCCTTCTTCGCCAGCACGAGCTGCCTCAATCGATGCATTTAAGGCTAACAAGTTAGTTTGAGATGCAAATTCATTAATTAGATTGACCACACCAGAAATCTTTTGTGATGATTCTCCCAGTCGCTTTACTTTTTTCGCAGTTGCAGCCACCGTCTCTCGGATAGCTAGAATACCCTCTACAGTGCGATTCATAGCTTCATCGCCAGAGGCAACTGTAATTGTTGTTTGTTGTACGATGGCTTCAGCTTGATCAGCGTTTGCCGCCACATCTTGAATAGATACAACCATCTGATCTAACTGGCTAAGAGCAGTAGCAATTTCTTGGGCTTGTTGTTTTGCTGCTTGCGAGAGATCTTGGACAGAAGATTCGTTATGACTAGCTGTGGTGGTTACCTGATGTGTAGCGGTTTGTACTTGCTCAACAATTTTCTTTAAGCTAGAAATTGTAGCATTGTAAGAGTCGGCAATAGTTCCAATTTCATCTGCTGTCACCTGAGCTCTTACGGTTAGGTCTCCCTGACTGACGGGATCTACTTCTAACATAAGTTCTAAGGCACGTTTTTGGAGGTTCTCCTTTAATGCTTTCTGCTCAGTTGCTAGAGCAGAGAATTGTTGTACTGTCATCAACACACTTAATTGTTGACCCAACTGTGTGCAAAAGTTAATCTCTGATGCCGGCCAAATATGCAAACTTTGGGCGTGATGAATTGTCAGTAAACCAAACAAACGGTTTTGGCTAACAATGGGAATGACTAAAGCGGATTTAATTTGTAGAGTCTGCCACCGCTGCCGCAGTGTGTCGGTTAGATCAGCAATTGCCACATCGTCAGCAATCACTAATTGACCATCTAAATAGTTCTCGATTTCTGTTTGAGAAATTACTAGGCTAGGAATAGCATCATCAAAAATACTGGGCTGATTAACAGTAACTGACTCATTTTTATCTGATACGATATTGTCAGTTAGCTGATATAAGACAACACGGTCGGCGTGCAGAAAAGTGCGCACTTGCTCAACAAATAGATTTAGCTGTATCTGATTATGTTCGCTATCTAAATCACCCGTTATTGATGTAGCTGAAGCAAGTAGCTTTGATTGTTGTGTAGCTGTTTGCTGTTCTTGGTTAAACTGTCTCAACTGCGTCGTCATTTGGTTGATATTGATGCCAAGCTGAGCAATTTCGTCCTGCCCAATTACTTTTAGACGGGTACGCAGATCGCCTTTACCGATTTTATGTACGGCATCGGCAGCTTGCAAAATTGGCTGTGTGAAGCGACGTGTCACCAAAATGGCCAGCCCTGTAGCCACTCCCGCTGCTGCTAAAGTACCTAGTGCGATCGCAAAGAACAATCGTCGCTGAGCTGTTTGTAACAACTCAATATTGACCGATGTTATTGCGCTCCAATTTAAATCAGGCAACCCTTCTCCTAAGGCAAATGGAGAGAATGCGATAACCTCATCGGTATTGGTCAACGTATTTTTTGCTTGAACAGTTCCACTGTAATCGCCACGCACAATACCAGCAATATCGGGAAAAATTTCAGCTAAAGTCGAGGTCTGCAGATCTACGGCATCAGATAAGTCTACGGGCTCACCAACAGAATTGATTGGGGTTGTGTAGCCAGTTTCAGAAGATAAAAAGATCTCTCCTAATTCGTTCGCCAAGTAGAATTTACTGCTACTTTCTCCAAATGTATCTAGACGTGCGCTTAGGACACTTACAGGGATACGTGCGCGAATGTATCCCACTGGCTGTCCAGTGACTTTATCTTTAACAACAGATGCTGAATAGATGCTAAATTCACCAGATGTTGTAGAAATCAATGGCTGACTTAAAATTGCACCATCGGCGACCTTAGCTGCCTGAATATATGAGCGGTTAAGATGATTTGTGAGTTTTGTACCCTTAGATGTTTGAGCAATTGGATTACCTGAGAGATCAAAAAGTGCAATGCTGTCGTAAATCCCGTTATAAGCAGCCATCATCTGATCCAGAATTTCTGCTTTTTGTTGGGATGAGATCACATTACGTAAATTTGGAGCCGTAAAAATGTCTAAATTAGCTAAAAGCTGAATATCTGAGTAGCGCTCTTGCATAAAGAGATCGACAGTCAGCTGCAGATCCTCTACACGCACAGTCTCTAGTTCCTTTAGCTTCTCCAATGCACCCTGATTTGCAATATTATATGCAATGGCTCCTACCCCCACAACCGGTAGAGTACCCAGTACAACTGCCAGTAGCGAGGCTTTTGTCCTAAGCCCCATTCTCTGCCACCAGACTTTTAGACTACCTTGCTGAGATGCAGAGTTTTTATGTTGAAGGAGGTTTGATAACTTCTCCGACTGAGGTTTGATAATCAAATTGGCTAGAAGTTCATCAGACTGAGACTTAGCAGTATCTTCAATAAAAGGCTGATCGCTACTGTCAGAACGATTTGATGTGCTTAGCGTCATTAAAAAATCCTCAAACTCTGATTAACAAGTGGAAATCGCCATAGAGCTAGGTCGGCATATGGTCAAAGATGGCTGGAGCATCGAGCAACATGAGCATTTCACCAGTAGTTCCTAGCCAATATCCCCGTAAAAATGGCACCAATGCTTCGGATACAACTGTTGGGGATTGAATACGATCAAGCGACAATAACTCTATATCTTGTACCTGATAGACTGCTAAACCGAGATAAGAGGATTCTGCAGTTGCTCCGGATGATTGTTCTAGTAGAAGCGTGCTGTAATGAGTTGCCAATGTCGTCTTTTGGTGTAGAGGTCTCCCTCCCAAGAGATGTCCGATATCTATAATCCAGAGAATCTCACCACGCCAGTTGTAAACTCCCATAATCCATGGTGGCAAATGGGGTATTGTTGTAATCTGGCCAGCTTCGATTTTCAAGACTGCTGCTAACTGCTCTACGGGTAATAACGCTGTCATATCAGTCAGCAGATTAAATTTTAGATACTGAGCTTTAGCTGATGACAGAGAAGTTGTCTGGGTGGACAGTTGCATGATGTCGACTAGTTTTTGTTAGCAGCTTATTTTTGTTATAGAGTTCGATATATATTGGAAAATTCTGCCAACATTTTACCGAGCAATCAGCTGTTTGACTGTTTTAGATAATTCCTGTTGATCGATTGGTTTTGTCAAATAAGCATCAGCCCCTTGCTTTCTACCCCAAAATTTATCCATATCTGTGTCCTTTGTTGAACACATAATGATGGGAATATTACTGGTGTTTTCTTGAGCTTTGAGATCTCGACAGATTTCAAAGCCACTACGATCTGGCAAAACTACATCCAACACAATAATGTCAGGTGTCTGCGTATCTAACTGTGTCAATGCATCAGCACCATTAGTAGCTGTTATCACTGTCAATCCATCTTGAGAAAGACATTTGACTAACATTTCTAAAATAGTTTTAGAGTCATCGACGACTAGTGCTAATCCCATAGATTTACTCCGCTCCAGCAAACAAAATTGGCTTGAATAATCCTGATGAGAGTATCTAGAACATCTCTTCATCAGAGTTCCCTGTTATGAGCACTGAATGATGATTAAGCTGTAAAGTCATTTAAACACTCTAAGTTCTTTCAAGGATTCACATTCCCACGGATGCTTGTTTAGAGAGCTGATGCTCGACAACAGATAAAACCTGATACGGATTAATGGGTTTACTTAGAAAAGCAGAAGCGCCAACCATTCTGGCACGGACTCGATCAATGACCCCATCGTGGCCTGTCAGGATGACAATCGGTGTATCCTTAAAAGAAGAGATACGACGAAGTTGACTACAAAGCTCATAGCCATTAGTCCCAGGCATTATTAGATCTAGAAAAATAAGGGACGGTTTTTTGGCTAAAAGTGTAGCAACTGCTCTTAGGGGATCGTGCACTGAGTAGGTCTGATAGTCTGCTGTTTCCAACACTTTTTCTAGCGCTCGACAAATTGCTGGGCTATCGTCTATGCAGACAATTAATGGGCCTTGAGGATCAACTTCTGTTGGATTGAATGTCGATATCGGTATTTCTAAATCATCAATTTCAACAAGTTCAATTGCACCTTGTTGCACATGAGGTAATAAAGATGCTGTAAGCGACACGATATCACGATTGATCTTAATGCTCAGATCTCTAAGGGTTAGCTGCCCTGTAAGCATCATGGTGAGAGTTCGATACAGTGGCTCAGGCACCTGTTTTTTAAGTTCTAAGGGATATCGAATTATGGGGGCTAGATCGGGAGAACGTTCACCTAGTTTCGCATCTAGCCAAGCGTCCCATAATGTTTTGGCCTTATAGATTACAGTATCAGCATTTATTAATAAAAGCTGATTTGATAGCCGATTTTCAGTCTGGACTTGATAGACGACTCGACGAGCTTGACTGATATCAAAGAAAACTTCTATAAAAATATGCTCAACAATCTGGTTAATCTGTTCACGAGATATCTTTTGCTGGTTATACCAAAAGCTCAACAGCTGATATTCCCAGCAGGTTAGTCTTTTGTTACTCTCACTCTTGGATAATCTATCAAGATCATGCTTGAGAGTTGAAAGTGCTACAAACAGATCGGGACAAAAGCGTTTAACGTAACGATACCAGCGGCGTATTGGCTGTTTACCACCTGTGACATAGAGCAATCGACCTGCATAAAATTCAAATGTCCACTTAGTGTTATTAGCAGTCAGTTGTAACTGCCCATTGAACCGACTCTGCTTAAACAGTTCAAAAAGTCGAATTTGTTTTTTGGCTGTAAAATCACTAATTGTGACGACAGACTGTTTAGTGGTCATTTTTGTTGTCATTGCGTAGACAGGGTAAACAGGTTAGTGATTAATTAGTCTCCTGTAAGCTGAAAACTTAAGTATGCAGATAGTGATGACCGTTGCCCAGTTCCCTGCTACTCAGATATCGAGGTAATTGAGTCAACCATTTGGTTTCTTTTGGAATGGAAGAAGCTCTTGAGGTGCAAAGAACGTTGAGGAAACTCTGGATATGCTTCAAGACCGTGCTCACTCAGGTCTAATCCCACTGATTCTGCATGATGAGATACGCGTAGGCCAAAGATTGAACGCAGAATAAACCAACTGATTAAAGTACTGGTTCCGACAAAAATAGCAACAATGGTGATACCTGCTAACTGAATTAGGACAGGCTGAATGCTTCCACCAACTAAAAAACCAAGAGCAGGACCTGATGTTTCTGAATGCCAAGAATTAATACCAGGCCCTACGCTAAATAATCCGACGGCTATGGTACCCCAAATCCCGCCTATGAGGTGCACAGGCAATGCACCAACCGGGTCGTCAACGCGTAGTTTATTAAAGAAGCCTGCTGAAAAAACAGCAAACATGCCACCAATAAAACCAATGATAATGGCACTTGTTGGAGCAACATAGGCACATCCAGCAGTAATAGCTACCAGCCCTGAGAGTGCACCATTAATAATCATGGTTAGGTCCGGCTTGCTGGTAGCTAACCACGAGACAATGGCTGCTGCTACTGCCCCGGTCGAAGCTGATAGGTTAGTAGTTAGAATAATACGGCTGATAGCTGAGGGGTTTGCAGCCATAGTAGAACCAGCATTAAAGCCAAACCAGCCAAACCATAGAATTAGCCCACCTAAAGTTGCGATCGCAAGGTTGTGTCCAGGTAATGTGTTGTCGCCATCTGAGGTGTAACGCCCAGAACGTGGGCCTAGCAACCAAGCCCCCGTCAATGCAGCCCAGCCTCCAACACTATGAACCACTGTCGACCCAGAAAAGTCCCAAAACCCCATGGTCTGCAGAAAACCACCGCCCCAAATCCAATGACCTACTATCGGATAGACAAACAGGGATAAGATGGCACTAAAGGTAAAAAATGCTAAAAAAGAAACTCGCTCTGCTACAGCTCCAGACACAATTGTTGCAGCTGCCCCCGCGAAGACAAGTTGAAAAAAGAACTTAGCATCCAGGGGGACACCGGCCCATGCAAAAGAGTCAAAAACACCACTGTATTGCTCACCTGTCAACGGGCTGAGATCTAACCCCCGCAAAAAGAATCCAGAATATCCAATGACGGCATTTCCGTCACCAAACATAAGGGCAAAACCAACAGCCCAGAAGCAAAGAGAGACAACACCAAAGACAATTAAATTTTTAGTGAGGACATTAACGGCATTTTTACTTTGGCAAAAGCCGGTTTCTAGCATTGCAAATCCAGCATTCATAAAGAATACAAGAATTGAACACAGCAATACCCAAATCGTGTCTACAGTGACTTGAAGAGATTCGGATAACGTCTCAGCACTACTGTCTGCCGCTAGTACAGCTCCGTTCCAAACTATCCAAATTGCAACGACCAATAATAGAATTGGTCTCCACCTTATCGGGATCTGGCGTAACGGTCTCATCATCAGGAAATTCTCTGAAATCTCACATTGGAGTATCGGCAAGCGGCAGTGCTGTAATGCTGAACATTACCGCTATCAACGATGCTCCATACGAGGGTGTAGTAGACCTATATTTCCCAGAGAGATGGTGTTCTCCCAGGTGGTGAGTAGTGTTAATTAAAAAAAGGATGATTAATATCTTTAACTGGCCAAATTTTTTCTAAGCAACGCTGTTGGGGTTGCCCTGTAAGGAATTTTACGATTTTGCTAATATCAAAATTTGTTTAGCTACGTCTTCTGTAATTGGCATGACTGACAGACGATTACCTCGTTTGACAACCTGTAGATCATCAGGAGAAAAATTCTTTTTGAGCTCATCAAGACTGATGTGGTGAGCAAAGGTTTTTATATAGGTAACTGTAACGGTGTGCCAACGAGGAGCATCAGGAGTAGATTTGGGGTCGTAGTATTTATTGCTTTGATCAAACTGCGTTGGATCAACGACCATTTCTTCACTGATTTTCATAAGACCAGCGATACCAGGTGGTTTGGTATTGGAGTGGTAGAAAAAGGCAATGTCACCAACTGTCATAGATTTCAAAAAGTTACGAGCCTGGTAGTTGCGCACACCGTCCCAAATTTCATTGCGATCGCGTTCTAAATCATCAATGCTGTAAACGTCTGGCTCAGACTTCATTAACCAGTACTGCATCGCTTTTTAAGATCTCCTTTAACTCATTCCATACCTCATTGTGCCAGCCCATAGGCCAATGCATCTCAGCACAACGCCCGACACCCGCATAATTTAGACCCTAACTAATCGGACATTCCGGCAAATACTGTAACCGTTCAGCCCACTCAATGACCAGAATTCCAGGCTCCATCTCTTCCCCATCCCAATAGGTTTCGAGGTAGAGTCTGTCTGCTCCAGCCTTATCTAAACGATATAGGTCCACATGGTACAAAGGCACTCGCCCAGTCAAGTATTCATTGATGAGAGTAAACGTTGGGCTGTCGATGGTTTGTGTAATTCCTAGCCCTGCGCCTAAACCTTGAGTGAATGTAGTTTTACCACTACCCAGAGGTCCTGATAGCAACAGAACAGTTCCAGCTGACAAGCGCTGACCCATGAGCCAGCCAAAGTGATGAGTAGCTCTAAGGTCGGGCAATTGAATTGAAACAGCTATCGACATTGCTATGGGTTCAACTGGGTCTCAAGGATTGAAATTGCCATTGGATGGGGCAACCCTCCAACTGTATCGTTAATCTAATAATCTAATAGCGAGTTCACACCGAGTTCAGGACAGGCAACACCGCATGATTATCACGGTAGCCAGCTTTAAGGGTGGCGTTGGCAAAACCACCACTGCTATCCATTTGGCCGCATTTTTCCAAGGCAAAGGCAAAACATTACTGATCGATGCCGATCCTAACTGTTCTGCGTTAGGCTGGGCTAGCCGTGGTGAACTGCCATTTGCTGTTGTAGATCAGTGGCAGGCTGAAACTCAAACTGAGACCTACGAGCATGTCATTATTGATACTCAGGCTCGTCCAACCACAGAAGACTTGGCGGCTTTAGCCAATACCTGCGACTTGTTAGTGCTGCCTACCATGCCAGATATTTTGTCGCTGGATGCACTCGTATTAACCATCGAGTATTTGAAATCAATCCAGACCAGCCAGTACCGCATTCTAATTACCTCAATACCACCCAAACCGAGTCGGGCTGGTGACGAAGTCAAAAAGCTACTTAAGGAAGCTGGTATTCCCACCTTTGACATCGGTATTGCTCGACTTTCAGCATTTCAAAAAGCCGCTATGCAAGGAATTCCTGTTTACGATGTCAAAGATCAAAGAGCAGAACGAGGCTGGCAAGATTACGAGGCCGTTGGAAATGAGAATCTCAAGCTAACAGACGGTTAATAGCATTTGACATTTACTGACAGCAAAGCCTTGGCAACTGTGCCAAGGCTTTGCTGTTTTAGGCCCCAGAACAAGGAAATATGCCGCCTCTAACGACGCGAAGCCATCATAATCCGTAGAACGTACCAGAACAGCAACATAACAGCTGCGAACAGTTCTAAAGATGCTGCTACATGCTGGGTTGTGGAATAGCGATACATCACATTAGATGTCTTATACAAAATCGCTGCCCCTGCAAAGGCCACCATAAAGAAAGAGAAGATTAACCCTAGCGAAAAACCAAACAGCAAGCTGCAAACAATCAGCCCCAGGGCCACCATGCCAGCTATTTTGAGAACACCGCCCAGGAATGAAAAATCTCTACCAGAGGTAAATGCTACCGCTGTCAAACCACCAAATAAAAACAGGGTGATTATTGCCGCGGTTGGCAAAACTGAAGCATCCGAATACGCCACTGCCACAAACAGTAGAGGCGCAAAGATAATCGCCTCACCAATGACATATAGCCCCAGCCCCATATATTGGGTATTGACATCATCAGCTTTGGCAGCCATGTTACTGGCCAAGTAACCCAGCAGTGCAAAACCACCCAGCAGGGCTAACCAACCAAACCGGCTACCCAGAAATAAGTTAGCCAGAAAAGGAGCAATGCCTAGCTGAAAAAAAAGGAATTCGACCACTACAAACGCACCGACTGCCCCAGCAAGATGGGTGTAGGTTCGTTTGATAAATTCCGCTCGCTCACTAGGGCGAGCTTGAGCCACCATAACCATGAAAGAGTGCCTCCTGTAGGCAAAATAGTTGACCTGATTGACAGCATGTAAATTGCATACTGTCAATCAGCGATACCTCAATCAGAGGCTAACATACTTATTCAGCCGACGACTTCTGCCTACAGCGCCGACAATCCAGAGTCTGTACGTGCTTACAGAAAGCACTTAATTACATGTATCTCAGGATACAAAATTATTGCTTTAATATATAAAGCTGACAAAAAGCTCTTATATTACTGACTTAAGTAGATATATCGGAAATGTATGATAAGTAGCACATTGTTCAGTACTCATGATGGTTGATTCAACCACTGCTTCCACAGACCAAATGGTTTTTGCTCCTAGCCTTTCAGAGAGCTCAATCAAGCTACGTCAATCACTTCGGGGAGAACGGATTTTAGCTGCCGTTGATGTCGGTACTAACTCGGTACACATGGTTGTTGTCAAGATACAGCCTGAGTTGCCGGCATTTACCATCATTGGCCGCGAAAAAGATACCGTCCGTCTTGGTAATTTTCGTCCTGGTACCAATTGCTTATCGGACGAAGCTATGGAGCGAGGTATTGCAGCTCTAAAGCGATGCAAACAAATTGCCGACAGTTATCACGCTGACGATATTGTGATAGTGGCCACTAGTGCCACCCGTGAAGCTAGCAATGGTCAGTTATTTATTGATCGAGTCAAGCGAGAAGTCGGGCTAGATATCAATTTGATTTCTGGTTTGGAAGAGGCTCGACGTATTTATTTGGGTGTACTTTCCGGCATGGAACTCCATGGTAAACCTCACGCCATCATTGATATCGGCGGTGGTTCTACCGAAATTATTTTAGGGACCGGGGAACGTCATAGATTTCTGAGCAGTACCAAGGTTGGAGCAGTCAGGCTAAATGCTCAGATGGTCACCACTAACCCCATTAACACTGCCGAATTTTTACAGTTACAAGCCTATGTGCGTGGACGTCTAGAGCCCAGTATTGATGAGCTGAAGCTGAAGCTAGTTGAAAATGAACCGCTCTCTGTAATCGGTACTTCTGGCACCATTGAATCTCTAGCAATTCTGACAGCCATTGACAAATTGGGGACAGTGCCTGCTCGCATCAACGGGTACACCATGACGATGGCAGAACTGGAACGCTGCACGCAAAAGCTACGACGAATGAGCTTTAGTGAAAGGCTAAAACTACCGGAGATTTCGGCCCGGCGTGCTGAGATTATTGTGCCTGGAGCAGTCATCTTGCAAGAGGCCATGCGGATGCTGGGGGTTGATCGCATTACAATCTGCGAGCATGCCTTACGAGAAGGTTTAGTGGTGGACTGGATGCTGAGCCATGATCTCATTGAAGATCGAATGCAGTATCAGCAATCAGTGCGTGAGCGGAGCGTCATGAAAGCGGCACATAAGTACAAAGTGAATAGACACCATAGTGAGCTGGTCGCTAAGTTTGCCCTAGATTTGTTTGACCAGACTCGCGGTGTTTTGCATAAATGGGGTCTTCTGGAGCGAGAGACTTTGTGGGCCGCAGCTATGCTCCACAACTGTGGTCATTTTGTTAATCATGGGGCACACCATAAGCATTCTTACTATCTAATTCGTAATGGTGAGCTGCTGGGCTTTACGAATGCTGAGATTGAGCTAATTGCTAATATTGCTCGCTATCATCGCAAAAGCCCACCAAAACTCAAACATGATCCCTACAAGGCTCTAAATAAGGAAAATCGCACTATTGTTAGTCAGCTAAGTGCAATGTTGCGCATAGCAGTGGGGTTAGACAGACGGCGATTGGGCGCGATCGCAAGTTTTCAAACTGTCCATGCCCCCAAGGCTGGCACCATGGCTCTAAATTTTGTGCCCACTCACATTGACGATGACTGTGAGCTAGAAGTTTGGAGCGTCAATGACAAAAAAGAATTCTTTGAACAAGAGTTTGATTTGAAGTTGGTCACCCATGCGGTGAAATAATGTTTTGTGGGCTTGAAACAGTTAACCTCATTCATAATTTAGCGTGGTGCTAAACGTCTGTTTTAAGCACTATACCTTTTGAGCAAGAGTCTTCTGAAAGTTGCTAGCTACGTCAGCTATCTATGTCCTCGGCAATTCCTATTTTGTTGTTGAGATAGAGGCTGCGAAGACTATTAAGACTGCTTACTATAGCTGTAAACAACGGGATTTAACGAGTGTGACATCTAAGACTTACAGTGCTTGGGATACTGAGCGCTATCAAAATCAGCACAATTTTGTCTGGCAGTATGGGGCTGCTTTGCTTGATTTGCTGGGTCCGCAGCCGGGAGAATATATTCTCGACTTGGGCTGCGGCACAGGTGAGCTGACACATGATCTATCCCAATCGGGAGCTATTGTGAGGGGTATTGATGCAGATGCTGCCATGATCGCAGTGGCACAGCAGCAGTACCCCCACTTATCATTCGCCGTGGCAGATGCTCGTAGTTTTAAGCTAGAGCAACCGGTGGATGCCATTTTTTCAAACGCGGTACTGCACTGGATTAAACCACCAGAACAGGTTATTCAAGCTGCTGCTGCTGCTCTAAAGCCTGACGGCAGATTTGTTGCTGAATTTGGTGGCAAAGGCAATGTCGGAAAAATTGTCAGCGCTGTTGAAACTGTTAGACAGCAAAAAGAGTTGAGCCCTTGGTATTTTCCTAGCATCAGTGAATATACGTATTTATTAGAAACCCACGGGTTTGAGGTGACGTTTGCCGCCCTAATCAACCGACCCACTCCCCTAAATGATGGCGACCAAGGATTAGCTAACTGGCTTAAGATGTTTGGCGGTGAGCTGCTTAAGGGCTTAGATGCAGATGAACCTGTATTACAAGACGTTGAAGAGCTTTTGCGATCGCACCTATATGATGGCAACCAATGGCATGCAGACTATCGTCGATTACGGTTAGTGGCAGTTAAACGGCCTCAACAGAGCGAATGACCCTCTGGACGGTTGATCAAACAATTTTAAGAACGCCTTTCCAGTAAGATGCAATGATGGGTCAAGCGTATTTGGTATCTAAACTTTTCCACAGCGTCGCACACCAGCAACGTCGTTTACCCCATAATCTTCGACACCTCACATTGGCATCACGGAGCAGCTGAAACTATGGCAAACGCAGTGCTAAAAAGCGATTTAGACCTTGCAGCACTCAATCAGACCTTAGCGGATATGGATGCCTCTGAGCTTATTTCTTGGGGAGTTGAAACCTTTGGTAGCGCTTTAGTAATGAGCACCAGTTTTGGTATTCAGTCAGCCGTAATGCTACATCTGGTAACCCAGGTGGTGCCAGATATTCCAGTTATCTGGGTGGATACGGGCTATTTACCAGCAGAAACCTATCGATTCGCTGATCAACTGACCCAGCGTCTAAAGCTAAACCTAAAAATCTATCAGTCACCCATCAGCCCGGCTCGCATGGAAGCTCTTTACGGACGTCTTTGGGATCAAGACAATGTACAGTCTCTAAACCGCTATGACTACATTCGCAAGGTGGAGCCTATGCAGCGGGCACTGAAAGAATTGGGAGCAAAAGCCTGGTTAGCTGGGTTACGGGCCAATCAAACATCCCATCGCCAGACATTGGGGCGGATTGCTCAGCAAAATGATATTTACAAGCTACATCCGATCTTGTCGTGGCACTCACGGGATGTATACAACTATTTAACGACCTTTGATCTGCCCTATCACCCCCTGTTTGATCAAGGGTATGTCACGGTCGGAGACTGGCATTCAAGTCGCCCGATGACGGCCGCTGATGGGGATGAGCGGGCTACTCGCTTTAAGGGATTAAAACAGGAGTGTGGTTTGCATCTGCCCCAAACTCAAGGAGAGGCCGATAGTTTGAATTCGAGTTTGTTGTAGATTTTAGATTTAGAGAGACGCTGCGTGTAACGTTTGTACAGAATGGCGATATCTCAATTGACTAGGCCCTTAACTCTAAAATCTATCTCTAAGCCAAAGTTTAGATATCTGGGACTTTTGCTGGCCGGTATTTTAATGGGGCTTTGGCCTATTTGGCCACTAGCTTGGATCGCTTTAGTGCCTCTCTGGTGGGCAGTGTTGCGAGGTGTGAGTCTGCGTCAGGGGGCTTTATATGCACTCGCTTGGGGAGTGGGCTATCAAGGTGCAATGCTGGAGTGGGTCTTACATCTGCATCCACTGATGTGGTTGGGCGTGCCTTGGCTAGGCAGCGTTGCGATCGCAACCCTTGCCTATGGCTTTGTCACCCTCTGGTGTGCTGGCATTGTAATTACTTGGGCTCTTGGCATGGCTGCTTTCCAACAGCTGGTTCATGCGGGGAAGGTTGGTCAAGTTTTTGTCGGTACCGCGCTGTGGTGCGGCATTGAAGCACTGTGGAGTATGAGTCCGCTGTATGGGACATCTCTGGCAATTACGCAAAGCCCTGGTAATTTGGTAATTTTGCATCTGACTCAGCTATCAGGACATTTAGCAGTTACTGCAGCGATTGTGATGGTGAATGGGTTGTTAGCAGTGGCCACCATCCGCCCCTGCTCTCGCCGTTGGGGTATCGCAGCTGCGGGGGTGTTTGCGATGGTCCATATCGTTGGCTGGAGTCTGTATCAACACCCTTTACAAGATCGTCCATCAGAAGCCCTCACTATTGGCATTGTTCAAGGCAACATCCCAAGTCGAGAAAAGCTAACGTATCAAGGTATTCGTCAAGCTGAAGATCTGTATCGCAACAGCTATCGTCAGCTCAGCGAAAATGGGGCAGATGCTGTTTTAACGCCTGAGGGAGCGATTCCTACGGTTTGGAAACCGGAATCAAATATTTTTAGCGACGTTGTTAAGGAAGTCGGAACACCTCTCTGGCTGGGCACATTTACACTTGTTCCCACAGACAAGCGTCATATTCACCAAAGCTTAATTGAGCTTACCCCTAACGGCATTACACAAAAGTATAACAAAATTAAATTAGTCCCCCTAGGGGAATATATTCCCTTCCAGTCTGTTTTGGGAGATTTTATCTCTCGCTTATCGCCTATTGGGACAGATATGCTCCCAGGAAAACCGACGCAACAGTTTCAGACATCTCTTGGCATAGCGGCGACAGGCATTTGTTACGATTCAGCCTATGGTTGGATTTTTCAGCGACAGGTAGCGCAAGGAGGAGAATTTATTTTAACAGCATCTAATAATGATCCCTATCCACCACGGATGATGGCGCAGCACCATGGACACGATATAATTCAGGCGATATCAACGGATCGGTGGGCGGCACGAAGTACGAATACTGGACTATCAGCCGTGGTAGACCCCCATGGACAAACGCAATGGATGTCAACACCAGCAACCTTTAATGCCCAAATGGAAACTCTCTATCGTCGGCACACCCAGACGCTGTATGTACGCTGGGGAAATTGGTTAGTGCCGATGTTGTTATTAATCAGCATTGGGTGGGTATTGCGCTATCAACTAGTAAAATAAACTGTGGGTTATCTCAGTTTTCATGAAATCTTTTACCGTGACTACGATTATTAACCGTCCTCCAGACGATATTTGGGCGGTCCTAACCGATGCAGCTAGCTATTCAGAGTGGGCGGAGGGGACCCATAGGCTTGAAGGTCAGATTGTAGATGGCGGAGTTTTAAAGCTTTTTACTGCGTCTAAACCACAGCAACCTATGACGCTCAAAATCACTAAGTTTGTTGCTCCCCAAACCTTTACGCTTAGTGGTGGGTTGCCGTTGGGTTTATTTAGGGGGAATCGTACCATTACTCTCACACCACAGCCAGATGGCAATACTGAATTCAACATGTGCGAAGTGTTTACCGGTCTGCTGGCACCCTTATTAGGGAGAATGATTCCCGATCTCACTCCATCCTTTGAGGCCTATGCTACAGGTCTCAAGAACAAGTGTGAAAGCTAGACTGGCAAGAAATGACAGGGCCATTATCTCAGATTGCTGACATGGAGTTAATCGAACGTCAAACATTGACAAAGCTGGCTCAGCTTAAGCATAAATTGATGACTCTTAAGGAGTTACCAATACGAAATACCTATGGGCAAATAGCTCAGAGGTATGTTGTTGAACTAGAGCAGATGATCACAAGCCATCGCCAGAGAAAGCAAAATCGCGATCGCAAACGAGACTACTACCACGACACGTTACAAGGAGACTCTCTCACCAATGCCCTAGACAGTCTCAAAAGAGAAAGCCGACAAGATAGCACTGAGCATCGTCGTCTCAAACAGAAACGCGATCAAGAACTCGCTCCCTTTGCCGAAACCATCGCTCAGACAGAACAACACATAAAACTACTCAAGCAAGAGTACGCCACACTTTCTCGACAGTGGCAGGCCAAAATGCAAACGGTCTATGCTGCTGAGCAAACCACCTCTGATACATTATCTCTGCCGATACTGTATCAAGACAAGGCGTTAATCGTTGTGGATAAACCAGCTGGACTGCTGTCAGTCCCAGGACGTCGATATCAGCAACAAGATAGTGTGCTTAGTCGTCTCCGGTGGCAGTTGCCGGACTATGATTTTTTACAAGTCGTGCATCGTCTAGATCAAGCAACGTCTGGAATTTTAGTCCTGGCAAAATCTCCTAGTGTTCATAAAGCATTAGGACAACAGTTTGCTCAGCATCAGGTACATAAAACCTACAAAGCTATTCTCAGTCGTCCAATTGACAAGACAGCGGGTGTGATTGATTTATCCCTTTGGGGCGATCCGAACGAACGACCCAAACAATCGGTAAATACCGAATATGGGAAACCCAGCGTCACACACTTTGAAGTGCTGCAAACGGGTAGCCACCCCAGAGTGAAGTTTATGCCTCCAACAGGCCGCACACATCAGCTGCGAGTTCATGCAGCGTCCCCTCAAGGTCTGAATTCGCCCATTGTTGGCGATTCACTATATGGACAGTCTCACCAAATAGAACGCCTATATCTACACGCTACGTCTCTAGAGTTCATTCATCCGGTCACACAAAAAGATTTGCAGTTGAAGAGTGACGCACCGTTTTAGTAAGTGTGTCAGCTATCTTGTAGTTTATGGATGACCGGGAAATAGTTCTAGTGAACTATAACCATAAAAGAGCTATGGAAGGTGTCAGGATATGAAACCCACGGCATTGTTAGGAATTAAGCTGTTTTGGATAGCTCTGCTCTTTCCTATCTCCGCACTACCATTAGGACAACTCCAGATGACATCGCAAGATATGATTCGAACTCTACATGAGGCAGGGCTCTTGCATGATGACACCTATCAACAGCTCGAAGCAGACTTAGAGGGAGGATACAGCAAATCTCGCGCCTATATTCTAGGGCGTATGGCCCAAGATGCCTATCAACAGTGGTTGGTTGACAGTGACTATCCTTCTAATACAACCATCTCAGTGCAGCATAGCGATGTTGAGATCTCAATTGATGCGGGCTCACTTGACAGTGAGAATTTGGAAAATCTACGCCTTTTTCTAGAGGATTTAAACACTAGACAGAATATCGACACAAGTGAGTTGGGACAGTTTGGTGCTTTCCTCGAGCAGTTAAGCGCAATAGAAGAAGATCCCAGTCCAGAAGATTTGCACCAGCTACAAACCCTACTAGAGCAGTTGAATATTGAGCAAAACGCTAGGGCAAACGCTCTAAAGGCTCGGCTACCGCAAGTGCTAGAGCAGTTGCTTGTAAGTGGTCTACTCACTGAGCGCGTTTACTATAAACTAAAACCTGAAATTGACTCTAGAGCAATTGCTACAGATTTTCAACTGTATCAACAAGCTGAAAGTTGGATGAGGCTGGACGACGAACTTTCAGTGGAAATATTAACTCCTGAACTCAACAGTTTTGAGAGTATAAACATTCTCTCTGAAGACAATCGTATAAAACTAACCCAGGCATTGATACAAGAAGAAATTGCTCACCCTATACAATTTCTCAACTATTACAACAAAGCATTGCTATTTGACCTGAGCAGTTATTCTAAACAGCCGGAAGATTATCTTGTAGCCATACATAATGCCGTTGCAGAAATGCTGCTGAAAAATGATGTAGTTGACACACCTATTGACAACCTTGAGGTTCGGTTGGAAGTCAACGAAGAGTCTAGAGCAAGTTTAGGGGGTTATAGGAGATTAGCAGAGTCAAACGAACATGGTGATCGCTATCGACCTT
This sequence comes from Leptolyngbyaceae cyanobacterium, assembly GCA_050043105.1. GTDB lineage: Bacteria > Cyanobacteriota > Cyanobacteriia > Phormidesmidales > Phormidesmidaceae > Leptothoe. Next base: position 3,353 of record JBHJIV010000023.1, on the reverse strand, counting down.
TAGCTAATGAATACTCTTTGTATTACGATGCGATTTTTTCAGCGAAAGTAAATGATCGTACTTACTATCAACGAAATTTTTACGGGGGAAATCCTGAAGAACCTAATGACTCTTACAGAGTTACACCTGAGGACATAACCAAACTCTTTAACAAAATTTTGTATGATCAGGCATCTCCCTATAAAGTTTATAGTGTTTCTAATTTTGGACCAACGTTTGGAGATTCGACTGAGCTTGCCAACCAGGTGGGCTTTATTGCCTTAACAAAGGCTCAAGCAGATGTCTATTTTGAGCGCAGTTTTGCAGCAAATCATTCTCCCTTACAATTTACTAGCGATCGCATAGACGAAATTTTGGACTTATTTGAGCAAATTGGTCTGCTAGACCACTTGAGCCCAGCCCAGATTGAGTCCGGCCGAAAGTTAATTGCAGAAAGCTACATCACTCAGCAGTATGAAATTTTTTCGGCCTTTGAAGATGTAATTCTTCTATTTGAATGGGAGTCAGGCAATATGGATACGCCTTACCAGAGTCTGACAGAAAATTTTGCTGCTATCTCGCGAGAGCAATTTTCACCAACTGAGATATCCAATGAATTTAATTTGGAGAATCAGACTGCGGCGCAGACATTTATCTTGAATGGTACAGAATATAACACCCCTCTGGAGTTTAATGGAGACTGGCTCGACCCCAATTTTTTTAGGTTTATTCAATCAGTTTCAGAGCAAGAAATTTCTGTAGGTAAGTTTTATGCTGTTGATGTTGGTTATGATGCTGCCGGGTATTTGTTCTTAACACCCACTCAGTTAGAGATTTTGAGATCTGAAAACTTAATCCAAATCGCTTCTAACTCGAAGAGGTAATTTCAAATCAGCTCAATGCAGACATCATGGCTTGTTGAGCAACACTTTGATAGAGACTTGTAAAATGCCCACTGAGAATTTGAGCATCGCTGGCGGGTAGAGGCATTGGCCCTAACAAATCCAGTACCGTTTGGTCTGCCGGTGTAATCACCACTAGTGATGAATCTAGGGCATCATCATACCGCCAGAAGGTTTCTAAATCTAGGGTTTGAGATTTAGATTCTGGTGCAACAACAATCTCTTCAGTATCTTCAATCGCTTCGATAGGATTCTCATCTACCTGCTGTTTTCGCTTTTCACGAATAGCGTCAATAATCTGTTCCTTTGTGCGGCCACGCAGTTGAAACAGAACAAACGGCTCTTCTCGAAACGCATCTGCTAGCTGATAGTAAACCGCAGCAATGTGCTTACAAGGGTTTTTAGGGTCAGGACAGTTGCACTTAGAATGTACGTCTGCCAGGGTAAAGGGGAATAGACTTAGGCCGTTAGCTGTAAACACGCTCTCAATGTCAGCAGGCATTTCACCAGCCAGTAGCTGAGCTGAGTAGATCGCTTTTTGCGATAGAGTATCAACGACAAAATCCCAGTCTTCATCAGCAAAGCGATCAATCCAGATGGACAGCTTGTAGGGCTCATCTGCCGTACCTTGTACCGAAGCATGCACCTTAGATTCTGTGAAATCTAATCGTAGAATATGGCCTTCACGGGCATAGCGGCGACCGCGCTCTAAGCGCTTTTTGAAGCGGTAAGAGTTGAGCAGGTCTACCCACTGTTGTACCCACCAGGCTTCAGATTCGATTTCGTAAGGATTGGTGGGAGCTTGGTATGAGGTCATGGGCGGTGGAGATTTGGGTAGTGTTTTTGGCAAAAGGTAGGTTGGGTTGAAGGGTGAGGCAATATTGGGTTTCGCGAGCTCAATCCAACCTACGGTGGCATGGGTCGATATTGTGGGGAAGATTTATTCAAGGGTTTTGCTCATTGTCTCTAAATCAAGCACTTCATTTAGTTTATCTTCAGGCATTAGTTTTTTTTCTAGCACAAGCTGACGCAAGGGTTTGCCAGTTTCTAAGGATTCTTTAGCAATGGCGGCGGCATTGAGGTAGCCAATGTGGGTGTTGAGGGCTGTTACCAGGGCTAGACTACCTTCGGCAAAGTCGTGACAGCGTTCGGGACGGGCGGTGATGCCGGCTAGACAGCGGTTATCAAGGGCGCTGATAGTATTGCCAAGAATTTCGATACTGTGGATTAGATCGTAGGCAATCAACGGCATCATCACGTTTAGCTCTAGCTGACCAGCCTGGGCAGCGCAGGCAATGGCCTGATCATAGCCCATGACTTGAAAGCAAACCATAGAGGTCATTTCGGCCATTACGGGGTTATATTTCCCCGGCATAATGGAGGAGCCTGGCTGCACTGGCGGCAGCTGGATTTCTTTAAGACCGGTTTTGGGGCCGGAATCGAGTAAGCGCAAATCGTGGGAAATTTTGACCAGGTCTTGAGCGAGATTACGCAGGGCACTCGAAACAGCGACAAAGGGAGCCATACTTTGCATGGCGGCCATCAGGTGCGGCGCGCTGGTGAGGGGTTGCCCCGTAAAGCTTGCTAGCAGCTCAGCAACGCGATAGCGATATTGGGGATGGGTGTTGAGGCCAGTACCAGTGGCGCTACCACCGAGACCTAGCACGCAGAGATCTTGGGCCGCTGTGCGAAGCCGCCGCAGATGATCGGTCAGAATAACTTCCCAGGCACGGAAGCTTTCACCAAGACGGATAGGTACGGCATCCTGCATATGGGTGCGGCCTGAGCGGACAATATCCTGAAATTCGCTGGCTTTAGCTTGGAGCGTTGCGATCGCACCTTCTAGACTTGGATATAGCGTATGCTCTAACGCCAGCAATCCACCCATCCGAATTGCGGTCGGAATCACATCATTGGTCGATTGCCCATAGTTCACATGGTCGTTAGGGCTGACGCGCTTGTAGTTCCCCTTTTTATCTCCTAGTAGCTCCAGCGCCCGGTTTGCCAGCACCTCATTTATATTCATGTGGTGAGAGGTACCCGCCCCAGCCTGATACACATCCACAATAAACTGATCTCGCAACGCCCCCTTTAGGATTTCATCTGCGGCAGTGACGATCACCTGGGATAGTTCTGTAGGGATACAGCCCAGTTCACCATTTGCGATCGCAGCTGCTTTTTTAATCAGCAAACACGCATCTACATAGGTGGGTAACGGCTTTAGACCACTGATCGGAAAATTCTCCACCGCCCGCAGAGTTTGAATACCGTAGTAGGCTGCCGAGGGAATTTCCTTTTCCACCATGGAGTCTTTTTCAATGCGGTGATTGGTAGAGGTGGTCATTGTGAAATGGAAAGAGCAATAGGGGTCGGTGGGAAGAGTCTTGAGTTCTTAGTTTTAAGTTTTTGGGGTTATACAGGCTCCATCCAGATAAAATCTTCTGCCTGAGGCAACTCACAATTCAACACTTA
>JBHJIV010000022.1:0-18817 GCA_050043105.1 Leptolyngbyaceae cyanobacterium | reverse complement strand
ACCGCTGTATTGGTTTGGCACTGTCTATACATCTATATTTCGAGGGACACCGCTGCTGGTAACCCTGTCGCTGATTTATTTTGCGACACCCCAGCTCACAGGGCAGGATATTTCAGGCTTTCAGGCGGGGGTGATCACCTTTGCCCTCAACTCTGGTGCCTATATTTCTGAGGTGATTCGGGCAGGCATTATGGCGGTGAGCAAGGGGCAAATGGAGGCCGCTGTCTCTCTTGGGGTGCAATATAGGCCCATGATGTTAGACATTATCTTGCCCCAGGCGATTAAAAACATTTTGCCAGCGCTGGTAAACGAATCGATTGCCCTGCTTAAAGACTCCACACTGGTGTCAGTAATTGGGGCTCAAGATTTACTGCGGCGGGCGCAAATCGTTGCGGCTGAAAAGTATGTTTATTTTGAACCGTTGTTAATTGTGGCCATTGTCTACTACATGGTGGTGATGCTGCTGGCCATCTCGGCAACAGGGTTAGAACGTCGTTTACAGCAGAGCAGTTAGTCGCCATGTCCGAGCTATCTAGAACCACCATGCCCGATTCATCGATATCTTCGGCGGCTTGCGCCATCCAGGTACGACGACTGTGTAAGTCTTTTGGCGCTCTGGATGTGCTCAAAGAAATCTCGACGGATGTCGACAAAGGTGAAGTGGTAGCCATGATTGGTCCATCCGGGTCAGGCAAGTCCACCTTTCTACGCTGTATTAATCTGTTAGAAGTACCTACATCCGGCAGCATTCAAATCAACGGTGCTGACATTACCCATCACAAAACAGACGTGATGAAAATGCGGCAAAACGTGGGCATGGTGTTTCAGCACTTTAATCTGTTTCCCCACATGAATGTGCTGAAAAATATTACCTATGCCCCCATGCAGGTTAAAAAGGTGCCTAAAGCTGAGGCTCATGATAAAGCCACGGAACTATTGCGTAAGGTAGGTCTATCGGAAAAGGCCGATGTGTACCCGTCTAAACTGTCGGGGGGGCAAAAACAGCGAGTTGCGATCGCGCGTGCCCTGGCCATGGAACCCGACATTATGTTGTTTGATGAACCGACATCGGCCCTGGACCCAGAGATGGTCAAAGAGGTACTCGATGTGATGAAGGATTTAGCCGTCAGCGGTATGACCATGGTCATCGTCACCCATGAAATGGGATTTGCCAGGGAAGCTGCCAACCGAATTTTATTTTTGGATCAAGGATATGTGGTAGAAGATGCCACACCAGAAATCTTTTTTAGCACCCCCAAAAGTGAGCGGGCCTGTCAGTTTCTAGAGAAGGTGCTCTAGCCACGCTTACATAGCTTCTGCGTAGGGAACACGCAACGACACACTATGGAGTTTGTATATATTTATCCGTTACAAAACTTTATGATAGACGCTTGACGTTAGCAAGGAATTTGTTGCTAAAGTAGTCACCATTACTTTAAACAATATTAGTGTTGTTTAAAGTAGAGTTCTCGACTCTACTGATAGAGTCTGTTATGGGAACATCACGAACAGTGTGAGGAGTGATGAAATCGAGATAATAACGGATGCGTTTTATCTTGTTGGTTTACAAAAGCGTTGTTTCTAAGTTATTGCAGAGCTGCTGCTCAAAATCCACCACCATAAAATCTACATATTCTGCCGCTAGGGTAAACCCGTTGGTAGATAGGGCTAACTATGGTCAGCGATATTACCTCACTAAGGTTGCTAAATTGCGCTCTCGCTGCTAGCGAAGAACTTCGTTGTTCTCTCTGACAGCATGAAGGGTACGGTTGGTAACCCACAGAAAATATGAACGTAATTCAAAAAAAACAGCTCAATTCCACCGCTTTAAAATCATCTTGCCAACGACAGCTACAGTTTAATAACCGAATTCAATGCTGCTACGTCAATACCAGTACACGGTTTCAGATTATTCGGGTGGCCAATGTCTCTAGCAGTTTTCTCGAACGAACGGTCATGCCTCAGACCAGGCTTATCTTTGAAGCTGATCGAGACGATCACTTAGAAATTCATACGGGCTCTCCGATTAGCGCAATTTTATCTGATAAGATTCCCTGCCATCGCTTACTCTATCAAGAGGATCACAGCCGATGAAGATATTTCCGAACACCCGGTTGCTCAAGTTTTTACGAGATGAACTTGCTGTTCCAGAGAAATCGATCGCATCAGCGTTACAACAGAGCGATCGAGATACTAGTCTCTTTCCAATAGTCCTATGGCAGTATGGGTTGATTAGCCTGGAGCAGCTTGATCAGACCTTTGATCTGCTGGCCTCCACCTATGGTGCTGGCAATAGGGCCCAGTTTTAGGCAAGTTTTCTGGGGGTATGGCATCCTGCATTAGATGTACGCGTACATCTTATGCAGGATGCTGGTGTCTAGTCACAGTAAACTGCCTGAGTAAAAAAGCTTTGGGTGAACAATTTATGGAGTCTCAGGTTCAAATTATAGGGTGGGGCTGGGAACCAAACTCAAATAAATTAGTTGTTCCCTTAAGCAACAGTCGTCTTAGTACCTTTTTGGGTAACTAATCGCTTAAAGCGCCAGATATAGATTGCAGCGGCCACGATGCTACCCAGGTAGTAACCGCCCCATAGTCCTACGCCACTAAAATCCATAACAAAGCCCAATGTGTAGCCGCTCAATAAACCAACACCCAGAAATGCAAAGATACCGACTATTGCTGGAATACGAGTATCTTGAAGACCATAGAGAGCGCCTAAGGTTGTCTTTTGAACAGCGTCAAAGATGTGACCAATGGCTACTACGATGAGCATCGGCACTGCTAGGCGTAGAACATTTCTATTCTCGGGCTCGCTAGCATCTATATAGAGTCCCACAATCTGCTCACGAAAGATGAATAAGGTACTGGCCACTAAGACGGCCACTACAAAAATGATGCCGATGCTGGTTTGCTCTGCTCGCTCGGTTCCTTTTAGGTCGCGACGACCAAACCACTGACCAACCCGAGCCGTCGTGGCAAACGACATACCAAGCGGAATCATGAAAACCATCAGCCCAGTCTGTAGTGCAATCTGATGGGCAGCTAAAACATCAGTGCCCAAGATTCCCATTAGATAGGTCATTACCAGCACCAGACCATACTCAAAAAAAATAGAAACACCAATCGGTGCACCAACCACAACTAGTGCTTTCAACAGGTCTACCCTCAGTCGATACCACCGTTGAAATAAACGGTAGGCTCTTAGCTTTGGATGCTTGAGCAGATAAATGATCAGGGCAGCAAACATGCCCCACCAAGAGAGTGCAGTTGCTAGCGCTAACCCTGCTAGCTCCATCCGTGGAAAACCAAACTGACCAAAGCCTAAAACATAGTTAGCTGCAATATTAAAACCTGTTCCACCTATGACGATGAACATAATAATGCGAGCTTGTGACAGACCGGCTACTACACCTCTAAGCATGGCAAAACCAACAGCAGGAAACACAGCCCATAGAACAAAGTTGAGATAGCTACTCGCTAGAGTGACTGTCTCTGATGTTTGTCCTAGCCATAGCATCAGCGTGCCGATCTGCGACAGTGCCAGCATTGCAAAGATTGATACACCTGCTGTTAACCAAAGCCCCTGCCTTGTTATCTGCTCTATTCGAGCTTTTTGACCGGCCCCATAGGCTTCAGCGACCAGCGGACTGACACCCATGACTACACCGCTAAGGGTGTTGAGAACGACTTGAAAGGTGAAGGACGCAAGTCCACCCGCTGCTAAGACTCTCCATCCCAAATGGCCCATCATAACAGTGTCGACAAAGCCGGTCGCAGCCTGGGCAACTTGGGCACTCACTAGCGGAATGGCCAGCTTGAATAGTGATTTCACTTCAGCTCGAACTGAAGAAGACAAAACAATCGTCATATCTCAGATAGTTTCCTTAATACAAAGACTTCACTTATTACATCTGTCAGGTTAGTTAGGACAATCGATATCCCTGAAAGCCCCAAATTACAACAGCTAACCTGACTCGCAATCAACGAATGCATCCGTCGATTGCTATAGGAGAAAACCTGAGCAATTGATTGCATAAAAGAACGCAGTCTAAAACTCACTGCTCCAGTCTTTAAGCAGGTTTTCAGCTACTGACTATCCTTAAGATATAAACCTTAAAGCTTTTGATATATAGGCTTTTCGCGCTTTTTGTCAGATTCTTGCTATTGCTTGAGAAACTGCTTCGGGGTAGTGCCAACTTGGCGCTTAAAGTGCTGAGTCAAGTGACTCTGGCCAGAGAATCCGACTGCCAGTGCAACCTCTGCAATGGTTAGCTTCCTCTGAAGCAACAGTCGCTTGGCCCGCTCAACGCGACACCTCAAAACATGCTGATACGGTGAGCACCCTAATGACTGCTTAAACAGTCTAGAGAAGTGGTGCATGCTCATACCAATCGTTTGAGACAGCTCATCGAGAGAAATGTCGGTCGCTAGGTTTGTTTGAATGTAGTCAATAGCTAGCCGTAGCTTGTGCTTGGGCAATCCACCCGCATAGTCTCGGATGACTGGTAGCTGTGATGAGTATGTTTTGATCAGATGGACGGTGAGTACCGAGGATATAGATTCAGCCAATAGGCGACTTTTATTATTTTCTAGTGCGTCGATATGCCTATCTTCTAACTCCCTCTTGAGCGAAAGGCCAAGCTGTTGAATGAGAGGATCGCGAATATTAGGCTGAGGCAGAATCTCTAAGCGATCTCCATCCAGCAGTTCGTAGGCGATTGTCGAAAAGAGTGTAGGGGTTAAGTAAATCTCAAAATATTCTGCATCTGCGTTCCAAGTCTCTTTGAGTGAGTGAGTGATTGGATAGATATTAATATCACCGTAGGTCTGAAATTCGTTAGTAGCGCGTCCGTGTTTCCAGTGCTGCTGTAGCGTCAGCGGCTGACCGAGATGGATGCTTATTAAATACTGTTCCGGTCGATACTCTGGCGTTTGGTGAGGCGGTTGATAATAATGGCTAAGATAAATTCCTTGCCAATATAGACCTTTGCTAGAAATCAGGGGTTTATGGGGATAGACATCTAGAACAGATGACTCCCTAGTAAAGTCGATGGCCAGCGTTTGGTCTTTAGTCACAGTGTCGTCTAACGCATTAGAGAATTCATCATAGTCTACAGACTATAGTGAATTAGATTCTAATACTCACACCAGAAAAGGTAATCTCGCAAACTTTTATAGGTGGATTATAGAAATGATATATTCTCTGTGCAGTACTCTTGATCTAATAGTAACCCTACAGCTAGCCTCAGCTGTCCCCTTCTAAAAGAATTAACCGCAGAGGGTCTAGATAAACTGTCCAGGGCATGGGCTGATCTTTAAGTGACGCCCATTTTTCTTTAAATACTTCAGCCTGTAGATGATAATCTTGCTTCCCTGTTGAAGGACGATGGAGTTTTAAGTACAGAGTCATCCGGTGAGGCGTTTCACTGGTGGCCGCCAGCCAGCAGGGGAAGGTGTTTGGCTGAGGTGTGGGTTCTGCAGTTGCTCTATCAAACCCCTGCCCAAGAAAATCGATTTGGTGAGCGCGAATACCAACTTGGGTGAGATTGGCAGACAGCGGTTCGACGGTTTCGAGAATACATTGCCAGTGCCGAGCTTCCACTTGATGGGTGCTGTGGGCGACGGCGGGTGAGAAGTTTTTGCAGCCAGTGAGCTGAGCGACGCCAACGGTGCGTGGCTGCTCAAAAATGAGATGTTTGGGGCCGTGGGCAATGGCATTGCCTTCGTTTAATACCAGCAGCCGATGACACATGCGATAGGCTTCTTCTAAGTTATGGGTCACCAATAGGGTAATGCCGCGATAGCTCTGCAGTCGGTCGATGAGCTGATGTTCAATCTGGTCACGCAGATGGGTGTCAAGGGCAGAAAAGGGTTCATCTAGCAGGAGGACTTCAGGTTGACTGGCCAGGGCACGGGCTAAAGCCACTCGCTGCTGTTGCCCACCCGACAGCTGGTGGGGATAGCGGTTTGCCAATGCCTCTAGATGAACAGCGGCTAGCTGCTGGGCAACAATGGTTTGAATGTGTTCATGGGGCAGCTTACGATGTAGACCAAAGGCCACATTTTGCCCAATGGTCAGGTGGGGAAACAGGGCGTAGTTTTGAAAGAGAATACCAATTTTGCGATCGCAAATCGGCACATTAATGCCGTTTTCTGAATCAAACAATACCCGACCATTTAGCACAATTCGACCAGCATCAGGGGTTTCAATACCGGCAAGACAGCGCAAAATTAAACTTTTGCCCGCCCCCGATGGCCCGAGTAACCCCAACGGCTGATCGTCTGTTGTAAAAGAAACATTTAGGGTAAAGTTTGGCAGGTGCTTTGTCAGCGTGACAGAAAGTGTTGGTGCAACCGAATAGGTAGACGGATACATCAACGGGCTGGTCTGATCTGTTTTCTTACCGGTAGCCTCTACCTCTTTGCCTTTAAGCGTTACACTCTCCTTTCTTTTTCTCCCTTTTTTGCTTAGCCCTGGCTGCCATCGATTGACGAATACCAGCGCCCCTAACGCAACGATCAAAATTACTCCGGTCCAAATCGCCGCCTCATAAAAGTCTCCCCCCTCAACCGCAAAATAGATGGCCATGGGTAGGGTTTGGGTTCGCCCTGGAATGTTGCCCGCCAGCATCAGTGTGGCTCCAAATTCTCCGAGCGCGCGGGCAAAGGCCAGGGTGGCTCCGGCAATCAGCCCCGGCAGTGCCAGGGGTAGAGTGATGCGCCAAAACACAGTTAGCTCCGAAGCACCCAGGGTGCGAGCTGCCTGCTGTAGATTACTATCAATTTGCTCAAATGCCCCTAATGTCGTTTTATACATCAGGGGTAGCGCCACCACCGTCGCTGTTATAATCGCCGCATACCAGGTAAAGACCACGCTCATGCCAGCATTGGTCAACAAAAATCCCAGAGGTCCTCTTTTCCCCAGCAGTATCAGGAGTAAAAACCCAAGCACGGTGGGCGGTAACACCATGGGTGCCAGCAAAACGCTGTCTAGCAGGGCGCGACCGCGACCGCGATAGTGGTGCATAAAATTGGCCGCAGCAATGCCAACAAAAAATGTGACGACAGTGGCAATCGTCGCAATACGCAGCGATATCCAAAGGGGAGAGAGATCCAACATGGGATTGTTATTAACGAAGTGAGTTAAAGCCAAACTCTGTAAACATTGTCTGGGCGGTCTCGGTTGTTAAAAAGTCAATAAACCGTTGAGCAGCAGCAAACTGAGCGCTATTGTCCACAATGGCGATTGGATACACAATCGGCAAATGAAATTCTTCGGGCACCGTAGTTAATACTTTAACCTGACGGGATAGCGCCGCATCGGTGGCGTACACAATGCCTAGTTCAACATTGCCGCTTTCCACCGCAGTTAACACACTGCGAACGTTGTTGCTAAAAACAAATTTAGGTTGGAAGGGGTCTAACAGCTCTAGATTTTGAAATGCCTGCTGCGCATATTGTCCTGCCGGAACGCTGCGAAATTCTCCAACCGCAATACTGTTTACATCCGTGGTCTTAAGCTGCGCGATATCGGTAATCTCTAAGGCTGAGTCAGCAGAAGTCACTAGGGCTAACCGGTTAGCCACCAAGTCCTGACGAGATTCAGACAAGATCAGCCCTTTATCTGAAAGCGCATCCATTTGTTTGGCGGCAGCGGCAAAAAAGATATCAGCCGGAGCCCCTTGTTCAATTTGACGCTGCAGCGCCCCGGAAGACGCAAAATTATAGTCTATGGCGATATCGGGATTGGCTTCAGTAAATTGGGGCGTAATCTTTTCTAGGGCATCTTGTAAACTAGCAGCGGCAGATACCGTCAGGGTTACGATGCCCTCAGAGCCTACGGTTTGATCCCCACGACTACAGCCTACTGCAATTGACCAAGAGACTAGACCCGTGAGAAAGAGGGTGAGACATTTACGGCGTTGCATGGTGAGGGCGCTGGTTACGGGAATAAGGACGTGGACTGCGGTCAATTTAGCAATTGCTGATTTAGGGGCTGCTTAACGGTCTCCCATCGCTAAAATCATCCCCTAAATCAGTCTTGTCACAATTTAAACTGTTTACCAAAACTCAACGCCCCCGAGCTAAGCCTTAAGGCTTAGCTCAGACTCAAAGTCTTTTATGCCTGGGGTTGGGTCTGGGGATAAAGACCTAGCTGGTGAGCCAACTCACGGGCAATAAAAACGAGAAACTTAGCGGCTTCAGGATTATCTTGGTGAGCAAAATAGCTGGCGGTCTGCATCAGGGCCTGTACAAACCCCGCATCTAACAGGTCAGGCTCAGCATTAAGAATCTCGGGTTCTTCTCCATTCGGGCAAGCGAGCAGTCGGTCAATTAAACCAAAGTACATCGCCTGACGGGGATCGGATGGACTGGGTGGAGTAGTCATAGGTCCTCTGGTTTAGGCAACAGGAGTGGGAATTTGGTACGCAGCAGACACACTGTCAGGCATGAGGGCCGGATAGGCCGGGGCGAGATCCTTAAACAGAACAGTACTTAGATACCGTTCGCCAAAACTGGGTTGAATGATGACAATGAGCTTGTCTTTATTTTCAGGACGCTGCCCGACTTGAACAGCGGCCGCCAGGGCCGCACCGGCAGAAATTCCAGACAGTAGCCCTTCTTGTCGAGCAAGACGACGACCAAAGTCAATAGCCTCTGCATCGGTAACGGTGACAGTCTCATCGATCAGATCAACTCGCAGCACCGGGGGCACAAACCCAGCTCCAATGCCTTGAATTTTGTGCGGCCCAGCACTGCCACCAGACAGTACGGGGCTGTTAGTGGGTTCTACCGCAATGGCTCGAAAACTCTCTTTTTTAAGTTTTAGTGCCTGGGCAATACCGGTGATCGTGCCACCGGTACCAACACCAGCTACTACCATATCCACCTGACCATCGGTATCATTCCAGATTTCTTCTGCTGTGGTTTCGCGATGGATTTGTGGGTTGGCTGGATTTTCAAACTGTTGGGGCATAAAGGCATTGGGCAGCTGAGCCGTAATCTCTTGAGCCTTTGCGATCGCACCGTTCATTCCCTGACTACCGGGGGTTAACACCAGCTCTGCCCCATAGGCGTTGAGCATGGCCCGACGCTCCAGGCTCATGGTGTCAGGCATTGTCAGAATAATGCGATAGCCCTTAGCCGCGGCCACCATGGCCAGGGCAATGCCGGTATTACCAGAGGTGGTCTCTACTAGATCAGTATGATCAGGTGCGATCGCACCTGCAACCTCAGCCGCATGGATCATATTGGCACCGATCCGGTCTTTAACCGATGCGGCCGGATTCATGCCCTCTAGTTTGAGTAAAATCTTAGCCACACAGCCCTCGGCTTGAGGAATCCGATTCAGCTGCACCAGGGGGGTTTGGCCAATCAGCTGGGTTACATCTTTAGCAACCTTCATGAGGGGGGTCTCCTATTCGTTGGGACAGTCCCTTGATAATAATCTCTTATAGACTAAACCAGCGTTGGTGAAACAACTGTACATCTCTAACTTTTTTTAGAGAACCCTATCGTTTACTCGCAACAATATTGTACAAATGCCAGTGTTTTTCTTCACCCAGCGCGGTTTTGCCAGGATGGTCTTCTTCATCTAAAAGCTCTATATTAAAATAGCTTAGCAATTCTTCAATCTGGGAGCGAGTGTGAAAATTAATATCGCCATAGATTGTCCAAGAGTCGCGATCGCCAAACAAATGGCCGCAAAATCGACCGCCTGGTCTTAATGCCACAACAATTTCTTCCCAAAGCGTCGAGAAACAGTCTGGCTTACACATCGGTAAACAAAAGCTGGCGTTGATCAAATCCAGGTCCGGTGGCAGTGTTAGTTCTTCAAATCGCTGTACGCGAGTTTCTAAATACGTTCGATTAATATCAGAACGACGCCGCAGTCGAATAATCGCTTCAGATTCTCCATCAATGGCAATCACTCGCCAATTTTGTCGCAGCAGTTCTACCGTGTCACGTCCGTCACCACAGCCTAGATCCACCGCAGTCCTACGCACATTGGGCAATGGCTCAGCCGAGAAACGCTCGAGCGCTGTTAACAATGTTTCACGGGGAGGGCGACCGGCAACGGCTTGATAGTAGTCAGCCCATCTGCGGTGAAACTGGGGTGAATTAGTGATTGCGGATGGCCCAGAATTTATGGGCCATCGGTTCAAAAAGTCAGACATGATCACAGGTGTGCTCACGGGAGCATCATTTAGGAAGCCAAGACTGGAAAGTCAGCTTTGAGTAATTCTAGCCAATCGGCAATCCGTTGTTCTGTTTTATCGCTTTCATTGATTTCATCGAGGGGTAAGCCAACAAACTGACCATCTCGAATGGCAGTGGACTTCTCAAATGAGTAGCCTTCGATAGAAACAGCCCCCACCAGCTTTGCTCCCAGGGCCTTAAACTGATCATAGAGAGTGCCCAAGGCACCCACAAAGTGCTTGCTATGACCTTCACAGTCTCCCGGACCAAACAGGGCGATCGTTTTTCCAGAAAAATCTGGCTTGTCAACCTCTATATCAAATAAGGGCTCACGCCAGTCATTCTGAACCTCTCCAGCTCCCCAGGTTGAGCAGCCGAGCAGCAAGTAGTCATACTTTAGCAAGTCATCCACATCATCAAAATCTTCTTCCATGTTGAACAAATCACAGAGGTCTTCGCCAATTTCTTCCTGAAGTTTTTCTGCAATTTCTTCGGTAGTACCCGATGTACTACCATAAAAGATGCCAATCTTTGCCATGGTTTCAACTCCTAAAATTTTCAAAATGAACCGATCAACTTAGAGCAGACTAGTGACACGTTTTAGGACACTTTGGTGCGGATGTAAATCGAATGAATCATGCCCTGGGTCAGCGGCACGGCACCCTGGTGAGTGCGAACCACAAATCGGGGAGATCGCTGCTCTAGAGTAATGGAGGTGCCCGGAGACAAGCCCGATCTTCTCAGCTGGTCGGTGACGGCTGGGTTAGTGCCCCTAATGCGTGAAATCACGCCACGTTCACCGACTTTTAATGCCTTAAGAGAAGCCCCAGATACAGTAAAACTAGTAAACATGGCCAATCTTGAACCTCTAAACTGTTCGTGCCTACACTAAATAGGCTTCCATATGGGTTTTAATGGTGCAGTCTGAACGAGGATAGGCAACACACAGCAGGACAAAGCCTTTATCGATTTGTTCATCCTCTAAAAAAGACTGGTCTTCTTGATCAATTTCGCCTTCGACAACTTTTCCGACACAGCTAGAACAGGCTCCAGACTTACAGGAAAACGGTAGCTCAATATCGTTCTCTTCTGCCGCATCTAGAATATATGTATCGTCATCGACAGGAATTGTAATATCGATTTTGCGCTTTTTGTTGATTAGGTGAACCTGATACGTTGTCATAACAAGCCTCCTTGATGAGCTAGGGTGAGCGTTGGATAAGATGAGAGATAGATCAGAGAAAAAATAATCGTCTTCTTCTCTGCTTTTCTAGGAACAAGGTGTACCAGCGGGGCCACAGTCTCCCGTTTGGAAGGATTTACCGCAGCCACAGGTATCGGTGGCATTTGGATTGGTAAATTTGAAACCGCTTTCTAACAGGCTATCAATGTAGTCCACAACGACTCCATCGAGTAACGGAGCACTTTTAGGATCGATAAACACTTTGAGACTTCCTGATTCTGTAACCTCATCATCAGAATTTGGAGTATCGGCTATTTTAATCGCATATTCATAGCCATTACAGCCGCCATCCTTAACCGCCAGACGAATACCCCGCGTTGGCGTATAGTCAGGCGTACCTCGCACAAACGTGCGTAGACGCAGTTCGGCTAGTTCGGTCAATGTGACAGTCATAAGCTCTCCTTAGAATAAAACAACGTCAAAGGCTTGAAAATCTCTCTAAATCTCGCTCAGCCACACCGTCCCCGCATTACGCATAATTTAGGACAGCCAGGTTTAATGGGTCCGTTCAGATTTGGATGAACAGGTGGGACACACTAAAACACCGACCAGGGTGGCTCCTTGTACATACAGAGGAGCTTTTACCAACCCTGCGAGGACACAAACGAGGGTAGATTGTGCACCTAGAAATCGACACACATCATCTGGATGTTTTTGGGCAAATCGCCAGGAGATCAGACCCATTCCAAATAAAAGCAGAGTAGTCCAGGGCATGGCAAACAAGAGTTTGGTAAAGAGATATTAGAGAGATGCTGAGACAGCGGGTAGTGGATCACGTAGCCGTGTGATCTGGCCACAGACCACACAGTTAGGGTCGTGATAGGGGCGACGTTTTGCAAATTCAGCACGGGCCAGATCCATGGTTAGCAATTGCCCCAGCAGAGGCTGCCCCAAACCGGTGACAAGCTTTATTGCTTCTAGAGCCGCCAGACAGGCTAGCGTCCCTGACACCGCACCCAACACGCCAAACCCCCAGCGATCCCAGGTGGGTTTTTCAGGAAAGAGACAGGTTAAACAGGGGGTTTTACCTGGCACAATGGTGGTTAAATAGGCTTCCATGCTGTTCATGGCAGCCTCCACCATGGGCTTGCCTCGACCCACACAGGCGCTGTTTAACAAGTCTCGTTCCTTAAAATCAAACGCACAGTCCAGGGCAATATCGGCTTGCTGCACCAGGGTGTCAATGTTATCGGCACTGACGTATTCGCACACGCCCTCAATCTCAATATCAGGATTGAGCTTTTGCAAGGTTTCCTGGGCTTTATAGACGCGGGGACGACCGACCCAGGCATCGGTCATGAGGATTTGTCGATTGAGATCGTCTCGCTGTAGGTTGCCACCGCGCACCAAAATCAGTTTACCAACTCCGGCAACAGCCAGATAGAGGGCGGCTGTTCCCCCCAGTCCCCCCACTCCCGTCACCAGGGCCGTAGTGTTTTTTAACTGGCGTTGTCCAGTTTCACCTAGCCCAGGCAACATCATCTGGCGGCGGTAGCGTTCGGCTTCGGTAGGAGTGAGGGGGGGAAGCATAGTACGAGAAAAGAGACAGTAGAAAACAAAAGAGCCAGTTACTCTGCGCTAATATCAGAGAGCATTACCACGTTCTTGGGTTTATCTTGAAAGACCTTAAAGAGTTTTTGTTCTACTGACGAAGAAGTTAAAAACAAATCGTAGGCAGTTTGCAGGGCCTGACGATAGGCATCTAACCGTTGTGCTTCGGGTTGAGATTTATCGTCGTCTTGGACAAGCTGAGAAAACTTTCGCAAAATGTGCAGACGATTAACATTGACGACCTGGGGGTCATAGGCCAATCCAAAAAACTGAAAATAGTCTTCAGCATCCTTGAGCTGGTTAAATAGAGCTAGGGTGCGAGATAATGCTGTCATTGGTCGGTCTCCAGGGTTTTGAGTTGCTCTTTCAGGTCACGAAGCTGACAGTAAATGTCGTAGGTGCGGGCGGCGGCGGCGGGCAGTTCTTCTAAATCAGCGGGCAGACCTTCTGCGATGTCGTGCAAGTCCATTTTCATTTGACCCGCTTTGCTATTTAGTCTTCTGATTTGTTTTTTGAGATCGTCAAGGGGTGTGGTGGTTTGAGGCATAGGACAAACAGTTGATAAAGGAAAGGTAGGGGGGAGCACAACCCCTACCCGGCTGCAGGGCTAGATATCGCAAACAGCGGGAAACCGCTGGGCTAGATCAATGCCTTTTTGGACTAGCTTTTCACCTTCGGCATTGAGTTTTTCTAGGGAGTCAAACCCAAAGCGTTGGGCGTCTCGTAGGGTTTTAGAGACTAGAATTAGACGACCGGAGAAGATTAAGGCCCAGCCAAAGCCTTCGTGACTGAGGTCGATCACCACCTGGGATAGCTGGCCGGTTTCTTTTTCGATACAGACTGCGATCGCACGATAGAACCCTAAAATGCGCCCCAACGTAATCGGATCTACTTCTCCTTCCACCGGGATTTCCCGACGCTTTTTCTTGGACATGATGTAGGGCTTAAGCAAAATCTCATCGGCCCAATTACGGTAGGTGCCGTAGGGATCATTGGCACGAATCTGCTGAATAATCGCCTTAAGAAAAGGAGAACTATCGATCACCAAAGCGGCATCTAGTTCAGCAGTCTTTACGTCAGTAGCAGCAGGACTCATACAATTACTTCCTCTTCAATAGTTTCAAAGTTGTCATCAAACATTGGCTGAGCCGGTTGGCTTTGTCTTAAAGCCTTGCGCAGCCAAGGCGGCGGACTGCCTTTTAGAGACTGCACCAGACGTGCCAGCACAGCTTCAATTTCATCCGATTCAGACTCAGCCTTAATTGGGGTAATATTTTTTTGAATTAGCCGCGCCGCCGCACTTCCCCCAATGGCAGAGACATAGACAATGGTGCAGTTCTGAAGAGCTTGAACCTTAGGTGTCAGCTTATCTTCATTCCCATCCTCTTTGAGATCGCCTCCAAATTTCAGAGCTTCTAAAAAGGTATAGCCGGTCTCATTAACGTCATAGACATCGATCTGTCTCGCCCAACCAAAGTGAGCATTGATATGCAGCGAATCTTGAGTAGCAAAGGCAATTCTCATAGGTTAGATCTCCTTTTACATCAATGGCGTTTCTACACGTCACCTTCTCGCCAGGCATGGACCTGTGCGTGGGCACTAGCTTCATCCGCTTCCAGAAAAATGTTGCCGATGTCAAACAAGAGCTGAGTAGTCCCGTCATAGCCGATGGTGCAGCGCTGCCCATTACCAAGACGGTCAAATACTGGGAAGCCAAGACGGTAGAGCGGAATATCTAGACGCTTTGAAATCGTTTTGGCATTGGAGTTAGCAATTAACAGATCTGCTCCCTTGGCCAGATTTTCAAAATCTTCTAGATCGCCAATGGTCACGGTATCCACGGGCAGCTGCTTGAGCAGTTTAGACTTGGTGGTGGTGACCGCCGCATGAATTTCAGCACCCGTGGTGGTTAACCACCAGGCAACGGTGTGCAACAGATCGGGCTCTAGCGCCAGCGCAACTCGCTTACGACCAAAGAAGAAATGGGTATCAAGAATTGCATCCTGTAGCTGTCGCCGCTGGTGCCGGAACTGATCGGGAACGGGTCGTCCGCTTAGCTCTGAGAGAGTTTGTAAAAAGTTGTCCACCGCCCCCAGTCCAGTCAGGCTGTCAAAAAGTCTAAACTCAGTGCCAAAACGCTGCTGCAAAATCTCAGCCGCTAGCTTCATGCTGTTGCCCACGGCCAACGTAAACGATGAATAGCCCAGAGACTTGAGCTGATTGACGGTGGTACCACCGCTGGTTAACCCGGAGTAGCTGTCTGATAGGTGACCATCTAGGGACGTGGACAGATCGGGAACCAGCACCGGATTTAGACCAAAGGCACTCACCATCTCTTTGACGGCTTGAACATCTCCAGGTGCCAGGGATGAACCAGCCAGAACCGTCACTTGGGATGGCATCCCTGGCATGGCATAGCTGTAGAACGGATCGATCGTATCCCCCTGCTGGCGACCGTCATCCTGACCATTGTCAGGAATATCTCTTACCAGTGCTTCTACCGCAGCTGCATAGCCATCTTGTAAAGCTCCCTTAAAGTCTGGTGTAGAGGCAAAGGCAATGGGTAACGATGCCAGCTGTGGGTTACGTTTACGCAGTTTTTTTAAGATCCCCTGCATATCATCGCCTCGGGTCTCTGTAAGCCCGGTGGTACATAGGCCAATAATCTTGGGGTTTGACTTCTCCAATAGGGTTAAAATTGCAGTTTCCACATTGTCTTCTCCCCCTAAAATAGTGGTTACCTCGGTCATGGCCGTGGTAGACAACGGGACAGCTTCGCGAAAATGTCGCACTAGCATTACTTTGGCAAAGGCCGTGCATCCCTGGGAGCCGTGCAACAGTGGCATAATACCTTTGACACCTAAATAGGCCAGGGCCGCACCAAGGGGCTGACTTTGTTTAAGGGGGTTAACCGCAACCGGTTTTTTGCGAGAGAGTACTTTAGTAAGCGCCTGCGCGGAGGATGCCCCATCCGCTCTGCTGAGTCCCTGTTCTCCAGCGCCAATACCTTCCCACGGGGCTTCGCGTCGCACCTGAGACCAAATTGGGCTGTGTAACGCTTCATCTAGCTCTTTTGCCATCTCAATCATACCGAGATAGCCCGCATAGGGATGGTGGCGCTCCTGGTTAATATCGAGAAAGGGAATTCTGGCTTTGAGGGCCGTGTATTGATTACGACCACCAGCAATTAGCATATCCGCTCTAGTTTTGGCAATCACCTTCAGCAGTTCCTGGGCATTGCCTTTTTGCATCATGATGCCGTCTTTACCCAGCAGATCTTTGATGCGTGCCTTATCTTCTTCGGTGCTTTTTTTAGTGCTGGTGGCCACGACCTCGATGCCCAAATCTTTGGCAGCAGAGATAATCGACCAGCTTTTAACACCGCCGGTATAGAGCACAACCCGCTTATCCTTAAGTCGCTGACGATAGGGGGTAAGGGCGATATTTAATTTATTAGTTTCTTCTTTAATGAGAGCCTCAACGCGGGCTTGCAAGTCAGGATCGCCCAGTTTTGCTGCAATGTCTCGCAGCAAACGATTCATATCTGCAATGCCATAGATTGACTCTTCAATGTAGGGAATGCCGTAGCGTTCCTCCATTTTGTGAGCCATATTGATCAGGGCTTTGGAGCAAATCATAACGTTGAGCTTAGCCCGGTGGGCACAGGCTACATCGTTATAGCGGGCGTCGCCCGTAATCTTAGCTAAGACTCGAATCCCTAGCTTTTCTAGCAGAGGCAGCATGCCCCACATTTCTCCGGCGATATTGTACTCACCGATCAAATTAATGTCATAGGGTGTCGTATAGCTGGGCTCCCGAGTACCCACAACGTACTCTAAGAGAGCTTCTCCGCCGATGCGGTTACCTAGATTCTTGCTGCCCACAAAACCAGGGGAGCTGACTGGGATAACCGGTACGTCAAACTTTTGGCTCGCCGCCTGACAGACCGCCTCTAGATCATCTCCAATCAACGCGGTTACACAGGTAAGATAAACAAAAACTGCAGCCGGATTATAGCGTTCCTTAACGTCATGAATGGCCTTATAGAGCTTCTTCTCTCCACCAAAAATAATGTCGTTTTCACTTAAATCGGTGGTGAACCCCATTTTATAAATCATCGGTCCAGAGGACAGACTGCCTCGGCTTCCCCAAGAGTTACCAGAGCAGGCAATCGGGCCGTGCACTAGATGCGCCACATCGGTGATGGGCACCAGGGCAATACTGGCTCCGTCAAAAGCGCATCCTCCTTGGGCAGCTCCAGGTTGTGCCTGTTGCTGGCAGGCTTTGTTTTTGCCCTGGCCCTCTTTTTTATGGTTGTGCTCACACCCAGGCTGGGTCAGGAGTTCGTTGATTTTGCCAGAGGTAACTGTCATGGCGATAAGGAAATAAGGGTTGAGGGTGATTCAAAAATGCTGCTGACGCTGCAGGCAACGTCTGTACACCTAAAAAGAAGCTGAAAAGACAGAAATCTATTAGCGGATATAGCCAGCTACGTCTTCGCCACAGATATCGGTTAGGTAGGCCAATGCCCGCAATCGCAGACTGACAATTTCGTTGTAGAGCGGATTGATTCTACAAAGGGCTGGGATATGGACAGTACTGCCAAAAAGAGAAATATCTCGCTCAAATGGACAGTGGCTAGGAATGACTCGACAAACAATGTGGGCAGTCCGATGATGGGTGACTTGAATTTGGTCAAGCCAGTTGCGAACTGGCCGTAAAATATCAACGTGTTTGTTTTGAGGGTTGTTTTGAGGCGCCGTTACGGGCTGAGAGTGAGATGTGAGGATAGCCATCGGTTTTTACCAATCGGGTTGTTCAATCAGGGGAGGACGATCTTCTGCTAACTCCAACTCTTTTTTGAGGCAGCCCACCACATAGTTAGTTTCTAAAAAATGAACAGAATAGATATAGGCTCGCTGTAGGTAGGTGCCAATACCGACGATATAGCCAACATCACCTTTTTTAGCGAGATGAAAACCAATATCTTTACCAGGGAAGGTGCCATCATTGCGGATAAGCTTGCGAACACGAACGCGATCGCCCATGTCATAAAAGGGGGGAGAGTCGATTTCGATTTCTTCGCTGAGTTTCATAGGGAGAGAATGTGAAAAGAAGGAGGAGAGAGGAGCAAAGGGGAAAGAGGGGGCAACTGACTTAGCCAGCGGTCCCCTCTTTGGGGTTACCGGATAAGATCAAAGGAAATATCCGTTTTGGCGGGTACGTTGGTTTTGTGGTCCAGGTCATCCAGAACAGTGTTGATAATCCAGTTGAACTGGTTGATGGCACCCTGGTAGCCAAGGGTGGCGTAGCGGTGCATGTGGTGGCGAGCAAAGATGGGATAACCGATGCGCACCAGGGGAGTGCCAGTGTCGCGCCACAGGTACTTGCCGTAGGAGTTGCCAATTAGCAGGTCAACGGGCTCAGTGAACATGAGCGATCGCAAGTGCCACAGATCCTTCTTGCCCCAGATGGTGGCTTCTTGGCCATAGGGGCTGTTGGTCAGCACCTCCCGCAGTTCTGCCTCAAAATCTTTGTTGGAGTTTGTGACTACGATATGCTTGGGCTCAGCTCCCATTTCTAACAGAAACTGGGTAATGCCAATCACATGTTCTGGATCGCCGTAGAGAGCGACGCCCTTACCGTGAATCCACGCTTGGGAGTCCGTTAAGGCATCCTCGGCGCGACCCCGCTCCTGCTGCAGTTCCAGGGGAATGGCCTTGCCCGTAATGGCCGAGAGCGCCATCAGGAATTCATCGGTACCCTTGATGCCGAAGGGACGGAAGTTGTAGGTCTTCTGATCCCATTCCTTAGTGATCA
>JBHJIV010000021.1:0-27145 GCA_050043105.1 Leptolyngbyaceae cyanobacterium | reverse complement strand
CCTCGATTCCCAGGGGCGTGT
The DNA here is from genome assembly GCA_050043105.1 of Leptolyngbyaceae cyanobacterium. Classification (GTDB taxonomy): domain Bacteria; phylum Cyanobacteriota; class Cyanobacteriia; order Phormidesmidales; family Phormidesmidaceae; genus Leptothoe. The sequence goes on along the minus strand of JBHJIV010000021.1, from coordinate 27,124 downwards.
CATCAGCACCTGGGCCGATGTCATCAACCGAGCCAACCTGGGTATGGAAGTGATGCATGAGCGTAACGCCCATAATTTCCCCCTTGACCTGGCCTCAGATGAGGCAACTCCTGTGGCGATGGTGGCTCCTTCCTTGGTCAGCTAAACGAGCTATACCGATCTTGTCTTTAAGGTGATGATAGAGTTCTCTCATTGTATAGCATTTAGCCGGTTGCTATACAATGGGAGTTTTTTCTAAGGTTGAGTCTAAATTGATTGACATACAATACTTTGGATATATTCTCAGGAGCGATCTAAGTTAAAGATTCTCTTGTCCAGAGCTATCTGGCAACAAGATATTACTGATTTAGACTGACCGTCTCGATGAGAGGACAAATATCTCCTGGCTGAGGCTGAGGCTGGCTCAACGCCCAATGATCGCGGTAGTCTTCTAGTTCAGTTTTAAACTCTGTCATTTGTTTGATCTGGCGCCCTAGCTGATCAATTTTCTCTTGTAACAATGACTGCACTAATCCGCAGGGAATATCTCCTTTGTCGTGAAGATTGAGTACCTCACCAATCTCTTCTAATGAAAAACCAATAGCCTGGGCTTTTTTGATGAACTGTATCTGATGCACAGTGTCGGGAGGGTAGTAGCGATAGCCATTACTGCCACGTGCTGATGTCAGTAAGCCGAGACTTTCGTAATAGCGTATTGCACCTACAGCAAGGCCAGTTTGTTTTGCGACCTCGCCGATCTTTACTCGGACGGTCATGGAAATTTTCCTAAAGTCGTGACTTTAATTGTAAACTCCATAGCCAACTGTAGAATTTGTCTGCCCAGCCTGACGTGCTGTGGCCGTTAAATTTATATTGAGGCCGGTTTTACTTTGTCAATCAATATGGCGATGGGCTTAGGCGGCTGGATAAGCTTGTAGGGTTTTTAATACATCGAGAAAGGCATAGACCGCTGGCGATAGCAGTGCATTTTTAGGCCAGGATACGCCCAGAGGTCGAAAAACTTGGAATGGTAGCTGCATGACTCGCACATCCTTGGGAATTGGATGGGCCGATAGCTGATGCAAAATGCCAATGCCCAGACCCTGGGTAACCATGCCGACGATGGTGCTGTCGGTGCGCACACGATACTCTACGTCGATCCGTGGGACGACCTGCTTAAGAGCGCGATTGATGCGGTTGGTACAACTGCCGTGGACTGAGGTAATTAAAGGGTACTCATAAAGATGATCCCAGGTGAGCTGGGGGGTACTAATAGGGTAGTGAGGGGGAACTAGCCCGATGCAAGGATCGTTGATAACTGGCAAGGTTTCAAAGTCTTCGTCTGGTAGCAGCTCTGCTACGGTAATATCGGCTTTGCCCTCGGTTAGGGCCTGCTGAAATTCTCGCAGCTCATCCATTTCGGTAATGGTGACCTGAATATTGGGATAAGTGGCGTGGAGCTTTGCGATCGCACCCGGCAATACATTACTGGCCATGCTACGAAACGCAACGATACGTACATGACCACCTTCTACCCCCCGTTCCTGGGAGGCCAGTTGACCAATGTCTTCAAGACTTTGCAGCATTTGCTGAGCCTTGACGCAGATGGCTTCGCCAACAGGCGTCAGGCTGGCCCCATGGCGACCGCGATTGACCACAACAATGCCTAGCTCTGACTCGAGTGCGGCAATGCTATGGCTGATGGTAGATTGACTGAGATTTAGCTCTAGGGCAGCTTCACTAAAGTTCTGAGTGGTTGCGATCGCAACTAGGGCCCGCAACTGTGATAACTTGATTTTCCCTAGATTCATGACGATTGCTTAAACAGTTTGCAGTACTGCCCTCACTGCAAGGCTATCGCAACTGCCCTGATTAGAATCATCGATTTCTTGCATATGTACCATGGGGAATCTGAGTTGAATCCACCACGGTACGTTGCAAAAAGCGAACCCCATGGATGAGATTCCATGGGATTTAGGGAGTGTATTGAGTTTAAAAAAATCTTTAGATTAGCCAGTCCAAGACCCAAGCTAGTAAAACAAGCAGTCCCATTCCGATTGCCACTGTTTCAGTGAGCCAGATCAATCGACTTTTCAGGTTAATCATGCAAAAAGTTGCCTTTTCGATACAGCATCCGCAGGTAGGCTCAGGTCGAAGACAATCCGAATTGATGGAAATCGGCCTAAGTTTGAGCTTCCTAAGTTAGCTGGAAGTACCTGTGGGTGGTTAGATGGCCTGCAAAACCGCACCCATTTGAGTTTGGAAAGGTCAGGAGTCAATATGCATAGCAGGCTAACACACTCGCCCATGGGAGTGCCAAGTCTTAACACCCATACGTCAGCAATGCTAATCCGCACGGTTGAATGCCCTGAAATCATTATATTCAGCGTCCAAAGTATGGATAAAGTCTGCTGAATTCTTCAAGATGATTTTATAAATTTGGAGGATGTGCAAAACTCTGATGCTGAGCTGACCAGTGATGCTGCTGTGACTCTTATGCGTGCTCCTCGCCGTAGTTGTCTCAGGGGGCTTCAACGGAGAGTTCCATGAGATTAATGTCGGTGTGTCCAGGGCGTGTCCCGAGGTCTTGCCAGCCATGACGCTTGTAAAAGTTGATGGCTGTTTGGTTTGTGGGACTCACGGATAGTTGAGCCCGGATCACACCAACTTCTTGAAATAGCTGCATGATGTAGGCGTGCAGCTGGTCGCTGTATCCTTTTCCTCGGCGGCTTGGGATCAAGTAAAACAGATATATGTAACCCAGTTTTTCTTGACCCCGTAACTCTGTTTCAATCTGGCCGATAATTTCTGGGCCATCAAATACGTGCACACAGCTTTCTGGGCAGGCCGTGATCCGCTTACTTAACCAGTTAATGTAGTCCTGAGCATGTTCGCCACTTTCTAGGGCAAACCGTTTGTCACCATCGGCAAAACTGCAGGCAAAGGCATCACGCCGAAAATGAACACACAGTTCGGCATGGGCTTCGAGGTCAATAGAGCGAAAAACAAGAGACATCATATGATGCAGGCTCTAGGGACGGGACTAAAAGCGTTGGGAGCCACTTGCCCCGTCAATATATACAGGGTTTAAATGATGTGTCTGAAATTAATACTACTTTAAGGCTCTAAACGAATCCCGGTAGCAGTACAGCAGGCTGACCATAGACGTAACTCTGGGTCAGGTAAATCAGCCCGTACTTTGGCCAGAATAGCAGCAGCGGCTTGCTGGGTCTTAGCCAGGGTAAATACCGTTGGGCCAGAGCCGGACATCATGGTACCCAATCCACCATGGCTTGCCATCCTATCGCGAAGATGCTGAACTTTTTGGTGGGCGGGCAGTACGACTCGCTCTAAATCATTGTAAAGCTGTGCCCCAATCGCGGCACCATCCTGATGGGTGATGGCTGTAACCATGGGGCCTGCATGAACTCGCTGCTGACGTTCTTGTAGTGTGGCTGTATCAGCAATGTCGGCGTAGCGATCGCTAAAGTTGGCTCGATAGGTTTTGTAAGCCCAGGGGGTGGATACCGAAATACTGTCATATTTGGCCAAAACGACATATAGATCGCTCAGGCTAGGAATTGGGTCGAGTACTTCACCCCGCCCGGTTGAGATCGCAGTGCCGCCGCGAATGCAAAAGGGAATATCAGAACCTAGCTGGGCAGAGAGTTTTTCTAACTCAATCTGAGTCAGCCCCAGATTCCACAGCAGATTTAGACCCACCAGGGTGGCTGCGGCGTTACCAGACCCCCCCGCTAGACCGGCACCGACTGGAATATTTTTTTCGATGGTAATTTCCACACCGCGATTGGCCAATTCTGGAAATTTATCGGTGAGTAAATCAACGGCTTTAAGGGCAAGGTTAGAGCTGTCGGTCGGCACTTGGGGATGGTCGCACTCACGCCGCCGCATCGGTACGGTTAAGCTCGTGAGGGTGATGCGATCGCACAAATCCACACTTTGCATGACCATTGCCATTTCATGGAAGCCATCGGGTCGGTGACCAATGATTTCTAGATACAAATTAATCTTGGCTGCTGACAGTAGCGTGTAACGTGTCATAAACCCCAGAAAGACCCCATTCGCCTGCGCCACAAGCAGAGTAGCACCTTGCGGACCTGAAATCAGACGGATGGACCTGTTCTTTTAGATTTCAGACCTGAGGGGGTTGAAGCTGATTGCTGAGCTCAACCCATTTTTCAACATCGAGCTGTTCTGCGCGCACCTGGGGATCAATCGCCATAGCTGCAAAAATCTCAGTCAGCCGCTCGCGCTCAACCAGGCTCTTAAGGTTATTGCGCAGCATCTTTCGTTTTTGGGCAAACCCTTGTTTGACAAGCGTATTGAGCAGCTTTGGGTCTGTGGCCTGCTTTGGAAAGGGGCGGGGGCGCAAACGCACAACGGCTGATTCTACTTTGGGGGCTGGTTTAAACGCTTTCGCCGGCACCGGGCAAATTAGCTCACACTCAGCCAGGTACTGGGTGCGTACCGACAGCCCGTTAAATGCCTTAGTGCCAGGGTCTGCATACAGCCGCTCAGCGACTTCTTTTTGCACCATCAGCACAATTGCCTCATAGGGATGAGGGTTGGGCTGATGAATACGACCCAGCAGCTTTTCTAAAATTGGGCCAGTAATGTAGTACGGAATATTGGCGACAACTTTATTCGGGAATTGAAACGTCGGATGGTCGACTAGTAAAGCGTTAAGGTCAATATCTAGAAAGTCTCCTTCAATCAGATGAAAACGCTCCGATGCTTGAAACTGTTGCTGTAGCTGTCGGACTAAATCTCGGTCTACTTCAACGGCGATGACAGACTGGGCAAAGGGGACTAGACCCTTCGTTAAAACACCTTGCCCCGGACCAATTTCTAATACTCGGTCAGTATCGGACAGGTCTGCTGCTGCCAAAATCTGATTTAAAATCTGGGCATCGCGCAGCCAGTGCTGGCCAAACCGTTTACGGGGGCGGGGCATAATTGAACGTCAACAAAAAAGGAATTCGTATTTTACCCTTCGGTGGCAGGCCGAGGGCAGAAACCCAGACATCATTATTAGAATGCCATGTCTGGAATCAGACGTTTGGATAATTGGTGAGTTTGGATTATTGGTGAGGTTGAAGCGGCTCTATTTTTTCTGCTCCCTATCGGGAAGGTCTGGTCTGGCACAGGACGAGTAAACTTAAGTGCATGGGTTTGGAGGTTGGTTATGGCTGATTCGTCAAAGGTGTCTGATACCAGCGCAGATAGGCAGACGGTTTCTCCTCTACGGTGTTTTAGTGGTTCCTTTATAGCGGGAACCTTGGCGATTTTGGTCTATCGCATGATGATTGCGATCGCAACGACCTTTGCCAACAAACCGGTCACTTCTGATAACCCCACCGTAATCAATCTCTCTGCCGCTGTACGAACGCTGGTGGTCGGTAGCGTTGCTCTTGGTGCAGGTGTGTTTGGCATTGCCGCCCTGGGTCTATTTTTGCTGGGGATTCAGCTCATAATCAAAAAAATAATGGGGCAGACGGCCGAAAACCCGTAGCGTATTCCCTCGTAGGGACGTTCCATAGAACGTCCCTACAACCGCAGCGTTAGCTGTCTGCCAATGGCAAACTTGAGCAGCCGCGCCGGGTGTGACGACCCCTGCAGAACGGGACCACGCAAATATTTATTAAGTAACAAGCGACCCAGACCTTTGACCCGTCCATAGGCACGTTCTTTAAGAACAGCACCATAGGCTGGCTCAAAGGCAAGGGGGCCATAGAGGACATCGGCCCGATGGGTGGTGCTGAGGTTGTTTTGCTGATGCTCAGGATTTGGCAGACCGCCATGTTCGCCATAGTTACGCCAGGGGACATAGTTATGAAAGCTGCGATCGCGCAGATAATATTCAATGCCTGAGTCCCAGGGAGTGTAGGTTTCTGGGCCAGGGGTGGTCTTCACTTGCTCAGCTAGCTCAATCAATCGCCAGGCACTTTTCTGGGTGACTACATAGGCAACCATGGCCGTGGAATAGCCGTGGGCGTAGCCGTGGTCTGTAATGTTGTAGATCTGGGATGCACAGGTGTAGAGCCAGGCGATGCCCAGCTTTTCATCTGCTGGATCGTAGGGTGGGGGCAGCTGACCAAAATTAGCGACGGGGACAAAATCTGCCTCGACGATCAGCGTTGGATGTTCTGATCTCAATGCCCATTCCCAAGCTTTACGGTGATTGAGTAAACACAGATAGCTGCGGGAATAGGTTTTGTATTCAGACCGATGGATTTGGCGTAACACGTCCACCTGGCACCCGGCCTCCCTCAGACACGTGGCTAGCTGATCGGTCTCTTCTTTGTACGCAAGAATTAAGGTCTGACCGATACAGTCCACTAGGGATTTAGATATTGTCCGTTTCACGTTGGCTGTGCTGTTAATCGCTTGCCTATTGCAGGCTAGCCTAGGGAGCGGAACTTTTAGGTTTAAAGTTTAGTAAAGCTTTGGCGGTTGCTGCGGCATAAATAGCTCCACCAACCGCCCCCAGAGGTGCTCCTAAGATGATTAAAAACCTAGGATCTTTGGTGCTGGCAGATGAGGAAATTGTCCAGCCCAAGAGTCCGGCGCAAAGCCAACCCAGGGTTCTGCCTAAAAAATTAGCAATCCACCATTGGCGTAACCCTTGTGTGTGGTCGCGCAACGTTGATAGCTGAGCTGCACTGACACAAAGACCAATCACAGCACCGTAGGTAGTAAAGGTCAGGATTTTACCAATGATGCCATCCTGTATGGAGTTATTAAACGATTCAGCCAGCAGGATGACGGTGCCAAATCCTAATAAACCAGCCCATGAGCCCAGATAGCTGCCAAAAATGTTAGCCAGAATCCACTGCCAGCTTTTTAGCTTGGGGACCTGACGCTTAATCACAAATGCCTGTAGCGGTCCGATGATAGCGCCTACGATAAACCCAGCGATGTAAAGGGTTTCATAGTAGCGGGTGGATAGGGTCATCAAAAAGCTGAGGGGAGTTGCGATCGCAAATCCCAACACATTTATCCCCAACCACAACCTCAAAAGGTTTGATGAGGTGGTTGTCTCTGTCAGGTCTAGTGACCCTAGACCTTGATTAGGCGAATCCAAATTATCAGAAGGCATAACGCATTAATGAACCAGAAAAGATACAGAGTATTTGTGTATCTTTTCTAAAGATGGCCCATAACTCAGGTAATTAGCGTATTTGTTCATGCCTACGGCAATTCGACCGAGGTGGGTTTAGCAATATGGGGCAAGCCCCATCCTAATTTTTCACGCAATACCTTAAAAAATTCTGTATCTTTTAGACGAATAAACTTTGCCGGAAACTGAGCCGCCTGTAGCCGGACTCGATCACCCGGAGCCACATAGCAGCCTGCATTGCCGTCTACCACCATCACTAACGGGTCTGGGTTAGCTGACGATACGATCACGGTCTCAGCGCTCGGAAAAACTAGCCCCCGCGCCGCTAATGAGTGGGGGCAAATGGGCACCAATTGTAAAACCGGCACCCCCGGTATAATGACTGGCCCGCCTGCCGATAGAGAATAGGCGGTCGAGCCTGTGGGGGTGGAAATAATAATACCGTCCGCCGCAATATCAACCGGTGCATGACGCCCGATAGCTACCTCAAAATGACACATGCTGGTGAGGGGCTCTCGATTTAGCACGACCTCATTTAGGCACAGAGCTTCCCAAATGGTTTTACCATCACGAATTAGCTGTACTGCCACCATCGTTCGATTTTCTACCTGGTAGTGGTCAGCTAGAACCTGCTCTAGCACGTGGGGCAGCTGATTGAGGTAGGTCTCAGTCAAAAAGCCCATGTGTCCTGTATTCACAGCCAGTAAGGGAATGCCCGCTGGTGCTACCTGACGAAATGCTGACAGCACAGTACCATCACCGCCCAAGACAATGGCAAAATCCATAGAGTCATCAAATTCCTTGGGCACTAAGGACTCAATGGGAATTAATTGGGTGGGTTTATTGGCGTCAGCGTAGCCTAGCAGACCGCCAACCCCTGTTGCTGTGGCCACCTGACAACCATAAGCCTCAAGTTTAACCGTCAACTCTTGGGTAACCTGACAGGCGACAGGTTTGACATCGTTATATATGATGCCGACCTTTTTACCAATCGTTTCAGGAGAGCTTTGTCGGGAAGTAAGGTTGTTAGAAACCGAGGGCACGTTTAACATCCGACCTAATCGATATCCTTTAGGCTACCGTCTTTAGCTCTTGATTGAACAGTCCGCTGTGCTGCCCATATGCAATTTTTCTGCGTGAGAGGGTAGCTCTATAGCAGAGAGGTAGCTATCTTAACTCTAAGGCTTATTTTCTCCATAAATTTTTCTTGTGGCTGCCAAACGCTTACCCGAAACGACCGCTCATGTCCGCATCACCTATCAATCTTGGCAGCAAGGCAAACTTGAAGGCGAAGTAAGCGCTAATGAATTTGCCTGGCAGTTTCAGTGGAAATTTCGGGGAGGACACTTGGTTGTGGAACCCTCCCTTGGGAGGGCTTTGATTCAAGAGCCGTTGGGACGATTTTTAGAGCGATTTGATTATCAGCTAGAACCCGGCGGAGATTATTCGTTTACGATCCGGGCTGAGCTGTAAGGTAATTTCCGGTCGCTACTGTTACTGTGCTTGAGCAATCTAGTCGCTATCAGACTGCGCCTAACCTTGTTAGTCAAGGCAGAGCCCTTGCCAGTAAGGTAGTCTAAAGTTCAGCTGTGCAGCTCTTTAAAAACGGTTTTGATATGGCAACCCTATCTTCGGCTTCATCCTCTGCAACGCTACGCCCAGACTATCGACTGGCTGCATCGATATTTTTGATCGGTTTAGCCGTAGTTGCTCTACAGGTATGGGTAGGGGCGTTTGTTGCTCTACTGGGTTTGTTTCTGCTGGTGCAAACAACGATCATCCGACTCACGTTTACCGAGACTGAGCTTCAGGTATGTCGAGGCACGACGATTCTGCGGCTGTTTCCCTATGATGATCGGCCTGTGCGGACGATATTTTGTCCTCCGGTGCCTATTTTGTTCTATTTTCGTGAAGTCAATAGCATTCACTTTTTGCCAATGCTGTTTCAACCGGTTGAGCTACTAGATCAGCTCAACCATCACTGTGAAACAACCAGCCAGCTTTAGCAAATCAGCAACGACGCAAGCTTATTGGATACTATGCCGCCTGAAGAGTTTTCCGAGTCCCCTAAAGATAGGCCGCTACCCAGACCAGCGGCCAGTTCAAATATTGAGGCTGATGTGGCTCGACTGGTGCGCTCAGGACTGCAGGATTTGGAAGCTCGTCGGCAGACCCTACAGCGGGAGATTGAACAGCTTGAGCGTCGTCGCGATCGCATTCAAGCCGAAATGCGTACTACGTTTGCCGGTGCATCTCAAGATTTGGCAGTACGTCTCCAGGGCTTTAAGGACTATCTCGTTGGTAGCCTACAGGACTTGGCTACGTCAGCTGAACAGCTTGATCTAGCGCCGCCGCCGTCTGCGCCGCCCCCTGCGCCAACACCCCGCCGTGCTGCCCCTCCTCAGGTGCCGGCTGAAGACATTACGGCAACGGCGTTTTCACTACAGCGATTTGAAGAGCATCGAGAGCGGGTGCGCAGTTTAATCGATCAGTACCGCACCAGACCCGATTACTACGGCCCTCCCTGGCAGCTACGCCGCACATTTGAAACAATTCATGCTGATCGGGTATCCAATTGGTTCTTTACCCAAGGGGGGCGTGGGGCGGTCAAAAGTTTGGGCAGTCGTTTGCAAAATGTCTTGGTAGCGTCAGCCGTGGTCTCAGCACTATACGCGATCTATGGCGATCGTCTGTGTACGATGGTGCTAGCCAACACACCGGAGCGCTTAGGAGAATGGCGACGCTGGTTACAGGATTGTTTAGGGGTGTCACGGGCTGATTTTGGTTCAAATCGAGGCATTATGCTGTTTGAATCGCCCGAATCTATGGTGCAGCGAGCCGAGCGATTGATGGATAACGGCTATTTACCAATGCTGATTATTGATGAGTCTGAAGACAAACTGCCGCTGACGGCATTGCGATTTCCCCTATGGTTAGTCTTCGCGCCAGATCCAGCCAATCCATCCCAGGACGATTATTACTAATGTCGCCGGCTGGCTTGATACATAGTTTTCCGATGGGCCATAACCCCCTAAACTAAAATCGGGTTTGGTTTTGAAGGTCACTATGATTTGGTGGATTGCAGGCGCTTTACTGGTGTTAGCCTATCTGTTGGGGTCCTTGCCCACAGGATTTGCGATCGCAAAATTGCTCCAAGGCATTGACATCCGTGAACACGGCTCAGGCAATACAGGGGCGACTAATGTGTTTCGTGTTGTCGGTAAGCAGGCCGGTATTGCCGTACTGATCATTGACCTGATTAAAGGACTAACCGCTGTTTTAATAGCGCAATTTGTCATGGCCCAGTTTGGTGATAGTCTGACCCTATCAACCTGGATTCAAACCTTTGCGGGTCTTTTAGCGATTCTTGGCCACAGTCGCTCAATATGGCTGAACTTTACAGGGGGTAAGTCTGCCGCTACTGGTTTGGGAGTCATTTTGGCTCTAGCCTGGCCCGTTGGTGTAGGGACAGCTGTCGTGTTTGGCTTAGTGTTTGGGGTATCGCGAACGGTATCTCTGGGCTCGATTTCTGCAGCGACAGCGGCCCCAGTGCTGATGCTTTTGACCGGGCAGCCGCTGCCGTTTATCCTTCTGGTGCTTTTAGGCGGCATTTATGTCATCATTCGCCACCGTAGCAATATTTCTAGACTCTTGGCCGGCACCGAACCCAAATTGGGCAACGGGTAATAATTTTGTGGGGCCGTTCCATGGAACGGCCCCACAAAATTATTGATTTCCTAATTCTCGTGACCGACTGCTAGCTGCTCTGACGGCTTCAATTAGGGCTGAGCGCAACCCCAACTCTTCTAAACAAGCAATTCCAGAGATGGTAGTACCACCAGGGCTAGTTACCCGATCTTTGAGCACAGCAGGATGCATACCTGTTTTTTGCAGCAGCTGAGCTGTGCCCAACACGGTCTGCAATGCCAACTTGTTTGCAGTCGTACGGGATAAACCAGCCGCTACACCGCCGTCGGCTAGAGACTCAATCACGATGGCAACATAGGCAGGTCCCGATCCAGACAGTCCAGTGACCCCGTCTAACAAGGGTTCTGCCACTTGGACAACATCTCCAACTGCACTGAAGAGTTGTTGAGCGACCTCTACATTCTCAGTGATGGCGCGATTACCAACAGCGATTGCCGTCATGCCACAGCCAACTGTTGCAGGCGTGTTAGGCATCGCTCGGATGACGGGCCAGCCAGGAACTGCCTGCTCTAAGCGAGAGAGGGAAACACCCGCTAAGATCGAAATCACCAAGGGAGGATCGCCAACAACAATTCCTGCAAAATCCCTGGCAACGCTGTCAAAAACCTGCGGCTTGATGGACAAAACAATGACGTCGCTGTGCTCAATAACCTCGCGGTTGCTATGGGTAGTTTGGATATCGTATTGTTCGGCGAGCAGCTGTCTCCGCTCATGGGACAGATCAGACACCAAAATGGAGTCTGGTGCATACATCCGTTTAGAGAGCAAGCAGGATAACAGGGCTTCTCCCATTACACCGCCACCAATAATGCCGAGTTTACCAGGCAAAGATCCAAGGCCTCCCAACGCGCTTATAGCCCCCTAAGAATACCTTGAAATGGGCTGATAACCTTGAGCAGAAGCTGTAACTGCCAGGACAATGCCTAGTAGATGAAGGGATACTAAGCATTGTCTTGAGTTTCAGCTTTTGTTTAATCTAAGGCATACGTGCCACCTAGGCCATACGTGCGCCACCTAGGCCATACGTGCGCCACCTAGGCCATACGTGCCACTTGCTCAGTTGCCCAAGCTGGTGTGGGTGCAGCGGAAGGCATTTCAGGCTCTTCCATCGGTAGACCATCTTCGCTGTCAACTGGCATGCTGACCTGAACACAGTTTGGTGTGAATAAGAAAATGCTTTCACCAATGCGCTCTTGATGTCCATCCATGGCGTAGGTGCCACCTGCAACAAAGTCCACAGCACGCTGAGCCTGATCGGGGTCCATAATAGTGAGATTTAACACTACAGACTTGCGCTCACGCAGCGCTTGGATAGCCTGAGGCATCTCTTCAAAGGAGCGGGGCTCCATAACAATTACTTCAGATACTCCGTTCATTGCACCAGGCATACCAATCACGTTACTAACCCTACTCATTGAATTATTCATGGAAACCATACCAGTATCGGTTGACGTTACTCGGTCACGGACGCGGCGGCGAGGGATACGAGATTCAACGGCCGATGTTGCTGCCATCCCTGTAGTCGGCTGGGGCTGGGGCTGGGGCTGGGGTTGAGGGGTATGGTTCTCTTGTTCGTAGAGGTTTTGATACTCCTCACCGTCCATTTCGTCATATTCATACTCATAGTCGGCTGGATCGTTAAGGCCAACAAAGTCACGTAATTTAGTAAAAATGGTGCTCACGGCTGAAACTCCGTCATGGCTAGTACTAACTTGGCTAGGGAAAACTCTCAACGCTTGATTGATCAGGGATTGAGAGTTTGTTTGAGACTAAAGTGGACCGTTGATGGTTTGAAATATCAGTTCCTAAAGCAAGGTTACTGATAGCTCTAACCCCATTACCTAAGACCAGGAATACTTTAGACTCCTTGTGCTCAAACGGCAATGGAAGAGCAAACGTCATAAGGTGTGAGTACGTTTGCAATGGTTTATCAACCCAGAGAATTAACCCTCTTTAGTCGATATTTGAAAATACCCTCGTGTAATAGTTTGGGCATAACTTTGAGCCACAGTATACACGAATCGATCAAAAAAAATCACCAATTTCAAAAATAGGTCTAAATATCTTGATCTTTTTTGTGGATAGGGTGGATGTAATGGACCAAATCCCTCACCTACGGGAGCCAAACAGGGTAGTTCCTAATCGAATGAAATTTGCTCCTGCTGCGATCGCAAGCGGAAAGTCCTGGGACATTCCCATCGAAAAGTAACGAATTTGCAGCGGCGTTTCATGATGATTTGTCATGGTCTGACCCAGGGCATAGGCGCGCTCAAAAAATGATTGGGTTTCAGTCAGCAACAGCCCATAGGGAGGAATGGCCATGATCCCCTCTAATTTGAGATGGGATAGCTGAGCTAATGTGGGCAATGCGGCTAAAAGATCGGCCTCATTCCAGCCACTTTTATTGGGGTCGGCCAACAGTTTCACCTGTAGACAACAAATCGGTGAGCGAGATAGCTCACCGGCTATGTGATCTAACCGCCGAGCCAGCTTTAGACTATCTACAGAATGAATCCAATCAAAATGTTGTACTGCTTTACGGGCCTTGTTGCTTTGGAGATGGCCAATAAAGTGCCAGGTGATATCCGTTAAGTCTGAAAGTTCTGCTTGTTTTGCGATCGCTTCTTGCACCTTATTTTCGCCAAAGTCACGCAGCCCAGCTCCATAGGCCGCTCGAATAGCACTGGCAGGAAATGTCTTACTCACAGCCACCAGCCGCACATGATCAGGTAGCTTAAGCTGCTCCACACGTTGAGCAATCTGCTGGCTGGTCTGTGGCTGTTTATTTGCAGGTTGAGAAGGTTCTTGCGATGTCCCTGCCGCGTTCATCATTGAAACGTTCGTTTATATACCTTGTTTAGCTGCTCAAACTCGCTATATTGACCGGCCTGACGCAAGATACGAAGCCGCGTTTCTAGCATCATGCGGGCCTCGGTGCGACCGATCGGGTCAAACAGCAAACCTGCTGCTCGATCGCTCTTTGCAAGAAAAAATAACCGTTGGGCATAGAGGGTGGTAAATAGCTCTTTATCGCCATCCACCAGGCAAATCCGAAACAACAGCCCAAAGTCGGGGTGGTTAAGATAAGTTTCAGTGCTCATTAAAGGGGTGCGACAAATGTGAGAACAAGGGACAGTTAATACAGGATTTATTAAAAGCAGCTTAATGCTATTGATGTTCTATTATCGGCTAAGGCTAATCGATGAAGCATAAACCTTGTCTAACAGGATGTCAAAACCCCGTTTAGCGAAGCCAGCCTAATCAGACCATAAACAGATGACTCAAGCTGTCTGATGCAGAATAGAAGACAATGGTAGGAAGTTTACAGCGTTCTCCTCACTATCTTCAATAATTCGTTGATATTGCTTCGAAGCAACAGCATTATCTCTGGATTGATTTAATGTGAAATGCCGAGTGCCATCAGCTGGGCCTTGGCTTTTTGTAAAGATTCTAACCACTCTTGATGGGGGTCGCTATCGGCGACAATGCCAGCGCCTACTTGACCCCAGACAGTATGGGTATCTGTCGCTGTTGGGGTTAACAGCAGCGTACGAATCAAAATGTTAAGGTCCAAATGCCCTCTTTGATCTAAATAGCCGCAGGAGCCATAGAACAAACTTCTGCGTATGGGTTCTAGATTTTCAATAATTTCCATACAGCGAACCTTGGGGCAGCCGGTGATGGTGCCGCCAGGAAAAGTGGCTCGAATGAGATCGATAGCATTGCACTCAGGCCGCAGGGTACCAATGACATTGCTAACAAGATGCATAACATGGCTATAGCGCTCAATCACCATTAGCTCATCCACCTGGACTGAGCCCCAGGTGCAGACTCGGCCTAGATCATTACGTTCTAGGTCCACCAGCATAATGTGCTCTGCCTGTTCCTTGCGATTCGTTTTTAGGGTCTGGGCAAAATCGTGATCGGCTTTTGGGGTATGGCCTCGGGGGCGAGTGCCGGCGATCGGGCGAGTCTGGGCCGTTTGCCCCTTGAGCTGCACCAGACGCTCGGGAGAACAACTAATAACATGACCCCATGGAGTCCGCCAGTAGCTGGCAAATGGAGAGGGATTGATCTGGTGGAGCTGTCGGTACAACTGCCATGGGGAATTATTGGTTTCGGTCTGAAATCGCAGAGAAAGATTGACCTGAAAAACATCCCCAGCACGAATGTGGTCTTTAGCTTTTTGTACGGCTGTTTCAAATTGAGGTTGGTCAGAGCACAGGGTAACTTTTTTCGCACTCTGGTGTGGGAGGAGGATGTTGTCTGAAAGCTGGTGCTCAAGCTGCTGCACCATCTCGTTGATATCTTCTGGAGCTGTCGCTGCGAGCCACAGCTGCTGTTGCTGGTGGTCTAGAATGGCAAATTGTTCCGGTTCGTACCAATAGGCAACTGGAAAAGGCAGGGAGACTTCATTGTTATGGGGAAGGTGCTCAATTTCCCAGGCCGTGTCACAGCCGGGCCAGCCGAGCCAGCCTCCAACAAAGGGGAGATCCGGCGGCGCAGATGATTGGGGAGCGCGTGGTGCAGGTTCTTGGTTAGAGAGTAATCGCTCTAGGGTGGGTAAAATCTCACCGATGGCGGGTGTAAAGAGTTGGGGCCGTCCTGCTAACTGACGAGGTGCTCCAGCACATAGGGAATAGCGAATTAAATGTTCGGGGGCTCCGTCTACGTGATCGGGACTTTCGAGGAGAGTTGCGATCTCAGATGAACAGAACAACGCTTCAAAGACGTCAGCGCCGCTGCGGTGCTTGAGGGCAAGCTGATGCCAATATCGCGGCTGCAAGATTGGTGTATTGGGTGATATGTCAGAAGAAAAGGGCAAGTAATAGAGGAGTAATGATCGGTGAAAGCTTTGATGGGAAAGGCTCTAAGGAATAGGGATTTTACAACATCCAAAAACTATGTCTGAAGAGGCGTTCCACGGGACGTCTGTACGCTCTAAAGATAGAATTTGGCTAAATCCTTATGCCTAAGTCGGGTTGCCGAGTGCAAAACGACCCCACCAAAAGAAAACAAGAGTCACTAGAAATACCCAATCCCACCAGCGTAGCTGCAGCTGATGCCATTGCACCTGGTGATGATCTGGGCTGGTGAAGCCGCGCACTTTCATGGCACCAGCAATTTGCTGTGCTCGCAACAGTAAGTTGTCAAGCAGTCGCTCTGCCACCATCAGCCAGATTTGAGTCGCGTGACGCCACCCCAGTTTGCGCCAGTTAATGGCGCGGGTACGTACAGACCGCACCAGGTTTTGAACTTCCTCTAGGACAAGGGGAATAAACCGTAGGGCCAGGGTGAGGGTGAGGGCGATCTCGGTGACCGGTAGCTTAAACCATCGCAGGGGAGACATCAGCTCTTCGATGGCTGCAGTGATTTCTTCTGGAGCGGTAGTGAGAAGGAATAAATTAGTGCTGTAGATGAGGGTAAATAGAAGCGTGCCCACCTTCACCGCCAGCTTGAGAGACTTTTGAGTAATCTGTAGCCACTGTAAATCGACGATCACGTAGCGGTAGCCGGTTTCCGGTAAGCTGCCAGTGATTTCAAAGGGAGTATCTAGGCTTGCGATCTCAGCTGGTGTGGGCCAGCGAGGTTGGGTGACTACAGCGATACCATCTGGCATCACCATAATTAGCAATGAGGCCAGAGTAAACAAGATCAGCAGCCCGCCCATTTGCTGACGCCATACTCGCCATGGAATTCGCGCTGTTAACGTTAGCAGTGTCAAAAGAGCTACCAAAGCAATCCGCCAGGCCGTATTTGCTAAAACTGGTGTCAGCAAAAAGCTGAGTAACCATGCTAGTTTTACCCGAGCATCGATCCGGTGTAGCCACGTAACCGGCTGCTCTAGATACAAGCCTATCGGTAGGGAGCGGAGTAGATCCATGGGGGGGATAGTTCTGAGTGAGGCGCTTACTGGTGCAGATAGGTTTGAATTCTCAGTTTTGAGCTGAAATCAGAATATTGGTTAATTTGGTGGCAGTTTAGAGGAATACAGCTCAACACTCCCTCTTGCCAGACCCTTAAACTTTAGTTGCCCTATTCGAGCTTTCTCTATCGAGATCGCGAATTTTCTTACCACGCCACAGGAGACGAATAGGAGTACCCTCATAACCGAGGTTTTCGCGAAACTGACGTTCTATATAACGACGGTAGTTGTCGGTAAATAGTTTGGCAGAATTTAGAAATAAGGTAAACGTAGGCGGGCGCACGCTGACTTGAGTGCCATAGTAAATCCGTCCTTGTTTACCCTGTCGCGTGGTAGGCGGTGAGTGCCAGCTGACCGCGTCCTCCAACACTTCGTTGACGACAGCCGTACTCACTCGACGACGGTGCTGTGCTACGGCTTCATCCACAGCGTCTAAAATTTTAGGCACTCGCTGACCGGTGAGGGCACTTACATAGAGCCGTGTGGCCCAGTCTAGAAAGTAAATCTTGCCACCTAATTTTTTGTCGTACTCATAGATAGTGTGGCTATCTTTTTCAATTGCGTCCCACTTGTTGACCACAATGATGCACGCCCGCCCATCATCCTCAATGCGGCCCGCTAATTTTTGATCCTGCTCGGTTATGCCATCTAGGGCATCGATGACTAGCAGCACCACATCGGCCCGTCGAATTGCTTTGAAGGAACGGTTGATACTAAAAAACTCAGGACCGTAGTTGACATTCTTTTTTTTACGAATCCCAGCCGTGTCAATCAAACGGTATATCGTTTCTTTGCGACGCACTACCATGTCAATGGTGTCGCGGGTTGTGCCCGATATGTTACTTACAATCGAGCGATTTTCCCCAACGAAGGCATTTAGCAAACTAGACTTACCGACATTAGGCCGACCCACAATGGCGACTCTAATTTCATCCTCCTCTTCGATCTCGTCAGTAGACGGCAGATGGGTAATTAAGGTGTCTAGCAGCTCGCCTGTGCCACTACCATGGATGCCTGATACCGCATAGGGTTCACCCAGACCGAGTTCCCAAAACTCAGCGGCTTGAATAAATCCTTGATCTTCTGATTCACACTTATTGACGGCCAGCAGTACCGGGACCGACTGCTGGCGTAGCCAGGACGCAATTTCGCGATCGCTCTCATTGAGACCTTCTTGTCCGTCGACCACAAAGATTGCAGCCTTAGCTTCAGCTAGGGCCAGCATGGCCTGCTCTCGGATATGGGGTAGGAACTCAGTGTCATCATCAAACACCAGACCGCCGGTATCTACCACCATAAAGTCACGATCTTGCCAGAAGGCTGGCTGGTAGGTGCGATCGCGAGTGACACCAGGTTGGTCATAGACAATTGCCTCCCGTGCTCCGGCCAGTCGATTGACCAGAGTCGACTTGCCCACATTGGGACGACCAATAATTGCAACTACGGGCAAAGCCATGGGATACCGGCAAATAAAAAGCAGACGATCATTGTAACAATATGTGCCAGATGATTTTTTTATCTAGTGACAAACTTTCCGTATAGTCATTCTGTGCCGAATTGGGCCCGTTCAGAAATTGTAGGTTTAGATGCTTCGTCAGCGTTGATTCAACACTTAGAGAAAGCAATCGTTCGTATTTTGTACAATGTCATCGTCGCTACGTAGACTACCCCTAGTCATCGTTCTATGACCTTCGCCACTGGCTACTCCATACCTCAAACAGAGCAGCGACGTTCTCCACGCGAAACGCTGCCCACCATGTATGACTTACCTAGCGAGTTTCCTGAGGAGCCCGGTTTGCCTGACGAGTTTCATGATTTTCAACCCCAACTGCTAAGCCGTACCCTACCCTTAGAAGCTTGTACCGCTGACAATCGGTTCACCGGCTCAGGCATCAACCTTTACTACGATGTCCACCATCCTTGAAAGGAACTAGGGGTTGATCCAGACTCGATTTAGAGGTCAGTAAGTACTGCCTAGCTGTGCAAGTTCCAAATCAAAGGATTGCTTGCATATCAGCCTTAGCCTCGCGGCGTAGCTGCTTGGAAATGCGAAATAACTCTTGTCCAGTGTGCAAGTAACTATCGTCGTAGGTAAAGGTGAACCGCTCGATCTCTTCAATACCGTCCTCTATCTGATTGAGGCAGTAGTAAAGATTCGCCGCGACCTTGGCTGCCTGGGGTGGATTTGGCATCGATTTAAATTTTTGCTTGGCCTTCTCTAATGATTCGCGGCAGTTTTCCAAATAGTCTTGAAAACTTTCCATCAGTTCATCGTCAAAGGGATCGGCGGAAAGGTTTCGTACCTCTGCCTTTAACGGGCTGATAATTTTACCAATCAAACGATCAATTGGATTGTAGACAGTGCGAATCCAGTGGGTAAGTGAATCGTCTGATCTTTGGTTGGCCTTGCGCCGTTGCTGATACTGAGCACTAATATCGCTGGCGCGTTGGGTTCTACCCCCGTCCCGTTGGGCATCGTAGCGTTTACGCGCTGCCGGATCGCCGAGCACCTCGTAAGCGGCATTGATCTTAGCAATATGCTCATGATCCCCATTGCTATCTGAGCGACTATCGGGATGATGTTGCTTAGCCAGGCGGTGGTATGCCCGTTTGATATCGGCTTGGCTGGCCGATTCGTGCAGTTCTAGGATTTTGTAGTGATTAGAGGTCACCATTGGCCAGTACGAGAATCAGTCTTTATTTTATGGGTAAAGAGTGGGGGGTTTGAATTCGATCATCGGCATAGGTCTGCTCTAAAACCAGCTTGCAATCCTATCCGTTAGCTGGCTGACAAACCGGACAGTAGTAAAATCGTCGATTACTGGCAAAGTCTTTGACAATGGGTGTTTGACAGACGCGGCATGGGCGACCAGCTCGACTAAAGACCCAATGACGATAGTGCGATCTCTTTTGGCCTTGCGCTTTGAGCTGGTTGGCAAGATCTAAATCGTTGGTAATCCCGTTATATCGATAAGACTGATACGGGATGGTAATGCTGGCTTCTGCTAGAGCCTCTAGCTGGTCATCGCTACAGTCAATCGGCCGCAGACGCGGGTGAATGCAAGCAACAAAGAGAATCTCGCTGCGTAGATAGTTGCCGATTCCGGCTAAGAAATGCTGATCGAGATATAGGGTTGCTAGCTGTCGCCGCTGATGTTGCTTGAGCAGCTCAAGGATGTGTTTAGGGCGTAGCTGAGGGTTTAGAACATCAGGACCGAGCTTACTCAAAAACGGATGGGTGGGAATTTGTTCGGGGGTAAGCACCTCAATATCAGAGGCGCTGTAGAGTAACGCTGATTTTTGGGTGTTGTGGATGGCCAGCCTTAGTTGACGTTTGGTATCTGGATAGCTATGGGCTTTACGCACCATCCAAACCCCGTAGAGCTGATTGTGGCTGTAGATGCTTAGCTCATTATCAAAGTGAATAAGCAGGGCCTTCCCACGGGTTTCAACCTGGCGGATTTTGCGGCCAGTTAGCTTCTTTTCGTAGGGTTTGAGATGCTCAAAGGCAAAGAATATCTCATCGGTAACTTTAGCTTTAACGGCCTGCTCGATTTTATCGGCAGCTTTTCGAATTTCGGGACCTTCTGGCATAGGGGCAGATTATTCTTTGTGCCACAGCTTAATTGTTTTATCAGAGCTGGCGCTGGCCATGTATTTACCGTTGGGGTGAATTGCGATCGCAGTCACCGAATTACCATGCTCCGAGAATGTCTCCACCAGTTCTCCGGTTTTGGTATCCCACACTTTGACACAGCTATCACCACCCGCACTAATAACGGTGCGCTGATTGGGTGCGATCTCAACCGAATTTACTTCGCGCGTATGCCCTTTAAGCGTATGAATCAAATTACCCGAGCGCAGACTCCATAACTTAATACAGCGATCCTTTCCGGCACTGGCAATCAATCGGCCATCAGTGCTGATGGTGACATCATTGACCGAATTTAAATGGCCCGAAAGCACTCGAAAAACTTCACCAGTTCTCAGCTGCCAAAGCCGAATCTTGTTATCAAATCCTCCAGTGATCACCAATTCCTCATCTGGAGAAATATCGACACAGCGAATCATCCCCGCATTTCCCGAAAGCGCCTTTAAGAGCTTGCCCTGCTCTAAATCCCACACCCCGACAGTGCGATCCTCGCTGCCGCTAATCAGCATAGAACCACGACGGCTAATGGCTACTGACGTCACATCGTGGTGATGTCCCTTAAGAACACGTATCAGGTTACCCGTATTTACATTCCACAGCCGAATCGTGTCATCGTCACTGCAGCTAGCTAAAACTTGGCCACGTGGACTAAATGCCAGTCCGTTAATGCCTCGGGCATGCCCTTTAAGAGACATTGTCAACGTTCCTGTAGACATGTCCCAAAGATTAACCGTGTCATCCCAACCCCCGCTAGCGAGCACCATAGCTTGTGGGCTAAATGCCACCGTGGAAACCCACGAATTATGTCCCTCCAAGGTGTGGGCGCAGACCCATTGAGATGGCCCACTGCTGGGGCCAGATGACTGAGATTTAGTGGATATCCCAGATGAGACAGGTTTGCCAAAAGATGACCCCGTAGAGGTTTTCTCTATACTGTTTGGCCCAAAAGATTTTGCCGCTGCTTGCCCAGAGCGTCCGGTGACTGGCCCGGACTTTCCACCTGACACTGGTCGAGATTGCCCCGTCGAAACCGGCCCAGATTTTCTAGCTGAGACTGGGCCAGAGCGCTCGGTAGAAACAGACTGTCCAGACTTTTTGCCTGATATAGGCCCCGTTGAGATAGGGCCGGAGCGCCGTTTAGGAGCGCCTGACCCGGTCTGGGGTCTTGCACTTTTGGGTTGAGAGATTCGCCCAGACGGTCGCGCATGGGAAATTGGCTGTGTATCAGACTGCCTCTTGGGTGGTGCTGTTGGCGGATGCTCTTTTCTAAATTCTGGACTAAGCTCCTGGCTGATTAGCTGCTCACTCACATTGCGACTCACATCCTGCCCGGTGCTGATAGCATCAGACATCAGGCTAGTAGTATCTTCAGGTCGTTGCCGAGTCCAGCCAGGCACTGATCGATGGTAGGCCGGTAACGCTTCTAGCTCTTGAAAAACTTCTGCTGCCGAACGATAACGCTCATTAATAAAGTCCTTGAGCATGCGGTCCAAAATAGCCGCTAATTCTGGTGTGGCAGAGCGGCCTGCAGCAATTAAGTGCTCTTGCCATAGCCAGCGCCCTTCAATCGGGCTGTAGAGCTTCTCTGGTTTACGCCCCGTCATCAAACAAATGCAGGTTGCCCCAAGGCTGTAGAGATCGCTAGATGGATAGGCTTCTCCACTACGAAGCTGTTCAATCGGGGAATAGCCTTCAGTGCCAATGCGAGTACCCGTATGCCTATCTTGATCGGATAGTGACACCTCCAATTGCTTAGCGATGCCAAAATCAATCAGAACCGGCTTATTATCCTTTTGACGAGCAATAATGTTGGTTGGATTAATATCTCGATGGATGACCTTGCGATCATGGATGAACTGTAAAACTGGCAAGATATAGTGCAGCAGACTACGAATCTTAGCCTCATCAAACGGTCCTTCCTTTTTAACTTCCTGCAGCAGCGTGTTACCTTCGATAATCTGCTGCACCAAGTAAAAATTTTCCTGTTGCTCAAAATAGGCCAACAGCGATGGAATTTGCGGGTGTTCCCCTAGCTCATTGAGGCGAACGGCTTCTTGCGTAAATAAAGTAAGGGCTTTATCAAAAGACTTATTACTCGATTGACGTGCAAACTGTTTAATAACGCAGCGTGTATTGAGGCGATCAATATCTTCTGCTAAGTATGTTTTGCCAAAGCCCCCCTGTCCCAACGGCTTTATTGGGCGATAGCGATTGCGTAGCAATTCTGTCAAGGGGCTTCCACACGATTGAAACACAGTCACCCCTTCAGGATTTACCGGCACAAAGCAATCAGGATTTAAGCAGCAGATCATCTCAATTGGCAGGACGGCTAAAGGTGACGCAAGTGGGAACGCTATTCTACTTTACCTATCAACCCATCTTTAGGGTGGCTGATTTCAGTGATGAGCTAGGTATTTTCCCGGTAGCAACGAAATACTCACCTTTGGTCGTATTATTTCTTCACAAAACTCAGCCTTTGACCAAAAAAAGTCATCCTTTACGGATAATAAAAATACGGTGACCTAGTTTCTATCCAAGCAATTCCATATGACACTGGCGTCTTCATCTCCATCTGCATCCAAGGCACACAAAAAATCTAAGGGTCTACGTCGAGGGGTCGTGCGCCCAGCTAAGGAACTCTGTAGCGATTGTGGCCTTTGCGATACCTCGTATATCCACTATGTAAAAGACGCTTGTGCATTTATCAAGCAGCAGGTGCCTCAGTTAGAGATTCAAAGTCACGGACGAAGCCGCGACTTAACTCAGGAAGATGATATGTACTTCGGTGTGCATCAGCAAATGATGGCCGCTCGAAAAACAGAACCCATAGAAGGCGCTCAATGGACAGGCATTGTTAGCTCTATTGCGATAGAGATGCTCAATTGTGGGCTGGTAGAAGGAGTGGTGTGTGTACAAAACACCAAAGAAGATCGCTTTCAACCAATGCCAGTGATTGCTAGAACGCCAGATGAGGTACTAGCAGCCCGTGTGAATAAACCCACCTTGTCTCCTAATCTGTCGATTTTGGACCAGATCGAACAGTCAGGTATGAACCGCCTGTTGGCCATTGGTGTGGGCTGTCAGATTCAGGCACTGCGGGCTGTGCAACATGAGCTAGGTTTAGAAAAACTCTAAGTGCTGGGTACCCCCTGTGTTGATAACGTGACGCGAGCAGGGTTGCAAAAATTTCTAGATACTACCAGCCGTTCCCCAGAGACTGTGGTGCATTACGAGTTTATGCAAGACTTTCGAGTGCACTTTAAACACGAAGACGGCTCTATTGAAAAAGTCCCCTTCTTTGGCTTAAAAACAAACCAGCTCAAGGATGTATTTGCACCCTCTTGCATGAGTTGTTTTGACTATGTAAACTCTCTTGCTGACATTGTTGTGGGCTATATGGGCGCTCCCTTTGGCTGGCAGTGGGTAGTGGTGCGCAATGATATAGGTCAAGAGATGTTGGACTTGATTACTGACCAGCTAGAGACTCAGCCGGTAATGTCACAGGGCGATCGCAAACAGGCAGTACAAAACAGCATCCCTGCCTATGATAAGGGCGTGACTCTGCCCATGTGGGCAGCTAAGATGATGGGGGTTGTTATCGAAAAAGTTGGCCCTAAAGGTCTGGAATATGCTCGCTTTTCAATAGACTCTCACTTCACTCGCAACTATCTTTACGTCAAGCGTAATCATCCTGAGAAGTTAGAAGAGCACGTACCTGACTACGCTAAAAAGATCGTTAGCCAGTACGAGCTTCCTAAAGAGTAATCTTAATAACTTAACTAGCTTCAGTAGCTAGCTGGTTTCTTACCTATTACTATGATTGAATCGATTCACATCAAAAACTACAAATCGATTCTGGATCTGTCCTTTGATGTAGGGCGTGTCAATGTGTTGATTGGAGAAAATGGCTGTGGCAAGAGCAATATATTAGAGGCCCTCGCCCTTGCTGGTGGTGCTGAAGCGAATAAGCTTGATAATGAGTTCCTGGCTAGTCGTGGAATTAGAGTAACCTCTCCATCTTTGATGAGATCTGGTTTTTTTCAAAATAAGAGTAGAGCAATTGAAATTAATATTAAATTTTCCGATCAAGAGAAGGAAAAAGAATACAAATTAGAAAACGATAATCAACCTTATTCAAAGTGGACATCCAATCAACCGACTCTTTCTATGAGCGAGCGAGTAGCACTTATGGCAGTGTTAAGGAATGACGATTGGAAGGTTGTATCTACTGGTGGTGATTTTGAGGATACAAGGCTAACTCAAGAGAGAGTGGATAGAGCCTTTAAAGAGGTAAAGCAAATATCTAAGAGTAGATATTTAGCGAATATGGTTATCTATTCGCCAGAGGAGACTGCCCTAAGAAATTTGCATCGAGAAGGGCAAATTGAACCCTTAGGTATACATGGCGAGGGCTTGTTGAAGCTACTTCAGGTCCTTAGTAAGGATAAATCGCAATTTTCTTGGGAAGTCATAAGACAATCACTTCAACTTCTCGATTGGTTTGAACGTATTCATCCTTTAGATTCAAAAATAAATATTCTAGAGGAATTACAAATCAGCCTGTTTGATCGTTTTACAGGAACAAAATTTGATCAACGAAGTGCTAACGAAGGATTTTTATTCGTTTTGTTTTATGCAGCATTGATGGTTTCTAAGGAAACACCTAAGATATTTGCTATTGATAATGTAGATGCTTCTTTGAATCCTAAACTCTGCACAAAAATCATGGCTGACATCGCTCAGTTAGCTAAACAGTTTGATAAACAGTGTTTCCTGACTACACATAATCCTGCTATTCTTGATGGTCTGGATTTGGGAGATGATGAACAGCGTTTATTCGTAGTCTCTCGAAATCGTAAAGGCCACACACGAATAAAACGAATTACAGTTGAGAGCAAGCCTGTTTCATCAACAGAGGAAGAGCTAAAACTATCTGAAGCATTTCTACGTGGCTATCTAGGTGGATTGCCTAAGAATTTCTAAATCACTTAGAGTATCCCATGGCAGAGTTTGCATTAATTTGTGAGGGTATTACCGATCAGGTCATCATTACAGATATCTTATGTGGCTTTTTCAGCAATGAAGGTTTAGACGAAGATATTTCTCGGCTTCAGCCTCCTTTTGATGCCACTACACAGAAACAGAAGGGCTTTGGTGGTTGGCAAATGCTGCTAGCGTATTTAGAGTCATCTCAGTTTCGCGATGCTGTTTTGAGTAATCGCTATGTTGTAGTGCATGTAGACTCAGATGTCTCTCCAAGACAGGGTTTTGACGTTAAGCATACTGATACAAAGAATGAAGAATGGCCTGTTGAGCTCTTAACTGAAAGGATTATTTCTAGACTGATTGAGATTATTAACACCAACGCGGCTGATTTTTATCAACTCTACAAAGAGAAAATTATATTTTGTATCAGCGTTCACTCTATTGAATGTTGGCTGTTAGCTCATTATCGTTCGAAGCCTCCCAAAAATCCAAAAATCAAAGGCTGTGAAAATGAACTTATACTTGTTTTAGGGAGAAAATATGGACAAAAGTGCGCTAAAAGCTTCACCAAAGATTATCGCTATTACCGACAACTAGGTGAACCCTTTCTAGAATACAAATCTCTGCAATTTCTAGCTTCTCAAGAGCCTAGCTTTAAAGTGTTTTGGGATTGTTTAGAGTCTACATTTGGTACTAAACCTGATTTGAAGACGTTTCTCATGAAATCAGATCCTACATTGGAGGGCTTAGACCTTTCACGGGATGCTTCGTTTGGGCGAGAGGTAGATCTATAAGATGTGTTTCGTAACAGTAGGCTGGCGATAATGCGCATTTTACTGGTTGATGATGAGGTAGAGCTGACCGAACCACTGAGCCGGGTTCTCCAACGCGAGGGGTATGTAGTCAAGGTGGCTCATGATGGTGAGACAGGTTATGAGCTAGCGGCTGATGATGAATTTGATTTACTGATTCTTGACTGGATGATGCCGGGGTTGAGTGGGTTGGAAATGTGTCGAAGGTTGAGAGATCATCACCTAACCACTCCAGTTCTCTTTCTCACCGCAAAAGATACCTTAGATGATCGAGTAGAAGGCTTAGATGCAGGGGCAGACGACTATTTGGTCAAACCCTTTGAGCTACGAGAGTTGTTGGCAAGAGTACGGGCTCTATTGCGGCGACCGCCTATACGAGAAGAGAGTCAGGCAACAACGCTACAGTATCAAGACCTGACTTTGGATAGCGAGAATCAAATTGCTAAGCGAGGCAGTGGGATTCGACCTGAACGTATCATTGAGCTATCAGAAAAAGAAGCCCAGATTCTTGGCTATCTGATGCAACATCCTGATCAGCTGCTTACACACCAACAGATTTATGATGCTGTATGGGGCATAAGTGCTCAGCCGAGTAGTAATGCTCTAGCTGCTCAAATGCGCTTGTTACGGCGCAAAGTAGAGCATGATAATGAGACAATCTTAATCCACACCGTTTATGGCAAAGGCTATCGGTTTGGCTCTCCATCAGATACTGTTTAGAGACTCTTTAACCAGTGGAGCATGAATCGAATTTAATAATTATAATAAATGCGCGCAAGTACTCAGGCTGAGGAGTCAAAGCAACAGATTGCCCAGAGAACACACGAATCAAGGTGGCCAAAATAGGTTGGTCGTATTTACGTAAGGTTGAAAAGTATCCCCGAATCCGACAGAACATGCGTGCGCCATCAACGGAGCGA
>JBHJIV010000020.1:0-54331 GCA_050043105.1 Leptolyngbyaceae cyanobacterium | reverse complement strand
GCGAGCAACTAGCTGATCGAGTTTGGAGGGCAGTCGCAGCCACTGATTAATGTCAGCAAAGACTTCGCCATCAAGATATTCTAGAATGCCTGAGGTGTGGGTGAGCAGATGATGACTGGTGATGCGATCTCCTTCCGGGTAATCGGGCAGATATGAGGAAATAGGGGCTTGAATATCTAACAGCCCCTGCTCGTGTAGCTGGAGGATAGCAACAGCGGTAAATTGTTTGGTAATAGAGCCAATCCGAAATTTGGTCTCTGGAGTATTGGCCACTCCATGTTCGCGATTGGCTAAGCCATAACTGCAGGTAAGTGCAGCGTTACCATGAACAATCATGACATTGCCAGAGAGACGCCCCGTCTGGTCATAGGCCTCTAGATAAGTCTCGATTTCGGCGATGGTATCAGCTGCAAGGGAGGTATCTGCGGTGCACTGATCGGCCGGAGCGGGTGTTGTCAAAGGCACTTTTGAAAGCATGGGCGCTTTTGAAAGCATGGGCGCATCCTGTGATGGTAAAAACTGTAGATCCGGCGATGACGTTTGGGCCACGGCCTTAGTGCCCCAAAGGGCCTTAGTGCCCCAAAGGGCCTTAGTGTCCCAAAGATAAGACGATAGCCATTCCTATCTGTGAAGCTAATTGAAGTCGCCTGTCCATCGTCTTACCGTGTAGAACCGTATCTGCACTTTAGCGACGTTGTTAATTGGCCTCTATAGCTAAAGGTCATGGCAAATTATGACATTTGTCATGGAGGCGGTAGATTTAGTGGTTTACCATCAGAAAAGGCCACCTAGAAAGTCTCTGGCTTTATTAACTAAGTGCACAACGTCAAAAGCATGAACGCTGTCAGTCACACTACAGGAGCAGGCAAACAGGCCAAACCAGTTTCAGCGTCTATTGCCGCTCTGTCCCCGTCAATTCCTAAGACTCTGCGATATGTGGAATGGGCTTTTTTAATCTTGGTGATTCTGCGCATTGGTCTGCTGATGCTCAACCGATCATTAGGCTACGAACCCGGTACAGCAGACTACATTAGCTTTAGCGTTTTGGGTATGTTGGCAGTGCTCAGCATTGTGTTTCCCATAGAGCAGCCCATCGCCTACCGACGTGCCTATATTGGGTTAGAAATTGTTGTTCTCCTGATAAGTCGTTGGTTTACCGATTGGGGATTGGATCCGTTTTTGTATCTGGTGTTGGTAAAAAGCTGTTTTTTGTTGCGACGGCGTGATGTTATTTTCATCACTGTTTTTGCCGGTATCGCCTGGCAGCTGAGCCTAGCCCAGCGAATTTTTAAGCAATTTTCAGCCCCGATAGATGAACTCCGAGAACAGTTTGAGGCATCCCTAGAGGTGCCTGCACCACTGCTGGTGTTAGATTTTATTGTTAATAGTACAACAATTTATATTGTCACTTGTTTGTTAATTATTTTGCTGTGCTGGACTGTTTTATCTGAACGGAAAAGCCGACAGCAGGCGGCAGCATTATCGCAGGAAGTTAAGATACTGGCAACAGCTTTAGAGCGCACTCGCATTGCCCGCGATATTCATGATTCTCTGGGCCATACGTTGACGACTCTAAATGTGCAGCTAGAGGTGGCTCAAACGCTGTACTCTCAAAATCCAGATCAATCTGTGCAAGCATTAGATCGAGCTAAAATACTGTCCAGTCAATCTCTACAGGAGGTCCGTCGAGCAGTTTCCACGATTCGCCACGGTACATTTAGCTTGCCCGAGGCACTAACGGGACTGGTGGAGCAAATTCAACAGGCTCACACGGCTGAGCCGTTGATGTTTGAGACTCGCATTAGTCTACCCAGCCTGCCACTACAGGTGAGTCAACAGCTTTTTCTAATTATTAAAGAGGGGCTGACCAATATTCAAAAACATGCCCAGGCTTCGACTGTAAAGCTGTGGGCTCAAAAAAACGCCGAGGGCATTGCGGTAGGTCTTTCGGATAATGGCGTTGGATTTGTTCCTGGATCAACGATTACGGGATATGGCTTACGGGGAATGCAGGAACGAGTACAGCTGTTGGGAGGGCAGATGACCATTCAGAGTGTGCCTGGAAAAGGCACCTTAATTCAGGGAACTGTGCCGCAATGATTCAGATTTTGCTGGTGGATGATCAGCCGATGTTTCGGCAAGGGCTAGCGTCGCTGTTGGCGCTAGAAGACGATCTTGAAATTGTGGGGGAGGCCAACCACGGTCAAGAAGCGATCGCACTCGTCGTTCAGCTGCAGCCGGATGTGATCTTAATGGATGTCCGGATGCCTGTGTGTAATGGAGTCGACGCCACCCGTAAAATTCATCAGCAATTTCCGTGGATTCGGATTTTGGTGCTAACGACGTTTGATGAAGATGAGTATGTGTTTGAATCGCTGGAAGCTGGAGCGCTGGGATATTTATTAAAAAGTACGCCCGCTAAACAGGTTGCGATCGCAATCCGTAACCTCCACGAAGGCTATAGCCAGCTAGGCCCCACCATTGCCCCTAAGGTCTTTTCTCAGGTGAAACCAGAACAGACCCATACAAAGGTAGACCTACAGACACAGTTTAATACCAGAGAGTTAGAAATTCTCACTCTGCTGGGTCAGGGTCACAGTAACCGAGAAATTGCCGCCGCACTCCATTTAACTGAGGGCACTGTTAAAAATCACCTGACCAACATTTTTTGCCAGTTAGACGTTCGCGATCGCACCCAGGCCGCCCTGTGGTCTCATCAACATCTGCTGTCATAGTCGAGACTTACACTTTGCTGTAGGAAGAGAGATACTTAATCAAAGCCTTTAGGATGGGCTGGGCCTTGATGGGTTTACTCACAAAATCGGATGCTCCCACCATTTTGGCCCGTACGCGATTAGAAACCTTTTTGCTGGTGGTCACAATAATAATTGGGGTCCACTTAAACAGAGGAATGCGTCGAATCTGGGCACACAGCTCGTAACCGTTGGTTATGGGTAAAACCAATTCTAAAAAAATGAGCTGTGGTTTTAGATCTATCAGCTGTGATAGAGCCTGCAGCGAATCCGAGATATTGACATAGCGATACCCCGCTCCCTCAACAATTTTCGCCATCGCCTGACTATCGTCTGGGCTGTCGTCAATGTGAACAACCGTCGCGTAGTCAGGCTGGTGTTGGGCGTCGAGACTATCGGCTGTAGTATGCTGGCCCACCGGACTGGGGGAGGTTAGCTCGTCACCTGAAACCCTCGCTGTCTGATCCAGCAAGGTTTCAATTCTTTGTAAAACATGTTTAGCAGAGGCTGGCTTACGAATGTAGGCATCAAAACCCGTTTGAACTAAGAGCTGCCCGTCTACAGCGGGTGCAGCCATGGCAATCACTGGAATCAGCCATGTAGGACTCGCCTCTTTCAGGCGTTTGATCACCTGCCAGCCATTAAACCCAGCGACATCCACATCTAGAATAATCAGGTCGGGCGCTTCACTCACCGCCAGGGTCAGTCCCTCATCGCCACGCTGGGTAGTAACCACCTCATACTCATACAGCGTAAATGCATGTTCCAGTATCTGACGGCTGGTTGTATCTGGGTCAATCAATAGAATTTTAGCCATTAGACACTCTGTAAAAACGGCTAAAACGCCTATCTATTAAAAGCATTATTCTCTAGAAGCATAGTCCTTCTAGCATCCTTGGACATTCGCGCGAGGGCTAGCGACTGAATACTCAAGGATGACAGAACGAATTAACACAGATAGGCGATGTCTGTCTGTTGCCAGACCGTGGACACACACCCATTTAACCAACTCCTTTAAAAAAAATCAGGCAAACTACGGATTTTAATTGACAATATAAAGTTTTTTGAAGCCAGTGATTTTACTTACGTACATGACTGTGTTATTCACGCCCTATTTATGAGAGGTCACCCAGCTGATGTAACGAAACATCCACGAGTCCCATTATTTTTTGGGCATTGCTTGATCCTCGGAATAATTTTGGTCATGGGAGGCTGTTCAATAGCTACTGCTCCAAATCGATTCATTCTCTAAATCAGAAATTGCTTTTTTGAGAGAAAAAACCAGATCAACGCTCACAGAAAATTTCCAGGGTAGAAATAGTTCTCTTAAGCGCTTATGCCCTAAACATGACTGTTGTTATTGTTCCCGTTTCAGCTGTCGATTCAATCGTAAAACTTCCTCCATGGGCTTCTATAATCCGTTTTACAATCGCCAATCCTAACCCTGTACCGGTGGACTTTGTTGTGAAAAATGGCTTGGTTAGGTTAGGCAGGACGTTTGGTGGAATGGGAGCACCGCCATTGTGAACCTGAAGGCGAATATGGTCTGGTGTTGTTTCTAGATAACAAGTTATAGCATCCCCCGGTGAAACCGCTTCACAGGCATTACTCACCAGATTGATCACTACCTGTTTTAATTTATCAGCATCGCCTTGGATGGTAATACAATCACCGGTTGGTTTGAATACAATCGACCGGTTGGCAACAGCAGGCTGTGCCCGGAGGGTATCTAGGACGGTAGTGGTTAACTCAGTTAAATTTACCGCCGTCGTCTGCAGCGTTTGGGGTTTGGCGTAGAGCAAAATCTCATTGAGAAGAGATTCTAACCGGCTAGCTTCGGAACTCGCTAGCTCTAGCCGCGTCATATTTCTCTCAGATAGCTCGGTGTTAAGCAACGCACTTAGCCCCATTTTGACGGTGGTGAGGGGGTTACGCACCTCATGGACAATCATGGAGGCTAACTCTCCGACCTCGGCTAGGGCAGCCAGGGCCTGTTCCGCCCGTTTGCGATCTCGAATATCCCTAACAATGGCCACCACGCAGGGCCGGTCGGCATACTCCAGCATAGAGGCAGAAATTTCTGCTGGTATGGTGGTACCAGATTTAGTCAAACAGGTTAGCTGGTCTGTCCAGCCCTGCCCTGTTTCTAAAACAGAGGCGGCAAAGGCCATCAGCTGCGGCATTTCCCTAGGATGAACGCTGGAAATATGGACGCTTTCTAAGAGTTCTTGGCGACTATATCCCAGCAGTTGGGTTGCTTGGGGGTTGGCTTCTAAGATGCGATCGCTACTGGGGTCAATGACAAAAATGGCATCGTTAGAGGCATTAAAAATGCGCCGCAGCCGCTCTTCACTTTCTTTGAGTTGGGCATTTAGCTGAGTCAGCTCGACGGTACGCTGAGCCACCCGCTGTTCTAAGTCAGCATTGATCGTCATCAGCTCTGAGCGAGCAGCCTGCAGCTCTTGGGTTCGTTTAACCACCTCAGCTTCTAAGACTTCGTTAAAGCGCTGTTGTTGCTGAGCGAGCTGGTGGTTATCAATCGCCGTTGCGGCTCGTTCAGCAAACAGCTGTGCCATGCTGATCAACTCAGAGGCAAACTGTCGCGACTGCTGGCTAAAGGTGCAGATAGTACCGATGGTTGTCCCTGCAGGTGTCCGTAGGGGCACGCCCAGGTAAGCGCTATAGCCCTCTGGCCCGACGCCATGGCTGGGGTCTTGAATAAAATTTTCTACCGTCAGCGGGCAACCGGTCTGAAAGACTTTATCCGTGAGGGTGCCGTGTAGCTCATAAATTTCTTCTGGATCGGTGTCTAAATCAACGGTACTCGCTAAAATCCGTTCTGAATCGTCCCAGCAGAGAGTAACAACGGCCCAATCTGTCCCTAAAATGCTCTGCACCCCCTGAGCGATGCTGTGCAAATAGCTGCTGAGGTCGCGATCGCGATAGCTTAAGTTAGCCAGTGTATTGAGAGTTTGTTGAGCGAGTAGCTGCTCCAAATTAGACATAGCAAATGTGGTTAAACCAGGAGAACCAGACCGGTATACTCCCTACTTGACAATACAATACCGATTCACACCCTAGGCTTTGTTGTCAAAATTCTATGTCTTGCTAGCGTTTGGGTTAAAGACTGTTGCGGTCTGTTTTGTCGTGGTCTGTTTGCCACTGCATAAATCAAAAGCTGTGACTAACGTGATAGCCACAGCTTTAACTAGATAACTGCGCGCACAGTGACTATGGGGCAGTAATCGTCTCAGCAGTATCAACCAAATTATCTAGTAAACTGTCAGAAGACTTGGCATTTTCATCAGTGACGGAGGGAAGTTCTTCAGGAATTTCAAATCGACAGCTACCACAGCGTAAAAAAGAGCCAGATTTACTGGCATGCCGCAGCAAACGAACACCACAGCAGGGGCATAACTCCATCAGCATAAAAAACCTCATTAACAACAGTTTTGTATTTAAAAAGCTAGTCACCAGTAGCCTAGGTTACTGATAAACAGCTAAAGGGTATGCATCGTTTTGATCGTGGGCCGTAAGACTATCATCGCGGCCTATGCGTAGACGTTTTAACAAACCATATTTTCGGGTAATCTCTAAAACGTCCACAATTTTCTCAAATTAAAACGACAAGCGGCATTCGTGACATGCAAATGCTGTACGCACGGTTGCGCTCAATACAATAGTTCTGCATACATTGTCTTTACAATAACAAGCTAAGAGAGTTCCTGCCATATTCGCTAAGGCAATAGCCTGTTTTTATTGAGAGCTGAGGACTCTTGAGAACCCTCAGCTCCCAATAATCTGTATTATTTGATAGCTTTTTGGAAAGCCAAGCTGGCTATTCCTTTATCTACCAGTGATACGTCTAGGTTCAGGCAATATCTGTTTGTTGGTCAAATACTTATGTAGCTCATGGGCATTTAAGCGACAAAGGTCTTTAGCAAGCTCACTGACAGTCATTGATGACGGGATGTGACCGGATATAGACTCACGCAAAGCACCCAGAATGTGGGGTTCTGCCACCAGCACTAAATGATGACCTGGAGCACTTTGGGCCATGGTGCCAACATGCTGTACCACTTTGCTGGCAAAGCGTCGGTTAATCTCCGTAAACTGTGTTGTATATTCGTGGCGGTAGCCGTGATGTTTACGCCCAATCAGGTTGTTGTTAGTACCTTTGGTAGCTATGGGTTTTTCGGCATTATTTAAGCTGCTGTGCTCGGTTAAATGAGGTCCTGATTGTCCTTGATCAGACAACTCGGCAGCGGCAAGGGTAAAAAAACGAGCATGGACACCATCTACAACCGCAACGAGATAAGAGCGCATAAAAACCTAACTCTTTGTATTGAGAATCACAAATAGATTCTAGCAGTGGAATTCTCTTGATCTACTCTTCTCAGCAACAGCTCTAGCCGGATGGTATATCTATCTAGACGATAGAAAAAACTCAAAATTGCGCTATCAGTGGTGTTTTATAGAGGTGTTTTTTGGATTGAGACACTATTTGCTGTGCTGGATCAAACAAAAAAATTGGCAATACTTTGAAAAAGTACATATTATTTACTTAATCTGTTGTAGGTTGATACTTTCTGATTAAAATTAAGTGGAAGTTGCCGCTGTAGATAAAAGCTTTTGTTAGCAAATGATCACTGATTTAGAGACAAAACTCTCTTGTAGGCACCCCACGGGTTGGAAAAAGAAACAGTGGTGTGGGTTAATTCTCGCGCCTGTGATTTCTTTGGCGATGGGGAGTCATGTCCAGGCTCAGCAACAGGTGCGGTCTATTCAGGCACCAGCCCCTTACAATGCCTGTAACCTGCGGAGTGGAGGAGGAACTCAGTACAGTGTTTTAGGGACCTTTCGCAACGGTAGCTCGGTTACGCTGCTGGGCGAAGCTGGACGTGGCTGGTATCGAGTGCAGGTGGGGCAGCAAATTGGCTGGTTAGCTCGACAGTGTTTGGGTCTCTAGTCCGGTTTGCTATGGGTCAGTGTCCGGTCCACGACTAGACTATATCTACACCGAGTAAGACTGTTCAGCGGTGCATATAATATATGCTCGCGGTGATTAGGCGTTTAGAGCGACTTGAGTCATGGATTTTGATACGTTTACTGAGTTTATTCAAAAAAGCTTTCGGGTCTCCTTGGGGGCTGCTGCATCTGCAGGGGAGGCTGTTCAAGACCCACAAGCGTCTGCTAATAATTTTTCTGATATTGGGACAGACTTCAATCGTTTGACCGACGAGCTTGAGGTAAAAGGTGCCTTAACCGAAAAAGAAGCCCGTGAATTTGTAGATAATTTCAGCAGTAATTTTGACGGTCAGTTTCCCAATCCCTTTGCTCAGTCACCGGCTAGCAGTGCAACTGTTAATACTGTGGCTAAACCTGTGGCAGACAGCGGTATCCAGGCTGAAATTAAGGCCCTAACTGAGCAGCTATCGGCCATTCGTCAAGAAATTGAACAACTGAAGGCCCAGGGGTCCTAACGTCTGATTGTGCACGTGGTTTTAGAGCCAGAGTGTTAAGTTCAACACTCTGGCTGCTTTGTGGGGATTCGAAATTGGCAGCTGATGCTGTGTAGCTACGTCTGGGAGCATTCCTGATGTTATTCCGGTAGGCATCTTATGAAGCACTTTGCTGTTTTGATTCAGCTACTGCGCGATCGCAACCAGTTTCTTAACGATATTCAACACGACGTCAAGCTCGAGCGCAAAATCTTTTCGTTGCTAGTGGTCAGCTGCATCTTTTTTGGAGTTTACGGGGCGATTATTGGCTCATCGAGTAGTTGGCTACAGATGCTGGCATCGGCCGTTAAGCTACCAGCGCTATATCTGATTACGCTGGGTATCTGTCTACCGACGCTTTACTTTTTTGATATTCTCTTTGGGTCTAAGCTAAATTTTCGTCAGTACGCTGCTATGTTAATGACCACTGTCGCCGTCATCAGCGTACTGCTGTTTAGCTTTGCTCCGGTCGTTCTATTCTTTTTGATTTCTATTCAGGGGTATAACTTCTTTCTACTGCTCAATGTGGCGGTGATGGGGTTGACCGGCGTTATTGGTGTGCGTCTGTTTTATCAGGGGATGCGTCAGATAGTGGGGCCTGATGCCGCCGGTAGTCGACAGCGAAACCGGTTGCTCTTGGGCTGGCTGGGCCTCTATGCCCTGGTGGGGTCTCAGTTGGGGTGGACATTGCGTCCCTTTTTTGGAGCCCCCAACGAACCATTCCAGGTGTTTCGACCTGAGATTGAAGGAAACTTTTACGCTCAGATTCTGACCAGTTTGGCCTCTTTGTTTGGACTCTAATAAGAGAAAAAAGCAGCGCGAATGAGTAGAGTCAATCTGGATACCCTGCGGATTACAAATCGCGACTTGGATGAGCTGACGGGGTTAGATATTAGTGATTTATCGATGGGCTGGGGAACGCGTCTGGCTGTGTTTCAGCGACCTCAGCTGGGCTGGGCCTGGCTGATGAATCAAGGGCTGATGCTGGCTGTGGCCTTGGTGCTCTGGCTGCCGGTATGTTTAGTGCTAGGGCAAAATCTGGCCGCCGCCGCTATCGGTCGATTTATGGTGCTAGGGGTGGGAGGTGCGCTCGCAACCACTGCGGCCTACAGTAGCTATGGCATTTACAAAGGTCGACAGCGCAAAGTGCTTAGCCACCTGCTAGACGAAGTTGATCGCTTTAACGAAATGATCAAAGCGGTTGAAATTTTAGCAGAGCTGCGTCAGACCGATCAGACCTCCAGACGTCTGATGTTAGATAACCCAGATGCCGTGCAAGAAGCCCTGCACCTAACCCGTGAGAGTCTGGTATGCGCGCTGATGAGCGACCGCATCATGCGCAAACACCACCGATTTATCACCCGTCGGCAAGAGCTGTTTATCAATATTGAAACTAACCTTGCCAGTCTTCAAACCCTGACAGCCACAGATATGGCAGGGAACTACGGCCAGCTGCTAAACGAAGCTCTCCAGGTGGGTACCAGTGTTCATCAAGAATTGAGAAATATTGGCCGTGATTGACTGTCAAAGGTATCTCAGTCTTTATGAATGAGCAAATGTTAAGCTCATCTGCGGATACAAATTGGTGTAGCCTGCTACGCAAATAAGTAAGGTTTAATAGATAATGATACAGATATTTCCACAGTGATGTCGTTTTACAGAAGTGTCTGCCCCCTGTGGGTTTAAGGGACTTCAAAGGTAATTTTTTGTTTATGAGAAAAACATTCGTCCTCGATACCAACGTGCTTTTGCACGACCCCAAGGCTATTTACCGCTTCGAGGAGAATGATGTCATTTTACCCATTGCCATTATCGAAGAACTAGACCGGTTTAAAAAGTCACTGGATGAAACCGGTCGTAACGCGCGTCAAGTGTCTCGTACCCTGGACAAATTAAGGGGGCAAGGTAGCTTAACCGATGGCATTTGTTTAGAAGGAGATGGCAAATTAGTTGTCTCTTTGTGTCACCAAGAAACGCTATCGTCACTTCCCCTAGAGCTTGAGGGGGACAAAGCTGACAATGAAATTTTAGCCGTCGCCCTAGAACATAAACAAACCTGTCAGTGCCCTGTCGTTCTCATTAGTAAAGATGCCAATCTCCGCATTAAGGCTGATACTCTGGGGTTAGCCGCTGAGGACTATGAAACCGACAAGATTGATATTGACGATCTGTATTCTGGAACAGGGGAATTACTGGTTGATGCAGAACAACTCAGCGAACTTTTTCGAGGCGGCACTCTAACGCTGGAGGGGAAGTTTTATCCCAATCAGTCCCTCACGTTAGTTGACGTTAACAATCCAGCCCACACAGCACTCGCTATGGTGGACAGTAAGGCCGAGTCCATTATTCCGCTGCCCAAGGTCCCCTATGCCGGGATCTCACAAATTCATCCCCGTAATCGAGAACAGAAATTTGCCCTAAATCTGTTACTAAACGACAACATTCCTCTGGTAACCCTGGTGGGAAAGGCCGGCACGGGTAAAACACTGCTGGCGATTGCTGCCGGTGTTCAGAAGGTGTCTGAAGAAAGAATCTACAGCCGTTTGCTGATCTCTCGTCCAGTGGTGCCCATGGGGCGAGATATTGGCTATCTTCCTGGAGATGTCAATGATAAGCTAACGCCCTGGATGCAGCCACTATACGACAACTTTGATCTCATTTTTGGTACTCAAGACCCTACCGGTAAGCCTGCCCACTGGCGTCGGGGACATGAAGAACTCATGGACATGGGCCTCCTGCAAATTGAAGCCCTACCCTATATCCGCGGACGGACATTGCCAACACAGTTTTTGATTGTTGATGAGGCTCAAAGCTTGCCCCCCCACGAGGTAAAAACTATTCTCACCCGTGCGGGTGAGGGGACAAAAATTGTTTTGACGGGTGATACCGCGCAAATTGATAACCCCTATGTGGATGCGGCCAGTAATGGTTTAACCTACGTGGTGGAGCGATTTAAACATGAGGCCCTGGCTGGTCATATTTTGTTGACACGGGGTGAACGCTCAGCTCTAGCGGAGAGGTCTACAGAACTGCTGTAGGGTCGTACCACGGTACGACCCGGCCCCACAATAGTAGGTGGCTGAATGGGAAGGCTAGAATAGGCGTATTCGGTGACCTTTTCAATTTCAGCATGGCTATTCAGCAGGGCGACTACGAAAATCTGCTTGCAAGATGCAGCGACTACCAGGGGGCATTAGCTCTGCTAAAGCAGCATCGTCCCTATTTAGAGATGTTGCCCAGCATCCGCCGCCCTCAGGAAAGTATCGTTACAATACCGCTGCCCAATATCAGCGTGCGTCGCTCTCTTGAAAGCTCGACAGGCCCGCTTAATAAGCGTCGCGAAGTGGTGCCTTTGCCCTGCGACCTGGTTATTTTAATGTGCGATCCTGAGTGGAAAATCAAAACCGGTGTGGATGTTGTTCTGTTTATCCACCGCCCAGACGAGGACTTTTCAGAACTGTTGTGCCGCTGGCGACAAACCCAGATTCTGCTTTCAGAAAGCTATGAATGGCTGATGCCCATGGGGTACGAGCACTTGTTAAATGAAGGGTCTGAGCGCCCCTACCCGTTGTTTGTCACGTTTCCACAAACGCCTGAGCGGATTATTCGTGGTTTAAACGGAGCAAAGCTGCCGGTAATTGTCTACACGCCAACACTGTGGAGCGATCCTGATGAGCGTTCGGGCTTAGTGGAGCCTCTCCAGTTTGAATCTGAAGAACTGATCGATGATGGTGATGAAGCGCTGCGGGAATGGGGGATTGATATTGAGGCTGCGGATGAGGGTGACGAGTCTTAAAATTAGGACTGTCTGCAGCTGTGGATACCCTAAAATGGCCTGGTGCGCGAGTTTTGAGTTTTGAGTTTTGAATTAGGCCGCTCACCACAACGCCGTGCTATTTTGCGATCGCCCTGGCTATGGCTAATTCTGTTAGCCCATGGGGTGTATTGGCTGACGGCGTTTCCTAACCCGGATGAAGCCTACTACTGGCTATGGGGACAGCATTTAGATTGGTCTTATTACGATCATCCACCGTTTCACGCCTGGGTACAGGGTGTGTTTTCCTGGTTTGGACAGTCTCAATTTGTGCTGCGATTACCCACGATTTTGAGTAATGGGTTATTTTTCTGGACTTACTACCAAATATCAACGTATCTCTATGCTCAACGCGCAACTGAGGCTTGGTACGTCATTTTTCTATGCTGTTGGAGCAGCCCGCTTTATTTTTTGTTTTTGACCCTGGCCTGGCACGACCAGTGGCTGATGGCCTTTTCATTAACGTCAGCCTACTGGTTTATCCGATTTTTAGATGGAATGTGGGTCAACGGTCGAGGCCGCACTGTGTATCTCTACGGCGGATCGATCACCTTAGGTCTGGCCGGGCTGTGCAAGTATACAGCGGTCTTTATAGGGCTAACAGCCCTTGGAGTGATAGTGAGTCAGCCAAAACTGCGATCGCTTCTGAGAGATGGTCGACTGTACACAGCCGTTGCGATCGCAGTTCTTTTTACGCTGCCCATTTTGGTCTGGAATTTTCAAAATGATTGGCTGTCGTTTCAATATTATGTAACCCGCAGTGTAGACAGTGGCGGCCCCACACTGCGACCGGATGCCGTGTTGTTTTTCTGGCTCACCAGTGCCTTGATTTTATCGCCTCCCTTGGTGTGGGTCTTGGTGAAATCGGTACGGCTCAAACCGTCTTCTTATATTTCTCCCACCTATCGAGCCATGGCTCTAGGGTTATTTTTTGTCTCAACCGGGGTGTTGTCACTGGTGGGACTGTTTTCAACTGCCCTTTATTACTGGAATATTCTGGCGTATTTGCTTTTGATACCGCTGACACCGCTGTTTTTCATAAGTAAAAAATCAGAAACCCTACGTCACCAAAGCTGGCTCAATGGGATACAGATTTTAGGCACCATTGTGGCCTGGCTGTTGGTAATTAACTATTGTCTGCTACCGGTGACAGCTTTGTTTGGCCCGGACGGTGATCCTGATGGCCGCATGTCCTTTGGCTGGCGGCAGGTGGCAACCGTGGTTAACCGCTACGCCCCTGACTATGACCTGCTGTTAACCACCGACTATCGTTCCGCCTCTGCCTTGGCCTATGCCCTAAATGACGATAGCGTCCTGGCAGTGTCTGAGCGCATTGATCAGTTTGATGTCTGGGCCAGCTCACGTACCCTAACGGGGCACACAGCCCTAGTATTAGCCGATGACTGGCATCCCTTTACTAAGACTGGACCGCTCCAGCTAGAGCAAGGCTGGGAACAGCTAAAGACAATTTCAGTACAGCGGTTTGGGGTAAAGATTAAGGACTATTACCTATATTCAGGTGTAGTGGCGGCAAGAGTAGGAGCCGCTCGGCAGGTAGAGAGAACGGCAGGGTGACTGACCCAAAAGATTGATGACGCCTCTACAGCTCCCCTACTCTTGCTGTATCTCGGTTTAACTTCCCTCAATTCCGGCCTGGTGCTCACATTTGAATCCGCGCTGACGCCACTGATCTAAATCTACTGAGCTGAGAGTCACGATGCGATCACAACCAGGCTTATGGACCTGAGCCACAGCTGCCCATACGAGACTACGGCCCACATCGAGGGCGGTTTTGAAAGCAGATTCTTGATTGCCAGGGATACCGGTTTCTTCAACAATCAGAGGCTCGACCCAAATCCCTTGAGCCCCAAGTAAAATTCGAGCGAGCGCTACGGCACGACGAGTATGACTACCGGACGTGACCAGAGTGACATGATGCACCTGCCAGTGCTCTAGAACGGGGGCAGAATAAACAAAATTACCAAATGTAGAGTCAGCACAGTCTTCTAGCCATACCTGGCTAAGGTTGGCCCCGGCCTGTTCAAACAGCAAGCGAATACACGGATCAACAGAACCCGCAGACACTAAAACCGGCTTTGGGGTGGAAAATGTGCTGGCCAACTGAGCCATATGCATTTCTCGACGAATGCTACCCCCTAAGACCAGGTAAGCATCTGTTGGGCCTCTGCTGGAATGCCAGAGCATACTGAGATTGGCTAGCGTAGCAACCGCTACTATCAGTACTATTCCCAGCCCAACATATTTTAAGCGTCGTTTTAGAAACCTGGATTTGGACATCTTGCATCGCTCTCGATACTGGCTTCCGTAAATATACTCCTGTAATTATGCGGTTTGAAGAATATTCTGTAGATGGACTAGGAGTCTTTGAGGACGTAGTATTTAAGATATTTGATTAGCCTACTGAATTCTTTTTCAAAGGCTGTTGAATGTCATTAACTGGGCCCACAACAAAAATAAGGTTTGGGTAAAGATCCGTTTAATTTAGGTAATCGGCCTCTTTCGTAGGCTAGATTAAATCCAGTATTTATGCTGAAAAACTAAGTATGTAGGGGTCTGATTCTGAACGGTCTGCTACTTTATATCTG
The DNA here is from genome assembly GCA_050043105.1 of Leptolyngbyaceae cyanobacterium. Taxonomy (GTDB): domain Bacteria; phylum Cyanobacteriota; class Cyanobacteriia; order Phormidesmidales; family Phormidesmidaceae; genus Leptothoe. Next base: position 39,657 of record JBHJIV010000020.1, on the reverse strand, counting down.
ATCGTGATATTTCAGATTTGTTAACGCCATCGTGACTACACAAATTTGAATTCTTATTTTTGTTAGCGTATTTAATATCGGGCTAATCTACTCCTTCGCCTAGACTCTTAACATTGCTTCTAACCCTTCAGTTAATCCCTGCTGCAACCGTTTCAATGAAAACCAGATTAGAGTTACTGCGGTCGACTGGTGCGATCGCAACGGTTATTCTAGCACCTGCACTTTTAACTTCATTTCCAGCTGAAGCGGCGTTTACGGATGGACCCAAGGCTATTCTTGATGAAGCCTGGCAAATTGTTAACCGCGAATATGTTGACGAATCCTTTAATCGGACCGACTGGATTGAAGTTCGTCAAGAGCTGTTAGGGAAAAACTATACGTCACGTCAGGCTGCCTACACTGAGCTGCGCCGTGCCCTGCGTCGTCTTGATGACCCCTACACTCGATTTTTAAGCCCTGAGCAGTATGCTGAGCTCACCGATCAGACCTCTGGGGAAGTGTCTGGCATTGGTATCCGTCTAACTCGAGATCGCGCGGCTGGTGCCGTTGTGGTTACAGACGTGATTGCCGGCTCCCCAGCGGATAATGCTGGATTAATGGTGGGGGATCGCATTTTAGTCGTCGACGGTCGTTCCATCGATTTTCTCAGTGCAGAGCGTACGTCTCAGCTGCTGCGTGGTGAGGCTGAGACCCAGGTGACGCGCACAATTGAGCGCGATAACGAGTCTCAAACGCTGGTGCTATCTAGGGCTCGGGTGGAGGTGCAGACAGTCAACGCCAAGATCGAGCAGCAAGGGGGTCTCAAGGAGGGCTACATCCGTCTTGATGAATTTAGCGCCCATGCTGCCGAGCAGATGCAGGTGGCCATTGCTGATTTGAGCAGTCAGGGGGCCGATGCATTTGTGCTGGATTTACGGGACAACCCCGGTGGCCTGCTGCAGGCCAGCATTGATATCTGTCGGATGTGGTTACGACGTGGCCCCATTGTCCGGACGGTTGATCGCAGCGGCGACAGTGAAGAAATTTCAGCCAATCGTACCCATCTAACTGAGCTACCGCTGGCTGTTTTAGTCAATGGTGAATCGGCGAGTTCCAGTGAAATTGTGACCGGCGCATTGGGGGATAATGATCGCGCAATTGTTGTTGGTAGCCCCACCTTTGGTAAAGCCCTGGTGCAGTCGCTACACGGTCTTTCTGATGGGTCAGGTATCGCTGTGACCGTGGCCCACTACTTTACCCCCACCGGCACTGATATCAGCCGCAAGGGCATTACGCCCGACATTCAAGTCGACCTATCCTCTGATCAAAGTAGCGCCCTATCTAACAATCCAGATTTGATGGGGACACCCGAAGACCCTCAATTTACTGAAGCGGTCTCAGCGTTGGCGATAGAGGTAGCCGCGACGAGAGGGGGGCAGCTTTCTAGCGATAGCAGCTCGCTAATACCGTATACTCCCCAGCTGGGTCGCACACCGTAGCGATAGCTCCGGCCTTTAATCATTAACGCTGTGGCGAGAGAAACTGTAGATCCGCTGGGTGCTAAGCTCTTTGCCAATCACGTCGGGTGATTGCCAGCTAAAGATTTGACGGTCTAACCCCACCTGCAGGGTTGTAAACGGATCGCTGCCGTTGGCAATTAGCAGATCTAGCTCTTCTAGGTCAGGCCATTGGATGAGCTTGTCTAATAGAGATGCGATCGCACGTCGATGGACATTATCTGGCTCGTCATACCAGTCACTGGCTACCGGTTCCGCCAACCCTAAATTCACAATCAGTGCTTGAGGGCTAAACAGTGAGACTGCGATTGACCGCGCTTCTTCCTGCAGTAATAGCCCCGAATCATGGGCTAGCTGGCGGAGACAATTAACCGTTTCATGCCGTTGGGCAGACGGTAGCGGGTCAGCCCATAGGAGGGCCAGGGTGCTCAAATAGGAACGCAGCAGCAAATGCCCTAGCTTTTGTGCCTTTGTCGACAGATAGTCAGAATTGTAGGTGTTGGTTTCAATCAGCAGGGGCATGCGGTCGACCATTTCCAACCCATATCCTTTTAGACCTGCAATCTTGCGTGGGTTGTTGGTGATCAGTTTGAACTCATGCACCCCAAGATCATTCAAGATTTGAGCTCCAATACCATAGTTGCGCTGGTCTGCCGGCAGACCTAGCTTTTCATTTGCCTCAACGGTATCGAATCCTAAATCCTGTAGCGAATAGGCCTTAAGCTTGTTGACCAAACCAATACCGCGCCCCTCCTGACGCAGGTAGCCCACCACACCTGCCCCCGCATTGTCGATCATCTTGAGAGCTGTCTGTAGCTGCAGCCGACAGTCACATCGCAGTGAACCCAGGGCGTCACCTGTTAGACATTCCGAATGAACTCGCACCATCACGGGTTTAGTCCCAAATGTGTTGGGATTACCTTTAACGATAGCTACGTGTTCAGAATTGTCTAGCAGATTGCGATAGGCATAGATTTGAAATTTACCAAATTGGGTGGGCAGATCCGCAACGGCCTCTCGCTTCACCAATCGTTCGTGACGAAGACGATAGCTAATCAAATCGGCAATGCTGATCAGTTTCAAACTATGGGTTTGGGCATAGTCAATCAGCTCTGGCAAACGGGCCATGGACCCATCTGCATTTTGAATTTCACAGATCACACCGGCAGGATACAGACCTGCTAGTTTAGACAAGTCCACCCCCGCTTCCGTGTGGCCAGCTCGCTTTAGCACCCCCCCTTCTTTGGCACGCAATGGAAAAATATGCCCCGGTCGTCGCAAATCTTGGGGCTTAGCCTTTGGGTTGATAGCGACTTGAATTGTGCGGGCCCGATCTTCTGCTGAAATTCCTGTAGTGACGCCCCAATTTAAGCTAGCGTCAATGCTAACGGTAAATGCAGTTTGTTCGTTCTCATCCTCAAATCCGCTACCGCTAACCATCAGCGGCAAATCTAGCTGATCTAGCCGATCGCCCGTCATCGCCAGACAGATCAGTCCCCGAGCTTCAACCGCCATAAAGTTAATCATATCGGGTGTAGCAAACTGGGCGGCGCAGACAACGTCCCCCTCGTTTTCCCGATTTTCATCATCCACGACAACAATTGCTTTGCCAGCAGATAAATCCATGAGGGCTGAGTCGACGCTGTCAAACTCAAACGACGCTAGCTTCTTTTCTATAGCCTGATCTGACCGGGGCGATTGAGGGGATGGATTAATGTTGGCAACCACAAATTCCTGCCTATTGACTGTCAATTGACTGTCAATAGATTGTAGTGTGTTATCTCCAAGGTTGCGGCAGGCAGCCCCTATGGAGATGTAGGCTGAGAATTTTGCAGAGGGTCGATCAGCACAATTGGATGCCGAGTTGGATCTTCTTGACCGCTTTGTTCGCGCATAATTCGACTCGACTGCTCGGGATCAAAACTGTGGCTAAAGTCCTGCCAGACACCCGCATGTTCTTTCTCTAAGGAAAGAATGGAGTGGTTTAGCTGGTTTAGCTCTACCTTTTGCTGTCGATAGTAAGGCAGTAGCTTAGCAATCGTAGAAGTCGCCACCACAGCCAGTAGTATATTTACAGTGAGTTTTACCGTAGATTCTAACACTAACGACTGACGTGCCTTTCCTCGGATAACCACTGGCCTTGATGTTCGAGCCATAGACGCTAATTCCAATATGCCGCTGTTTAGCTTCCCCATATTATGGGACCTATCGTTTCATTTGCATCATTAATTTGGTCTTTTACCAAAAAATAAAAAACAGCCCTAAGCGTTCTGGGCTTAGAGCTGCTATAAACATTGCTCAAAAAGATCGGTTATGCTTCAAACACCAGACTGAACTAGATAGTCATCCTACGCCTTTGAAGCGAACGGCTAACCAGATAGCGGGCGGCTAACAAATCAGCGGATGGCTAGAAGAAGTCAGGTAATCAGACGAGGGTCTGCTCCGATTCCTACTTATAGAGTTCGGTCCCAAGGCGAAGGGCCAGGACACCTGGAATTAAAGCAATCAGTAAAGCGATGATGATTTGAGTATCAGATAAAGCCATGGAGTACTAAGTTCCTGATCGACTACTATGCTCTTAGAGAATTGTTGACCAAAACTGACATAATCAGGCGCTTCGTAGTCAATCTGTTACAGAGTTTAACAACAGGGTTGTAAAAATTATCTAATGTCAGGTTGCTTTGAATCTCTCTTATAATCCTTTTTCCACTCTTTAGTTTGGGATTTATGGCTAGGGTAAATTTACGCAAAATAGCTGTGGTTTTGCAGAAATTATAAGGTTCTCAAATTATCTTAGTGAAACTATGGAACTGAATTAGAATGTAGCTTTGACAACATCGATTTGAATGGCTAATGCGCTATCACTACTTAACGCAACTGATTTAAGATCTCCACTTTTTTAGAGGCTGCTTATGTGCAGTCAATTTTTAAACGATGAGTACAACACCCTCTGAAATCGATAGCAATACTTCAATTGCGTCAAACAGTGTTGGTCAGTCCATAGGCGTCGCTTCATCATTTCGTTCGGCCTTAGATCTAAAGATGACCAGGATTCAGCGGGACGTACTGAGGATGGGGGCGCTGGTGGAAAGCTCTTGCCTCCTGGCGAGAGAGGCACTGTGCGATCGCAACATTGACGCCGCCAGAAACCTAAAAAAGCACGACAAACAAGTCGATCATCTATACCGACAAATAGAAGTCGACTGCATTAATCTGATTACCCTAGAATCCCCTGTCACCAAAGACTTACGGTTAGTCAGTGCGCTCATGCAGATGATTCGAGATTTAGAGCGCATCGGTGACTATTCCAAGGATATTGGAGAAGTATCCCTAAAGCTGTTTCCCTATCCTCCCCACGAACTCATAGACCAGATTCAGGTCATGCTGGACCGCTGTCGTTCTATGGTGGCTTTGAGTTTGCTTTCTCTTTCTAAGCTAGATGCCGAAGCCGGTCGAGAAATCAAAGAAAAAGATGATGTTGTTGATGATGACTACGAGCGTCTTTTTGACCTCTTAGTTCAGGCTCCCCCGGTTTCTGGCAATGTTGAACCGACTGTATTGCTGGTGCTGGTTATTCGTTACCTGGAGCGTATTGCCGATCACGCCACCAATATCGGTCGACGCGTCGTGTTTGTAGTAACCGGAGAGCGCCACTAAAGGTCTGCGAGTGGGGTCTTAGTTTAAATAATTTGAAAGATATTTGACATAATGACCACTTTAAGGAAAACTTATACCGTTCATATGCTAGCTTTCTTGAGCGTGCTCAGCTAGAGACAGTATAGATGACGCGCCATGTCGTGCAGCGGCGATTCGGAATGATTTTCAGGGATGCGTCTTGGGGGATTGCCCTCGTACCTTGTGAATTAGCTGGTTGCTAAGTGGTATGGCAGTTGTGACTTGCGGTCCGTAGAGTAACGTTTGTCATTGGCATTTGGGTTTTGCAAAGGATGCAGCTTTTGTCGGTTTCTGAAGAAGCGGCGCGTTCCTGGCCCAGTCTCTGGCTAAGAAACCAGTGGCATTGTTTTACTAACGCGTAGGATTCATCGCTACATGAATTTTTCAATTGCTTCCCTGTTAGCTAACTTTTCAAACGATAAGCTCGTCACGACCAAGACTCTAGAAAAAAAGCTCAACTGTTCTGATGATGGCGATGCCGGCGATTTGAATATTGCCCTGGATGCGCTTGAACGCATTGGTGTGTTGGAAAAAGAACGGGGCAAGTATCGCCGTATCCATGAGGACGGTGTGATTGAAGGCAAGCTGCGCTGTTCTAGTAAAGGATTTTGTTTTGCCATTCAAGATGAGGAAGAGGCTGACGACATCTATGTCAGGGAGGCTCATCTCAACCATGCTTGGAATGGTGACCGGGTATTAGTCAGAGTTACCAAAGAGGGAAACCGTCGGCGTAGTCCCGAGGGGGAAGTTCAGTTGATTCTAGAGCGGGCAAATTCCTCGGTCTTGGCTCGGATTAGAGAGTCTGAGTCAAAAGATAGTCTGCAGGCTGTTCCTTTGGATGATCGACTGTTATTTCAGCTTGACTTAAAAAATCAGGCCGATGATGAGCTTAGTCAAGATGACCTTAAGTCTGCGATTGACCATCTGGTTCACGTAGAGATTTTACGCTACCCCATTGGGCAACATTTGCCCCATGGTAGAGTGGCCCAGATTTTAGGTAGCGATGCAGAAGCCGCGGCCGATATTGATATTGTTTATTGCAAACACGATCTGCCCCGAGCCTTCCCTGAAGAGGTCATGATGGCCGCTAAGGCGTTACCCAATCGGGTGCGCAAGGCAGACATTAAAAAGCGCATCGATTTGAGAGATCAGCCCACGGTCAGTATTGACGCTGATGGGGCTCAGGTGATTGATGATGCCCTTACCTTAGAACAGCTAGACGATGGTAACTGGTTGTTGGGGATTCATGTGGCGGATGTTTCGTACTACGTTCCATCCAGTAGCCCCATTGATCAAGAAGCCTATCGGCGAGGTACATCGGTATATCTGGCAGATTCTCCAGTACCGCTCTTGCCTCCACCCCTGTCCACGTCTCTGTGTGCTCTTCTAGAAAGTAAAGAACGACTGACTATTTCTGTTATGGTCATTCTCTCTGCAGAAGGTGAGGTTCTCGCCTACGAAGTTCAACCATCGGTGATTTATAACGACCAGCAGCTGAACTATTATGAGGCCCAGGCTATTCTGGCTCGTGATGACAAAGATGCCCTAGAAGCACTGTCGTTTAAAAAGAGTGATTTAAATAAGTTTGAAGATAGCTTTGAGCTAATTGACCAGCTGTTTGAAGTAAGCGAGCTACTGCAGCAGCAGCGCAATCAGCGGGGGTCGTTTGACCTGAATTTGCCAGATCATGTTTTTCCCGAAGAGGCAGGGGAAGAACTCTCCCATTATCTCTCTCCTAAGTTTCAGCACGATGACGAAGGTGGTCTTGGGGTCATGGTGGTGTCAGACTTACTGCCCGCACGACGAATTGTAACTGAGTGTATGTTGTTGGCCAATCAGCTGGTGGCTAAACATCTTAAAGAGTTAGGAGTTCCAGTCATCTATCGTCTCCACAGCACCCCTGACCCCGGTGATGTGCAAGAGCTGATTAAACTCTCCAACAACATGGGGTTGAACTTACAGCTAGAGGATGAGGATACTGTTTCTCCAAAAGACTATCTCAACTTTGTTCAACAGTTTAGCCAGTCAAAGGCAGAAAAAGTACTTACCTATCTGTTGCTGTCCACGTTAAAGCCAGCATCCTATAGCAATCATCCAGACAGTCATTTTGGGTTGGCTTTGGAGGATGGATACACCCACTTTGCATCGCCTGTAAGACGCTATCCTGACTTGTTAGTACATCGGGTGCTACATGCTGTGTTTGACGATGGTCGCGATCGCAAAACAACCCGTTCTAAAGATCGAGTGGACTTGCGCAGCAGCAGCAGTCACGGCAACGTCAGTTGGAGTGTGTTGCCCCCCGATCAGCACAACGAATTTGAAGAAACCTTTAGCCATATGACCAACCACCTAACCGAGCGGGAACGGCTGGCCCAAGAAGCTGAATCTGACTTGGAAGGGTTGAAAAAAGCGGCCTTTATGCAGGCCCATACAGGTGAAGTATTCCACGGGTTAATCACCGGAGTGCAGTCCTACGGCTTTTTTGTAGAGCTAGAAGAGCTGCTGGTGGAAGGGCTGGTTCATGTCAGCTCACTTAAGGACGATTGGTATGAATATCGTTCGCGCCAACAGAAATTAATGGGTCGCAAAAATCGACAACAGTATCGTCTAGGTGACCGGGTTGAGGTACAGGTCAAGAGTGTTGACTATTATCGACAGCAGATTGACCTGGTTGCAGTGGGTGGCGGCAGTGAGGCTATCGACGATGATGACGATGATATGGCGAGCAGTGAATCCATGAATGGGGACGATATGTTTGATGATGGCGAAGAGTAATGCTGTCATGCCGCAGGATGGTCAACTCGCATCTGGGGCGACTGCCCGCCCCCTCGTTTTAGGAATCACAGGTGCATCGGGGCTAATCTATGCCGTTCGTGCCCTTAAACATCTGCTAACGGCTGGCTATCAGGTTGATTTAGTCGCTTCAAAGGCCGTGTACATGGTTTGGCAAGCCGAAGAACAGATACGGTTGCCAGCAGACTTAGCTCAACAGGTAGACTTTTGGCGAAAGCAGGCCAATGTTTCAGCGGCTGGAACTTTACGCTGTCATGCTTGGAGCAATGTGGGTGCAACCATTGCCAGCGGTTCATTTAAGACTCAGGGTATGGTGATTATGCACTGCAGTATGAGTACGGTGGGTAAACTGGCAGCGGGTTTGAGTTCTGACCTGCTAGAGCGAGCGGCGGATGTACAGCTCAAAGAGGGCAAACCTTTGGTGTTGGTACCCCGAGAAACCCCGTTTAGCTTGATCCATCTACGTAATTTATCGACCTTAGCGGAAGCAGGCGCTAGATTTGTGCCAGCGATTCCGGCCTGGTATCATCACCCCCAAACCATTGATGATTTGGTGGATTTTGTGGTGGCTCGGGCGTTAGATCAGCTAGATATCGACTGTGTGCCATTAAATCGCTGGCAGGGGCATGGTCGGGTGGCGGATGATTGATGTTTAGTTTTGAGGGACTCAACTCCACATTGAGCACTTAAAACGTATCGGGGAATGCTGATGGTTCAACTCATTACGTTTCTACTGATAGTGGCCGCGCTGTTGATTTTGGTGCTGCAAAATCTTAGCCCTGCTCTGAGTCTGGTGGTGTTGGGAACCCCTACGGTTGCTCTGCCGCTGTCGCTTTGGTTGCTGGGTGCGATCGCAGCTGGCGTTATTCTGACTCTGGTTATTTATCAGCTGGTTCCCACTAAACGCCCATACCGACCCATGGGTCAGCGGCTTAGCGACCCGGCTTCAGAACCCACAAATCGATTTGTCGACGCCCCCAGTGAGCCTGCACCCAATCAGTATGAGCGGCAGCCTACGGGCAATCATCAAAACCCCTACGACACCGATTGGGAAACCTTCAAGGCTCCGGAACAATGGGATGATTGGGGCCAGCAGTCTGGTCGGACGCCCAGCTACACAGCCGATCAGACTTACAGAGAGGCTCCAAGACCGTCCGATGCGGTTGGTGATACCGTCAGAGATATTGAAACAGGCTGGGGTGACGATGATTACGCAGCATCAGCACGATATGCCTCTAGGCAGGATGCTGACCCAGATATGGGCTGGGATGAGCAGCGGGATGATCGTTCGGACGGCCCATCGCCACGCACCTACGAAGAAGGCTGGCTCTATGGCAGTGACGATGAAGCACCAGTTTCTTCCGAGCCTGAAGAGCCAAAGCCAGAAGATTCTGAGGATGTGTACGATGCTAATTATCGGGTAATCATTCCTCCCTATGAGCCTAACGATAAGGACGGTTAGATACCAGAATCGCTGCATTATGGTTCAAACAAACTCTCAATTTCAGACCCTTTCTATTGAACTGCCAGATACCGTGTCATTGCAGGTGACCCAGGCCCAGTTTAAACTGCTGGCGGTAGCCAACCCTGACCTGAGATTAGAGAGAACAACAACAGGAGTGTTGATAGTGAATCCACCGACAGGTTGGGAAACTGGAGAACGTAACAGTAGCCTGACAGGTCAGCTTTATCGGTGGTACGAAGACCATGAAGAATTGGGAAAAACCTTTGATTCTTCTACCGGGTTTACGTTGCCCAATGGGGCTATTCGTTCGCCGGATGCCTCTTGGGTGAGTCAAGCCCGCTGGAATACATTAAGCCCTGAACAAAAAGAAGGTTTTGCCAATATTTGCCCTGATTTTGTAGTGGAACTACGCTCTGCCTCAGATAGCCGGTCAGTGCTGCAAGAAAAGATGCAGGAATACATGGATAACGGTGCTCAACTAGGCTGGTTGATTGACCCACAAACTCGGCAGGTGGAGATTTATCGTCCGAGTAAGGAAACAGAGCTACTTACAGAGCCAGCTGAGCTATCGGGTGAAGATGTATTACCTGGATTTGTGTTGAATTTGAAACGCATTTTGACCTGATGTGAAATCTTTCTCGGTTTCATAAGCGTCGTTATTATCACCTCAACTAACAATAGCTTTGTATGAAGCTACCAAATCATGAAAACTGATCTGCTTGCTTAACAATTGCAGGATAAATACTAAGATCGTATTTTGGTGGGTCATCTTTGTACCCTCATCGCCCGTTTCCCTAACGGTAACCGACCTAGTCTCTATGGGATTAGCCTAGTAAGCTATAACCGTAGCGCCCTGTCTGTTCATGTCCTCGGTTTTACCCATCGATACCCAGCGCTATCAGTCTGGTCCTTATATCCTAGAGGTCACATCCTACGTTTCACCGCTGTCTCAGTGGAGCGATCGACCGGTGGTGCGTCAGCTGCGCTTTAGCCTTTGGTTAGAGCAGCAAAAGCTATTAACGGGCAATCAGCATCAGCTAGTGACGATAAGTGAAGCGGTGGAAACCTATGTTCAGACTCACCTCACCCGTCAGTGGTGGCCTCAACGTCACAGATTAGAGCTGCTGGAGGCCACTGTAGACCTAAGCACCCTGCAGCTGTTTGATCTAGCGGAGGTGCTAAATGCCTATGGTCAGCGGCAAATCACCTTGCCAGCGTTGACACGGCGGCGGCGGCCACGCTGGTGGACGGGGTCAGCCGTGGCCTCTCTACTAGTCGCCGTGGGGGTGACGACGGCCTATCTCCACTACAGACCCACCGCATTTAACCAGGTGGCCACATCCCAAGCGCCTGAAGCGGTGTTTGATGAGGCCGACCTATCAGAAGCGTCACCAGAGGCGGGCTCTGCACCAGCTGGGTCTTTGTTTGAGGCCCAGGATGATGAGTTAGTGGAAGACACTATAGATGAAATTCAACCCGAGGCAAATCAAGAGTTAGCTCAGCAGCCGTTGGAGTTAGATGAGATTCAACCGGGCAATCGTCAGAATGTTGCACCTGCCGACGAGCCGCTTTCTGAGACTACCCCCGATGAGATACCACCCTCTGCAGACTCTTCCGAACAAAACTTTCAGGACACTATTGAGTCAGTGCTTGCTGAACCAGCGCCTGCCCCAGAGGCTACAGCCCCCCGTGAACCAGCACGCATAGCCGAAGCGCCGACATTACAGGCAGAATTTGAAGAGGGTTCTAGCGGTTCAGAGTCTAACTCTCGTATGGCTCAGGACACAGTACCTGAAAATGTAACTGTTTTGGCTGCGATCGCAACTCAGCTAGCCCCCTATCAACCAACAGGTATCGACTATCCAGCGGTGTATCACGCGCAGATCGCCGCCGATGGCCAACTTCTCAGTGTGGAGCCCATTAGTGAAAATGCTCCAGCACTGGAGATTCCGGCGATAACAATTGCCTCACCCCCTGGAGAGGCGCTTCAAGTTGAGGTCACCTATACAGGCAGCTCACGCCCAACCGTCAGAGAATTACCATAGGGAACAACAGTCCCGTACAACCCAAAACTAAGAGTTCAACCCCAACATTACCCAGCCGAATGTTTTGGTGGCTTTTTGTTAGATTTATCTCGACTTTTGCGTCGCACCAATGCCTGACTAACAGGAAAACCAGCCACAGGAATCACCTGAGTACGCCGTTCTTCTTCCAGGTTTTTGAGCTTTGTATAATCCACCCATTGAATACAGTCCACAGGACAGGTATCAATGGCTTCTTGAATCAGTTCTTCAGAGTCACCATCCTGACGTACAGCGCGGGCGCGACCGTGGAGCGGTTCTAAATAGAACGTATTACGAGCCACGTGCACACAGTGGGTGCAGCCAATACAGACGGTTTCGTCTACATAAACCCCCTTTTGACGCAGTGCTCCACCCAGCTCCGGCTCGAACCCAGTGCGATTGCCTGCATCCCTGAGGACTCCACCGAGTTCAGGTTCAAGACCTGAGCGATCATCAGACGGATCGGTTTGCAAAGTCATCGGTAGTTACTCCAAAACAACAAAGGCGACCGGACCTCTTAGCCCTAGCCGCCTCAAATGATGAATTGACCCGAGGAGAAGACTAGCTTTGAGCCCAGCGCTGTAGCACCAGACGAATAGCGCCGTCTGCAGCTGTTTTTTGCTCAGCTACCTGGAATCCTTGATGCTCAGTCTCGCTTAGAACGGTGTGGTAAGCGTAGCGCTGAGTTACCTGATTGATAAAACCATCTACCGATAGAGCCTGCTGCCAGTACTGCATATCTGCAACTAGCTCATAGTCACCAGTATCAGCATTGCGCTTGAAGCCAAGATCATAGCCATTATCTTGCTCAATAACGACTTCAGCAGTTTCGGTCTTGCCCTGATAGCCACGAACAGCTTTGGGGCCAGCTTTCCAGTCAGTACCGATATCAGTTAGAGCAGCCTGTAGAGCAGGCAGGTTACGAATCTTGGTTTTGATCTGGCTAAAATGCGACATCTTAAACCTTGTTTTGTGTGGAAGTTGACAATGGGGCCATAGGCCAGCGCAGTGGCAGAGACAAACGCCTACCAGCTGCTGTAATTTGCCTGGGAATCGGTTTGCTCAGACGTAAGCTGATTTCCCTGGGCATAAAACTCAGACGTCTTTTCCTGTGATAAAACCTGGCCCAACTGAGCTTCGACAGCAGCAGTCACCTCAGAGCAAGAGCGACCGACAATACCGGTCACGAGCTCTTTCACTCGGCCATCAGGATAAATAATTAATTCCAGTGCTTCCAAAGGGATTCACCTCACATAGGGCTTGCCACACTAGGAGCAAGTACATAAACAGAACGATAACCAAAAAACAGTTAAAACTCCATATCTAAAGTTAATACAGAGCATTGAAATCCGGAGTATTTACGCCAGCTGTTTGATTTAGTGTCGCGCAACTTTCTAACACAGTCAAGCAAAGGAATTAAGGGGGTAACCCGTCATCATTGCCCCGTTACAAAAATCAATACTTTGATATAAGTCGCAGTCATATGGACATCAAAACCTAGATAAATGTCCGACAGTTTACTAATTGTGAGCAATATCACTACACTCACGATTAACAATAGTTTATGTGGCTTAGATTATGCGGGGCGAGCTGATATGGAATCTGGTGGCTTTCAATTTGAACAGGAGTTTATTGACTCACTACGATGTATCCCTATGGTCGTGAGGCTCAAGCTAGATACCTGTGGGATTAAACTCAAGCTCAATCACTGGCATCAGTTCACCCAGTCTGAGCGTCAAACACTGGTAACAATGACGTGTGATTGCCCAGAGAACATGCTTGCTTATCAAACCTATCTTCAGGGGTTAGTGATTCGCTACACCGGTCAGCGGGCTAAGGAACTAGAGGTTCCGGCTCATCCCCCCTGGCTGTCATCAACGGTACCTGAGCAGGTGCGTACCCAGGCGACTACCCACAACCTGGACATTGCAAACAACAGCTGGCGATCGCTGACGCCGGCCCAGCGGTTTGCGCTGATCAAGCTCAGTCGTCCTAGTCATGAAAACCGTAATTTTGTTCCAGCCATGCAGGAGTTTGGTCTCGCAGGTCCAGTCTGAGAACTCAGACCTGAGAAATCAGGCTTAAGCCGTACAGACTGCTAGTATCAATAGCAGTCTGTACGGCCTATTGTTTTTACAGCCATGAGCAACCAACCGTTCAATCATCGGAAATTTCCGACCAGGGTTCCTAGACGTGTGGGCAGCGCGCGACCTGTCACAGAGCCTCCCTGGTCGTTATTGACCCTCATGCTGGTGCTTCATGGTGTAGTCGGTCTCTTTCTGTCTGCGTTTTCACCTCCTTTTTGGGTATGGCCAGCGGCGTTTGGTGGAACCTTGATACAGGCGTTGGCTCTGGCTGGCCCTCGAGCTTTGTCGTCTTTAGAAGGGATTCAAATCTTGCTGTCTCGAGCATTAACCTGTGTCGGAACGGCTCTATCGGTGGTGGCACTAGGGGTGGCTGTTGGGTTTAGCGGTACATCTGATATTGACAGCATTGAGTTTGTTCAGATTGGGTTTGTGCTGTTTTTTATCAATTTAGGTGTGTTACTGCTTACGGCTGGCTGTAGCTTACTGATTGCCTATGTGGGCGATCGCCTGCTGCCAGACATGGGCCGTTTACGCTGTAATGCGTCGATTCTGAGTGTTTGCTTTCTAGGGCTATTTATTGGGGGAGCGTTTGGGCTTGCGATCGCGAGCTGATATAGACTCAAAACAGTGATTTTTGAGAGGAAGAGGAGTGAGCGTTAGCGACTGACCGCTAACACAATAAATGGAACTCTCAATCTAGATGTTTAGCTTTGATGAGGTATCCGTTCCAGACACATATCATTAATGGTACTAGCAATTGATTTTGGCACCAGTAATACGGTGCTCTGCCGATGGAATGCGGCCACCCAGTCTTCTGAAGTATTAGCCCTAGATGCGATTGCCCAGCGCACATCTGGAGCAGCCGTGGTCCCTAGCTTGCTGTATGTAGAAGACGCTCAGCGCGATCAGGTGGTGGTGGGTCAACCTGTGCGCGATCGCGGCTTAGACCACTCAGAACGCTGCTTTAAGAACTTTAAGCGCGGGATTGGTACCTCTATTCAGGGTTTTATACCAGATTTAGATGGCCGTACCCTTTCCTTTGAGCAGGTGGGGGAATGGTTTTTTAATCGGGTGATTGAGCAGCTAAAACAGCAGGAAGCCAGTCTTGATGAGCTGGTGTTGACGGTGCCCGTCGATAGCTTTGAAACCTATCGCAGCTGGCTTGGTAGCCAGTGTCAGCGATGGGATGTTAGTCGGGTGCGCATGATTGATGAGCCCACAGCTGCTGCACTGGGGTATGGGTTGTCTGATATAGATACAGTTTTAGTGGTTGATTTTGGCGGTGGCACATTGGATCTAGCCATCGTGCAGCTAAAGGGGGGGCGCTCCCAGGGACTTGGATACATTCTCAAATGGGGCCAAAAGTCGATGGGAAACTCGGCCCAGAAAATCTCAACCGCTAAAGTGCTGGCGAAGGCTGGGGAAAATTTAGGCGGCGCTGACATTGACCAGTGGGTCGCTCAATATCTATGTGAACAGTATGGTATTGCTCCATCCGCGCTAACGCTGCGACTAGCAGAACAGCTCAAGATTCAGCTGTCTACGGCGGTGACGGCAAGCGAAAGCTACTTTGATGATCAAACATTTGAAAGCTACGAGCTGAGACTAAAGCGCGAGCAGTTTGAGGAAATTTTGCAACAGCACGAGTTTTTTGACCGGTTAGACGACCGAGTAAATCAGGTGCTGCTGCAGGGTCGCCGTCAGGGAATAGATATTGCAGATATTGACGCCGTTCTGCTGGTGGGGGGAACCACACAGATCCCAGCGATTCAAACCTGGGTTCAGGAGCGATTTAGCACGACTAAAGTCTGTGGCGACCAGCCATTTACGGCGGTGGCGGCTGGAGCCCTAAAGCTTCAGCAGATAAATTTGACGGATTTTCTCTATCACGGCTACGGCATTCGGTTCTGGGATCGCCGCAATAACTGCCATGGTTGGCATTCCATTATTCCCCAAGGGCAACCCTACCCAATGGAGCAGCCGGTGGAGCTGGTATTGGGCGCCTCCAGCGAGCGACAGCCCAGCATTGAACTCATCATTGGTGAGCTGGGGCGCGAGCAGGGGAGTACTGAGGTGTACTTTGAGGGCAATCGACTCGTCACTCGCCAAGCTAAGGCGGGTCAGGCTGTGGCTCAACCCCTAAATGGCCAGTCACCCAATATCGCCAAGCTAGAGCCTGCCGGTGTTCCTGGGGAAGATAGAGTGCGGCTGAGCTTTACCGTTGACCAAGACCGACTGCTGCGGGTCACGGTGGAAGATCTGCTAACTGAAGAAACGCTGGCTAATAGCCAGCCGGTGGTCGAGCTTTCCTAGAGCTTTCCTGACGCAGCTAGTTATCTTCCTGTTCAGGGACGTCACCCCCCAGACGCTGCCGCAGTTCTTGGCCCGCCTGCTCAGCTTCGGCCTGGGTTTTAGTAATGATAAAGGTCTGGGTGGCTAGCAATACAACCACAAATACAACGCCCGATAGGGTAAAGCTCAGCTTAGTGGAGGGGATACTCTGACCCAGCGCGTAGATTGCGATCGCAAATATGCCCGCCAAATACACTTTAGACATGACCGGCATCGCTGAGGCTGACCAGCAGAGCGCCACTAAAATCGCATTGAAGTACAGAGCCAATAGACCTAGATGAATCCGTCGAGCATAAATTTGCTGGGCACGTTTACGGCTACCGGCAAATGGCAGTTTGAGTCGATTTCCCGCCGCATTAAGACCATCTAGCGCCATAAAAAAGAGCGGAACAATCAAACTAGATACCACAATCAAAAAGCGGGGTGGTGCCTGAAGCGTCTGATTAATCGATTCCGAGGACATCGCTAAACTGATGGCCTGGCTAAACAGAAAAGCAGCAACGATGGCTATCAGTAAAATGACCAAATCAGCGCCTAGAACAGGAACAACCGGTGTTGGGGCTGTGCGTGTCTTCATAAGCTAAAGTTATTCCTTGTATACAAATATGTCTAATAAATTGGTCTACCGAGTATATCTACGTACAGCTGCCAGGCTTCAGTGTTTTAAGTATGCAAACTGAGTAAGACCTGACAGATAGGTTAGGGATAAATTTAAACTATCATTACACCTTTGTTAAAGGAAACACCTTGATGAGTTCAGCTCAAGTTTCGATCAATCAACAGCCGATGGATGTCTCTGCGGACGTTGATATGCCGTCTGAGAAAAGACTCTCTTCAGCAGACGCGTCATGGACTATCGAAGATAGCGAAGAACTCTATCGCATCAATGGCTGGGGAGAGCCCTATTTTTCCATTAATGCGGCTGGTCATGTCATTGTATCTCCCCAGGGGGAACGGGGGGGATCGCTCGATCTACATCAGCTCATCCAGGCACTGCAGGCCCGTAATTTGTCACTGCCTATTCTTGTTCGTTTTTCCGACATTCTTGAGGACCGACTGGACCGTCTCAATTCCTGCTTTGCCAAGGCCATTAGCAAATATGGCTATGAAGGTTGTTATCGCGGGGTGTTTCCAGTGAAGTGCAACCAGCAACGCCATCTGATTGAAGACCTGGTGAAATTTGGCGAACCCTATCAGTTTGGTTTAGAGGCCGGGTCAAAACCAGAACTTATGATTGCCCTGGCTACCCTAAAGACACCGGGAGCACTACTGATATGTAATGGGTATAAAGATCGAGCCTACTTGGAAACTGCCATGCTGGGTCAAAAGCTGGGTCAAAATCCTATTATTGTCTTAGAACAGCTAAATGAGCTGCCTCTAGAGATAGAGATCGCTCAAAAATTATCGATTCAGCCTCGGTTGGGAGTGCGGGCTAAGCTTTGCACCAAGGGCATGGGGCGTTGGGGTGAATCAGCTGGAGACCGCGCTAAATTTGGGCTGACGATTCCTGAGATTTTGACCATTGTCGAACAGCTGCGGGCCGCCGACATGCTCTCATGTTTGCAGTTGCTCCACTTTCATATTGGCTCTCAAACCTCATCCATCAGCATCATTAAAGATGCGCTGCGGGAAGCCTGCCAAATCTATGGTGAGCTGGCTAAGCTGGGAGCCGATATGCAGTATTTAGATGTGGGGGGTGGCCTGGGTGTCGACTATAACGGGTCTAAAACCAATGTCCCGGCCTCTAAAAACTACAGCATTCAAAACTATGCAAATGATGTTGTTGCAGAGGTTAAAGAAGCCTGTTCCGCCAAGAACCTGCCGGTTCCTACATTAATTAGCGAAAGCGGTCGAGCTATTGCCTCCCATCAGTCTGTTTTAGTGTTTGATGTGTTGGGCAGCAGTGAAGTTCGTCCTCAGGTTCCCTTTCAACCATCGTCTGAGGACCATGCCATTCTCAAAGAGCTTTATGAAGCCTACAACAGTATTAACTCTAAAAACTATCAAGAGGCTTTTCACGATGCTGAACAATTTAAAGGAGAAGCCGTTAGTCTGTTTAACTTTGGCTATATAAGTTTGACCGAGCGCGCACGGGTCGAGAATCTTTTTTGGGCCTGTTGTCAAAAGATTATCCAGGTACTGCGTCAGGAATCTTATATTCCCGATGACTTAGCCAACCTGGAGAAAATGATGGCGTCCATTTATTATATGAATCTCTCTGTTTTTCAATCTGCGCCTGATACCTGGGCCATTGATCAACTATTTCCCATCATGCCCATCCATCGTCTTAACGAAGAGCCCAAATGTCGAGCCACCCTGGCGGATTTAACCTGTGACAGCGATGGTAAGATTGACCGATTTATTGATTTACACGATGTTAAGTCGGTGCTGGAGCTGCACGATCTCAAAGAAGGAGAGCCCTACTATCTAGGCATGTTTCTGACGGGAGCCTATCAAGAGATTATGGGTAATTTGCACAACCTCTTTGGCGATACGAATACGGTCCATATTCATCTCACTCCCCAGGGATATACCATCGAGCACGTGGTTAAGGGGGACACCATGAAGGAAGTTCTAAGTTATGTACAGTATGACTCTGATGACTTGGTAGAACAAATTCGACAGCGTTCGGAAGTCTCGCTGAGAGAAAAGCAGATTACGCTACCTGAAGCTCAGCTATTGTTGCAAAACTACGAAGAGAGTTTAAGCCGATACACGTATTTGTCGTGAATCCCGTAGGGACGTTCCATGGAACGTCCCTACGGGATTCAATCAAATGGTCTGTAGTTTGGAAAGGTCGGGTTTGACCCTGAGCTTAACGACTAGGGCTGTGATATTATCATGGCCATTTTGCTCGTTAGCCAGCTCAATTAAATCGGCCACCCCTTCTTCAATGCCCTTATGCCCTCTGAGAACGGGTTCAATGTGGGTAGAGCAGTGGGTTTCTAGCAGCCGGTCATCGCTCAGACCGTCAGAGCACAGCAGCAGCAAGGTGTCCTCAGTCAGGTTTAGATAATTAAAGCTAGGGTCTAAAACATCTTCACCACAGGGACCGAGTGCCTGGGTCAGCTGATAGGCATCGGGCCTGGCATAGGCGATAGCAGGTTCAACACCCCGTTTAATCTCTCGCTGGCCCACTTCATGGTCGACGGTAATTTGCTGTAGCCCCAGCCGTTTGGTATAGCGATAGAGTCGACTATCGCCAACGTGGGCTGCTACAGCCTGGGTGCCTTTGACTAAGAGCATCACTAGGGTTGTGCCCATACGAGCACTGCCAGTTCGCTCTTCTGCCTGATTTTTTTCATAAATGGCCTGGTTAGTCATGCCGATGGCATGACGCAGCTCGGCCTCGTCGGGTAAATCTGCCTGCCAGTGTTCATCCAAATAGGCTCGTAGCGTATCGACGGCTATTTGACTCGCCACCTCACCACCGGAATGGCCGCCCATGCCATCACAGAGAATGTAGGCACATTTAGCATCTAAGGTCTGACTGGATAGGGTTTCCTGACGTCTAAGGGCAGATTGAATAAAGTAGTTATCTTCATTGTGGTCGCGCTGCTGACCCACATGGGACTGGCCAGCATCCTCTAAGCCAGTCAGCTTCATCGGCAACACCATGGTAGGCGAATCGATGCTATCCATACCGGTATCTTCAGTGATGTCGATACCCTCTAGGCCTGGGATATCTAAATCGGCTAAGACGCTGACATCAGAGGTTGTCTCTAATGTGGCTGGCGGTGTATTTGCCCCCAGCTGATATTTATCTGCGATCGCAACAAGCGCCTCTTTAAGCCCTTCAATAACATCAAACTGCCCCTCAGTTACTTGGGCTGCCAGGTCAATCAAATCGGTTAGAGACTGGCTGTTTGACTGAAGTAGAGATTGTCACAATAGCCCCATGTCAGCCAGTCGATAGTCGTTGCGATAGGGGCCAAGTTCAACAGACCGCAGACAGACAATCTGATCTTCATCCATACAAAGATTGCTGATGTTGAGCAGACTGCCCTGCCCCTTAACCGCTGCCATGGCTTCCCACAGCTCAACCATCACGTAAAAACTGTGTACCTGCTGTAAGGGGTCGAGGGTGGCCTGCTGCCAAATCGTCAGCAGATCTGGCAGGTGGCTGCGATCTTCAATAATCAAAACGCTGTAGTCAGCTTCAATCCAAGCATGCTGTAGTTCTGGGATTGACGGAAAAAACCGACTGTGGAGCGCTAGATACGGATAGGCCATCAATGGAAACACCTGACTTGTTTCCACTTTTTGCGGGTCTGTCAACGAGAACCGATAGCGCTGTTCTACCAATGACGCCGCTAGCTCATTGGGTTTAGTGTCCGTAACTTGAACTTCTATGGGCTTTTGCTGATCGGCACTAAGGGATAGAGCCTCAGTCAGCTGGTAGCGTTGCTGGGTGCCCAACCAATCACCAGTCGCATGGTCGCCAATAGTGGCCGCTTCTATAGAGGAAATTGTATTGGCAGTAACCTTTTCCCAAATTTCGCGATTATCTTCAACCGGTGGACCGGCTTCAGTTGACTTATCCGCCGCTAGTACAGTGGCCGGTTTTCCTGGCAAAATCACGGCCCTCAAACGCTGCAGGGGCGAGCCGCATGATTGGCAGAATTTATGCTCGGGAGGGTTCTTAAATTGGCAGTATGAGCAAATGATCATCAGTGGATAGAAGGAGGCCGTTGACAATGACCGCAGCTAAAAAAAGTAACTACTGATTATTTTTTGTATAAGTCAATCTGTAGAACGCCGATAGATAAACCTTGCCCACATCCAGAACTTTAGTTTTTCTGCAGGGAAAATACAAGGTTTGGAGTTGGATATGGCTAGGTAAGCGTGCGAAAACGCACAGCTGACGATGCCATACTCCACTATTCCCAAAGATAAAAATAGTCTTAGCGCCTAAGATAATAAGGTGAGAATTAAGAGCTTTAACACTTAAATACAGTTCAGCATAGCCGATAAGTCATGCATATGTTGGTATGAGCGCAACCAAATCAACGGTCGTGTTGCTGTCGATAGGGGCGAGGGAGCCTGCTGTGTTTGGTATTAAGGTGGTCCCAACCTTTTGTAAACTGACCTAATTTTCCTCGCTCATCGGGGGTGAGATATCGCCACTGACCGGGCTGTAAATCACCCAACTGTAGGTGGCCAATGCTAGCGCGCACCAGCCGCAATGTTGGAAACCCAACGACGGCCGTCATCCGACGCACCTGGCGATTTTTACCCTCCCGCAGGGTGAGTTCCAACCAGGCTGTCGGTACATTTTTTCGATAGCGAATCGGTGGGGTACGCGGAGGTAATGGTGGCTCAGTGGCCATCACAGTAGCTTGGGCCGGGCGGGTGGTGTAGTCACGAATCCTTACTCCTTGACGTAGCTGCTCTAGACTGTCGGCATCGGGAATCCGCTCGACCTGGGCCCAATAGGTGCGGGGATGCCCAAATCGGGGGTGACACAGACAATGCTGCAGCGGTCCATCGTCTGTTAGCAGTAGTAGACCCTCACTATCGCGGTCAAGCCGACCAACGGGATACACCTTGGGTACCGGAATAAAGGATTTAAGTGTGGTGTGCTGACTGCCGGTGAATTGACTCAGGACATCGTAGGGCTTGTAGAACATTAAATAACGATGGTCCATGGGGAGGAGGTGTCAACTCTTGAAGCTGTCAATTCTTGAAGCTGTATTGAGAAATGGTGAAGTAAGTGGAGTCGCTAGATATGCTGAATAGATTCGATCACTATGAGTATCGGCAATATGAACAGCGCCTCTAAATACCGGTTTGTGTGTACTTTGACCTTTGGCGATATCTATGGGCAGATTATCGTTTGGCTAATTGTACTGTTCCTCAGCTTAGCCACAGCCCTTGCCCTGATGGGAGCAAGCCGCCCCATCTATGCATTGGTGTGTGTGGGGCTGATTTTAGTTCTATCGCTGCCGTTCTTGCTATTTGCTTTTGTGACAACACTGATTAACCATATCGAGTTTAGTGAAATGGATATGGCAGCAGACGACAGCAGCAAGCGTGCTTTTGCTAACCAGCAAATGTCTAGCCAAACCGCTTCTTAGGGGGAGCTAGCCGCGCCGCCTTGTTCGTCGCCACCTGGTTCATCAGAGGTGTCTGTGGGTTCAGCTGGTGCAGGCTCGGGCTCAGCCGAGCCCGAGCCTGCAGGGTCTGAGTTATCAGTGGCGTTAGTCTGCCCCTGAGCGATCAGCTGCTGAATGCGATCTTTGAACTGTACAGGTGCCAAAGATAGAGCTGTTTCGAAAAGCGGTTGGGCTTCGTCTTCGTTTCCGGTATCACGCAGTACCAATGCTTTCGCCAGGGTTGGGCGAAAGTCGGGTGTGCCACCCCCTAATACCTGAGCATCTTGAATGGCGGTATCGTAAATTGCGATCGCATCATCATAGCGAGACTGCTCAGCGTACACCTGTCCGAGCAGTAGTTTGACAGCAATCACATCGATGGTACCGGGGCGAATCTGATTGGACTGCTCAGCCGTCTTTAAGGTGTCCTGCAGCAAACCAACCGCAGCCTGGGGGCGTTCTTGTTCCACCAGCAGCGCGACTAACCCCTGCAGCGCCTCCATGTTGCCAGGGCTGGCCGTCAGCACACTGCGATAGGTTTGGGCCGCACCCTCTAAATCTTCGAGTTCTTGCTGGGCTTGGGCCAGTAAAACGGAATAGCGAGGTTCCTGGGGGTTTAATTCTGCCAGTCGAGAGAGCGGCTCAATCGCACTCTCTAAATCTTCAAGACTGATGCGAGCTTCCACAAGGCCCTCAAGGGCGGCTTGATTATCAGGCTCACGCTCTAGCACCAGCTCATAGCCGTTCGCTCGACCTTCGAGTTCTGCTTGGCGATCGGTGTTAGTCGCGGTGGGGACATTGTCGCCATAACTAGGGTTGCGCTCAAAAGCTGCCTGAATCAGGGGCCCAAGGGAGACCGCTAACAGCGCCGCTACCGCTATGAACAAAATACCGCCAACTAGCCAACGATTGCGTTTGACAGCCACAGGACTCCGCTCCTTGAAAACAACTTGCCCATAGTAAACCCAAATGAGTCAGTCCGACCCGGCTTTTAGAGCAACCAAAAATCATGTTCATAGGACCGGTCATTTTCCCCCGACCGATGAAACTGTAAGTAATAAAAAATAGTAAACATTTTCCCTGGGGTCCCCTAACCGTCGCTAAACTTCGTCAAACCAAAGGTCATAAGGTCATGGACATTTGATTGTCCATTCGATTAGACAGAATATCCTTAAATTGAGCTGACATCTGTCAAAATCTATGAATGGTAACGTAAAAGCGGCCATGGCTTTATTTGGCATAGCCAGTAGCCTGATTAGTTTTTTATAAATAGAGTTGGTTTATTAATCTAAAAACTGCTAGGTTCAACCAAACGACATCACTACTTCATTTTCATTCTTATGATTTCTAGGCCGATATAGAGATATTCATATTCGACAGACGTAGGTCCCACGTATAAGTAACAAGCCGGCCGGTTGACATTTATACCCTTAACTACGCCCAAGCTATTTGTTCAAACTTTTAAGTAAGCCGATTTTCCTGATTGAGGAGGTTTCAAAATTAATGAGTTCTGCAGACAGTCGCCCCCCTGAAATGCCCAGTACTGCATCCGATAATAAGCCGGAGGCAAGCGCAGCTGCTGACTCGAATCGTCCTGCTTTAAAGAAGCCCCCCCGACGCCCCGCCAAGCCTGCACCTGTGGAAGAACCAGTTGAAGATACTACCCCACCAAAGGATTTAGACGTTGCCAAAGCGCCTCCGGTCGCGCCTCCTGAACCAGAGCCAGTACCAGAGCCGGTGGCTGTAGAAGAACCGGTCACGCCAACGTCAGAAGAATCTCCCGAGAGTCCTGCTGAGACTGAAGAAGAGCCTGCGGCTCCTCAACCCAGACTACAGCCGATTTCTCCGCCGAGTGAACCAATGCAGTACAGAGCCATTGGTTTATTAAAAGGTCGCTATGAGCCCTCAGAAGAGACGTTTAATCGGGGCAATATTATCAATCACGATGGTAGTAATACCTGTGCCGTTCTTTTAGGACGAACTACAAGCCTGGTTAAGAAGCATCTGGATTTGGAAAAAGCGCACCTCTGGGTTGTCTATCCCCGGACAATTTCCCCAGATGACGGCGGTATTGCTGTGCAGATTGTCGGTGTGTGGGAGCCTGAGACCCTGGGGGATGACGAAGACGAAGCGCCTGAAGCGCCCGCTGATGCGATTCAACCGGATTACTTCTCTATTCGGGGTGAGGTGGTCAAATATGATGAACGAAGACAGGAAATTCTTGTCAGCATTGTGCAAAAGATGCGCGCTGGCAAACAGCCCAAACGTCCATTTAAGCTACAGATTAGCGGCAGCATTGAGGTCAAAACCATTGGCTATTTCTGGGATCTGCACGTACAGCGCGAAGGCAACCAGTTTGTGCTGACTGAGGGTAGCTATGTGGCGGCAGTACCCCCCAAAAAACGTTCCAAGAGAAAGCCCGTGGGTGATCGCATGGGCGGCATACGCCGACCCCCCAAGCGTTCTTCACGCCCTAGCCCCAAACCTAATTTGGCTAAAGACGATAGCGCCAAGCCAGACAAGCCAGCAGTGGAAAAGCCCAGCATGGTGAACGCCAGCAATGACCCAGTTACTGAGGCCACTAGCGCCGAAGAGTAGCCAGGATGCCTCGCCAGCAGCCCTCTGCCTGTCTTAATTATTTTGGGGTAGGAACGCCGTTTGTTTTGGTAAAGGGGCGACGGGCTCACTGAGTTCAAATTCCCCTTTAGCAATTTGATCTTTAAGGGTAGCCGCTACTTTGCGGCCCAGGTAAAGGCTGGATAGGGGGGCTGTTCTGACTCGGCTGCCGTTGATTGTCAGGTGGCCAGATTTGAGCTGCTGATAGCTGACCAAACCAAAGCTAGGACGCACTCGGCGAGGAATTGAAAAGTCAATGACAGGGGCAAGAATATCTTGGTCCTCGACGGCGCAGCTCTGCAGAACAGCTGGTTCTAAAATTGGAATTGGAATTCCGATGCCCAGCATGATAGACGGACCGTAGCCGCTAAAATAGCAGCCTCGCACCCACTCGGGCTGCATTTGTTTAGCATCGCCAATCAGAGCAACGGTGGCTGATGGCCCAATAGGAGTGCCATTGGTCAACCGTTTTTGTAATGGAAAGTGCTGGGTGCCTTCCCAGGCAATATAGCCAGGGGCTCCCCCCACAAATAGTCGACTGCCAATGCCGATCGTACGCAGCTGTGGATCGTTAAGCATGGGGGAGAGGGCCCCTGCGTTGGCATATACGGCGTTGCCTAAAAAGGGCTGCAGCGGTCCAAGATAGGTGAGTAAAGGCCGATCGCTACTGTTAACGCCAACAATAAAATTTTGGTAAAGGTTGCGGGGATTGAACAAATAGAATTGATTGATGGTATCTCGGCTAATGGAGATATCGAGCGTGGCGCGAGGGTAACAGTCGCTGACCTGTCCAATTGCCCTCAGGTGTACTGATTTACCAGCAATCAGCTGAGCAATTACATGCCCCCCACCCCGCTCGCTTGCCGCATCACTTTCAGCGGTGTCGCCCCAGCGAATTCTACCTGCGCTCTGGCTAGCTCCAATGTAAAGATCAACGGCACCAAATCCTGCATAGGCCATCACACCGTCGAGGTAGCATTCACGAATATTAATCGGGGGATCGGT
Source organism: Leptolyngbyaceae cyanobacterium (assembly GCA_050043105.1). GTDB lineage: Bacteria > Cyanobacteriota > Cyanobacteriia > Phormidesmidales > Phormidesmidaceae > Leptothoe. The sequence goes on along the minus strand of JBHJIV010000020.1, from coordinate 14,010 downwards.
ATGCCCCAGATTGATAATGGCTCCTGATGATTCCATCGGCTCAAAGGTGCCGGTGGTAACCACATCAACTGTGGCTGCTGCGGCTTCTAGACCTAGTTTTGCAACGTTTGCCTTAGTTTCTTCGGCAGTCCATACTGTAACGCTGCCGTCTCGAATTTTTTGATTGATTTCGGCGATGGTGCGGGTGGTGGCCATAGCGCTACTGGCTTAAACGACTCACAAGCCAGCTACCTAAAATCGCAGTTGGCAACAGCACCAGGATAAGAGCGGCAGATTCTGGTGGGGCGATGATAGGACCTGCCCACTTAATGAGGGCGCTGAGGATAGCGGATGCGATCGCAATTTTTAACACATATAGCCAGGTATCCATAGCTAAGCCAGTAAACGGACATAGAGAATCAGCCGCCGCCGCTCAAGGCCGACGAATATTTAAACAACACCAGTCACCCCGTCGCCAGAGGGTGGCAACTGTCCAATTATGTTTTTCGAGAGTATCGGCAACCCACTTTGACTGCTCCAGCAAAACACCGCTCAAAATACCCCAGGTAGACTCTTTGGCAATGGTATTAAAATGCGGGATCAGCTCCACAATAATCTCCGCCAGGATGTTACATAAAATCCCATCCACCGGTTCCTTAACCTTGAGGCTGTCGATGCTACCCTCAACGACCTGAATCTTCTGCGCTGCAATTCCATTGAGATCGCGATTTTCCCCTGTTGCTTTAACCGCCAGAGGGTCAGTGTCTGCCGCATAGACCTGCTGCGCACCCAACAATATTGCCCCAATAGACAAGATGCCAGACCCGCAGCCAATATCGGCCAGCGTCAGCGGTTCTTTCTCCCCTAGACGCATTTCCAATGATTCTAGACATAGCTGGGTGGTGGGGTGGGTGCCTGTGCCAAACGCAGTACCCGGATCCAGCTTTAATACCAGACGAGTTAAATCTGCGGGTAGCTCCATCCAGGCCGGATTAATCAGCAGACGGTCACCAATCGGCTGAGGCTGCCAGTATTTTTTCCAACTTCTGGCCCAGTCTTCGTCTTCAATCAGACTCCAGGTAACATTGGGCAGATCATTGATTCCCAAACACAGAGCATCTTGCTGAAATCGTAGGGCCAATGCCGCCAAATCCACATTGCAAAACTGTTGTTGCGGAAAATAGGCTTTAATCCGACTTTGCTGGCCCCAACGCTCGCTGGCGGTGCCACGCCCGCTCCAGTTTTCAAATCGCCAGAAGATGGTGTCCTCTAGCAGCGGGGAACAGGTAACTTGTATTTCCCACCAGGTGTTTGCCAAGGGTTTGTCTAACGTGAAACTTGCTTTGGTGCTGTGCCAAGAACTAGAGATAATCCCCAGCACAGCTGATGTCTAACCCATTCTATAGGGCCACGGTATAAGCATCACGAATGCCAGGTACTTTTGTGATTTCTTCTAAAATCCCATCTGGCAGCGGGTCATCAATGCTGAGGACCATAACCGCATCGCCGCGTACAATCTGACGTCCCCCCTGCATACAGGCAATGTTGACCTTAAAACTGCCCAACAATGAGCCAATTTTGCCGATAATTCCCGGCATATCTCGGTGCAGGGTAAACAACATGTATTTGGTCGGCGGTACGTTAATGGGAAACTGATTGATATCGGTAATGCGCACCTCAGTGCCACCGACAATAATGCCTGTCACCGAATGTTCACCCAAAGACCCCTGGGCCGAGACATAGAGAGAGCCGGTAAAGTCTTTAACACTTGCATCTCGGGTTTCGATAACCTTAATGCCCCGCTCTTTGGCCTCGATAGAGGCATTGACATAGTTCACCCGCTCCCGCAGAGCGTTGGTAAGCAACCCTTTGAGTGTGGCAATCACTAATGGCTTACCATCTTGATTTGCCAGTTCACCCTGAAGTCGAATTTGCACCTGTTCCACGCGGCCACCGGCTAACTGACCTACCAAATTACCCAGGGTTTCAGCCAGCTGTAGATAGGGGCGCAGTTTTTCTAAAACATCGGGTCTTAAGCCAGGGATATTAACAGCCGACCGAGCCGGGAGTCCCAATAAAACATCCCGAATTTGCTCAGCGACATCAACTGCAACATTAATCTGTGCTTCAGCGGTAGAGGCCCCCAGGTGGGGAGTGAGCACAACAGATTTTCCTAACTCCCGTAAAGGACTTTCTCCAAGCGGCTCTTCTTCGTAGACATCGAGGGCGGCACCCGCAATGGTGCCATTCTTAACCGCTTCGTATAGGGCGACTTCATCGATGATGCCACCGCGAGCACAGTTGATAATACGGGCGGTTGGCTTCATCTTAGCCAGCGCGTCTGCATTGATCAGGTGGGCGGTTTCAGATGTTTTGGGAATGTGTAGTGTAATGTAATCTGCTTCTTGGAAGAGCATATCGAGATCTACCAAGTTACAGCCCAGTTCTGCTGCTCGATCTTTTGAAATAAAGGGATCGTAGGCCAAGATAGTCATCCCCATGGAGCGAGCAACTGTCGCCACGTGGGACCCGATTTTACCTAGGCCCACCACTCCGAGAATCTTTTTGTAGACCTCAACACCGGTAAACTGTTTGCGATTCCATGCCGCAGACTTTACTGATCTGTCGGCTTCAGGAATATTGCGCGACATTGACAGCATCATCGCCAGGGCATGTTCGGCAGCGGCAATGGTGTTCCCCTCAGGAGAATTCACCACCACGATGCCTCGACGAGTGGCGGCTGCCACATCGACGTTGTCTACACCCACCCCTGCACGACCGATGATTTTTAGCTGGCTAGCCGCCTCGATGACGGCGCTGGTGACCTTGGTCCCTGAGCGAATCATCAAGGCGTCGTAGTTAGGGATTAGCTGCACAAGCTCTTCAGGAGGAAGCTTTGTTTTGACATCAACTTGGGCCACCTGGGCCAATATATCGAGACCAGATTGGTCGATAGGGTCAGAGACAAGTACCTTCGGCATGGCTGAGGGGAGATTTTTTCACAGGGACTCATCCTACTGCATCGTTGCAAACGGAAGAAATCCTCTCTTTGGCAAATTATGGATCGCAGATATGGTTGCCAATGTTACAAAACGTTTAAGTTTTTGGGGTTGGTGTTGTCCATGGGCAATCCGTAGGGATGTTGCATGCAACGTCCCTACGGGAAATCGCAACGGGGGATCGCTAATTTTCAGTGAGTTGTTCGATACCGTTAAACAGATCGGCGAGAACACTATTGGAGATGAGAAAACCATCGGGATCGCTAAGTCTCAACCGATTGTTTTCTAGGATGGCTTGCCCTGACGCTAAATAGGACGCTAGCTGGGTCTTAACCATTGTCATAAACCCATGGCCAAAGGATTGAAGAAACGGAGCTAGCTCAATCCCCTCTGAAAGGCGCAGACCCATCATCAGCGCATCGGTTAGGTGTTCGGTGGGTGAGAGTGGCGGTTCGTTGAAAATACCTGCGGAGTGCTGATAGTGATTCACCCACTCACGATAGGTCTGTTGAGTGCGGGGGCGGGCTACCCGCTGGCCGCTGGTGTAGCTGGTGGCTCCCATGCCAAAGCCATAAAACGATTGATTTTCCCAATAGGTACGATTGTGGTGGCACTGATGCCCTGGTTTTGCGTAGTTGGAAATTTCGTAGTGGTCATAGCCAGCTGCGGTTAGCATCGTTTGGGCTTGCCGGTACATGCTGACGGTTGCTGTTTCAGTGGGCAGAGGTTGTTTGCCGGGCTGATACTGCTTGCCAAAGGGGGTAGTCGGTTCGATAGTGAGGTCGTAGACAGATAGGTGATGGGGGTGGGCTGCGATCGCACGCTTTAGAGACTTCTGCCACTGCGTCAGGGTTTGGTGCGGCAGTCCAGAAATTAAATCCAAACTCCAGCTAGTCACCTGGCTCCGATACATATCATCCACAGCCCGCTCCACATCGGCTAGCCGGTGAAACCGCCCACACTGCTCTAGTAGTGCATTGTCAAAGGCTTGAACCCCAAGGCTAATGCGATTGATGCCCGCAGAGCAGTAGCCCCGCACATGGGCCAGGTCAAATGTGCCTGGGTCCATTTCCATCGAAATCTCTGCAGTTGTTGTCAGACCAAACTGCTGGTCTAGGGTGTGCAAAATTTGCTCAAGCTGCGCCGTCGAGAGCAGCGATGGCGTTCCCCCGCCAAAAAACACCGTTGTTAGGGCAGAGCCTAAGACAGGGGTGGCTTTAATTTCTTGGCATAGCCAATCAACATAGGTGGCGATCGTGCCGGAGGTTTCTCCGCGCTGCCGGTTACCAATAACCGAAATGGGAAAATCGCAATAAAAGCAACGACGACGACAAAACGGAATGTGCACGTAGGCGGAAGCCGGGGCTGAAATAGGGGCCGAAGTAGAGGCCGAAATAGGCATCACAGAAGCAGGAACATAAAGGCATTTAGGGAGGAACCCAATGGTGGGAACATCAGTGATTATAATGTCGTTGTTTAGGCCTTCCCAGTGATGGTGTATGGTTTACCCTTCATGACGATAGGCACACACTGAGGTCGACATCATTCGAATGCTAGATGCATTAATTATTATTTCATTCATATTGGCAGGGGCGGGCGTTGGCTTTTACAGCGTTGATCTGTTGCCGCCCCAGGTTTTAGATCAAGTCAACAACATTGAAGGGTTGGGGACTGTAACGGCGGGATTTGGCGCTTTAATCGGCACCGGACTAGGGATTGTTGCCCAAACCAGCTATCGACGGTTTGAAAAGCAAATCAGAACTCTGCCTCCCGACCGCATCTTTGCCCGCGCCATCGGTTTAATTATTGGTCTACTTATTGCCAATTTAATCTTGGCCCCTGTTTTTCTGCTGCCAATTCCAGGAGAGTTTGGCTTTATCAAACCCCTGGCAGCTGTCATGAACAGCATTGTATTTGCCGTATCAGGAATGAATCTGGCGGATACTCAGGGACGTGCACTGCTGCGGCTGGTTAACCCTGGCAGTGTAGAAAGCATGCTAATTGCAGAAGGCACACTAAAGCCATCAACCTCCAAAATTTTAGATACCAGCTGTATTATTGATGGCCGTATAGAAGGACTTTTGGACACCAGCTTTCTAGAGGGCAGCATTGTTGTGCCTCAGTTTGTATTACAGGAGCTCCAAGCCGTTGCCGATGCGGCCAACGATCAAAAACGGGCCAGGGGTAGACGTGGGCTAGATATTCTCAATCGTTTGCGGGCGGCCTATCCAGATCGAGTTGTGGTTGATCCCGCAGACTATGCCGATGTGGTAACTGTGGATGCCAAGCTAGTTAAGCTGGCCCAAGAAATGAACGCCATGCTGCTCACCAATGACTACAACCTCAGCAAAGTAGCTCGGGTGCAGCAGGTCGGCATTTTAAATATTAACGATTTGGCCAAGGCCATCCGCCCAGCTTACTTACCGGGGGATGACATTGAGATCAAGGTTCTTAAAGAAGGTAAGGAAGATGCCCAGGGTGTAGGCTACCTAAACGATGGCACCATGGTGGTGGTGGAATCTGGCAAGGGCTACATTGGCGACAATGTGCTGGTGGTGGTGACCGGGGCGCTACAGACTTCGGCTGGCCGGATGATTTTTGCTCGCCCTAAAGGGACTGCGACGGCTGGCCAGAAACCCGGTTTCTAAAACATTGGATATCTTCAAATGTTTATTCCAAATCAGAAACCGAGTGTCTGCCGCGCGCCTATTCCCACTCGATGGTGCCAGGGGGCTTAGAGGTAATGTCGTAAACCACACGATTAACCCCATCGACTTCGTTGACAATGCGGTTAGAAATCACCTCTAGCAAGTCGTAGGATGGGCGCGACCAGTCTGCCGTCATGCCGTCTTCACTGCTGACAAAGCGCAACACGATTGGGTGGGCATAGGTGCGCTGATCGCCCATGACACCCACACTGCGTACCGGCAGCAGCACAGCAAACGCTTGCCAAAAGTCGTGGTATAGACCACGCTCACGAATCTCTTCACGCACGATGTAGTCAGCATCACGCAAAATATTTAGCCGCTCGGCGGTCACCTCACCCAAAATGCGAATGGCTAAACCAGGGCCGGGGAATGGCTGACGGCGTACAATTTCGTCTGGCAAACCGACGGAGCGACCGACATTACGCACCTCATCCTTAAAGAGTTTGCGCAGGGGTTCGATCAGCTTAAACTGCAGATCCTTGGGTAGACCACCGACATTATGGTGGCTCTTAATTTTGACCGCCACTCGCTCACCCGTTTTAGGGTCCACGTTCGTGTCAGCAGACTCGATCACATCGGGATACAGCGTACCTTGAGCCAAGTAATCAAAGGGGCCTAGACGCTTAGATTCTTCTTCAAAAACACGGATAAATTCATGGCCGATGCGTTTGCGCTTTTCTTCTGGGTCGGTGACATCTCTAATTTTTTCCAGGAAGCGGGCGCGAGCCTGGACATATTCAACTCTGATGTGAAACTGCTGGTCGAACAGCTCCACCAGACGCTCGGGCTCACCCTTACGCATAAAGCCCTGATCGATAAACATACATGTGAGCCGATCGCCGATCGCCTGATGCAGCAAAAATGCCAGTGTAGACGAATCGACACCGCCAGACAGCGCTAGTAGGACACGCTTATCACCCACCTTGGCTCTGACTTCGCGAATTGCTTCTTCTACAAATACTTCAGTGGTCCAGGTGGGTTCACAGCGACAGATATGATAGACAAAATTACGAATCAGCGCCTGGCCATCAACGGAATGGACAACTTCTGGGTGGAACTGGACACCGTAAAACTCTTGATCGTGGTTTGCGATCGCAGCGCTGGGAGTATTATCCGTATGGGCCAATACCTCAAACCCGTCGGGCAGCCGTGTGACCGAATCACCATGGCTCATCCACATGGTAGAGCCATCACCGACATTGGTTAGCAGGTCTGTGGGGTCATCAATGTGTAGGGAGGCTTTCCCATATTCGCCGCGTTCAGCCGTTTCTACTTGCCCCCCCAGCTGCTGCACCATCAGCTGCATGCCGTAGCACACACCCAACACCGGAATCCCCAGCTCCCAAATCGCTGGATCACACTTAGGGGCGTGGTCAGCGTAAACAGAATTAGGACCACCGGACAAAATAATGCCCTGTGGACTCAGCTGACGGATTTTCTCAACCGAAGTGCGGTAAGAAAGCACTTCTGAGTAGACATGGGTCTCGCGAATACGACGAGCAATCAGTTCGGAGTATTGGGAGCCAAAATCAAGAATAATTAGCATCTGACGGTTAAACTCAGATGGTTTGGTAGATACCGTGTCGGTAATGGCAGGAGTTTTTGCAGTCACGGATAGGTCCTGAAGCTGTAGTGGTTGAGAAAGCGGGTTGAATCCTCTTATTTTAGTGATTGGCTTATTAAATGATACTGATAGCCCTTAGAAGCCTTTGGAAAACGCCATGTGCTAACAGTGCCGTTCTAAGAGTTATGAAAAATTATTTTATCTAGAGTAGCAAACCACGGTGCGAATACTGCACTCCCTGTTTGCTAGTACACAATTTTGACTCTGGACTTTGACAATGGCTATCGCCTCGAATTGCGCAGACTAATGAGATTGCACCCGCTAAGATGGAAACACAATGTTTGACCTACTGGCTTAGACCCCAAACTCCCATGGTTAGGGGTTTTGAGTTCGACAAAACCCTATGAACACCATCGACTATCTTCGTATCAGCCTGATTGACCGCTGTAACTTTCAATGTGTGTACTGCATGCCGGAAGGTGCTGACCTTAACTATGTGTTACGAGAGTTTTGGCTAAGTCATGACGAAATTTTGACACTGTTGAAGGGAGTGTTTATCCCATTAGGATTTACCAAATTTCGGTTAACGGGTGGAGAACCGCTATTACGGCCAGGTATTGTACAGCTGGTGGATGAGATTGCCCACCTACCCGAGACAACGGATTTAGCATTAACCACAAATGCCTTTAAGCTCGAGAAGCTGGCCCAGCCGCTGTATGATGCGGGGTTGCGACGTATCAACATTAGCTTAGACTCGCTCCAGCCAGAAACATTTGAAGCAATTGTTGGTAAGCCTACCTCTAGTAATTTGGCAACAGATGCTACTCATATCCGCTGGCAACAGGTGTGGAAAGGTATTCAAACCGCCTACCAGGTAGGCTTTAACCCGCTCAAATTAAATGTTGTTGTTATCCCAGGGATTAACGACCACGAGATTTTAGATCTAGCTGCCCTAACTCTCGACAAAAATTGGCATGTGCGATTTATCGAATTTATGCCCATTGGCAATGACGATCTATTTACCAATAAGGGCTGGATTGATTCAGAAACAATCAGACAACAGATTCGAGAGCGCTGGGGTCTAGAAGAATCCAGGATTCGCGGCAACGGTCCGGCCGATGTCTTTAAGATTCCAGGGGCTAAGGGAACGTTGGGATTTATTAGCCAGATGTCTGAATGCTTTTGCGATCGCTGCAACCGCATGAGACTCTCAGCCGATGGCTGGCTGCGCCCCTGTTTACTAAATGAAACAAGTCAGCTCAATCTACGCGAAGCCCTACGCAGCGGAGACTCTATTAACACTATTCGCGATCTCGTGGGCAATTTGGTGGCCAATAAACCAGAGATTAATTTCAAAATGCGAGAATCTGGCACCACAGGAGCCTACAGCCGCACGATGTCTCAAATCGGTGGATAGATCTGTTTAAAGTTATCTGTCTTAATTTGAGACTTTATGTCTTTATGTAGGTCTAATAATAATACTCATTAATCTTTTTTTAAGACATTAGCAACCACTTGATAGCCCAGCCTAATTTATTGAGGCCTATGTCAAAATGACCTCAAAGTAGAGCAGCCTGAGGGCGAATTTTGAGACTGGTTGCTATTTAAGCCTGATCGCTGACAAATTTTGATGTCTCAAATTAAGACTAATCTGCCTCTGCTTAAGTCTGATAATAATACTCATCAATCTTTTTTTGAGACATTGATTTTTTATCTTGTTTAACCCTATGAACGCTAGCCAAGTTCAAAAATTTTTATTAGTCATCTATCTCTGTGCTCAGCTGGCATCCTGTGTTGCATTGGCTAGCGATCGCATTTCGCAGCAGGAATTAGTGGCCCAAATCGAAGCGGGTACAGCGCCACTGATTTTGGATGTACGTACAGTAGAAGAGTACGAAGCTGGACATATCCCAGGGGCCATTAACATTCACTTTCGAGAACTGGAAGCGCGGCTTGACGAGATCCCAGGCGAACCGCTAGTGGTCTACTGTGAACGGGGTATCCGAGCAAAAATTGCTGAAAGAACCTTACGGGACGCTGGGATATCCTCTGTGATTCATTTAGAAGGAGATATTTCTAAATGGCGACAAAACAATTTACCCCTTGAGCGCAAACCTCTGCAGCCACTGTCTACAGGCTCACAGCTGCCCGAATCACTCACAGAGCGATGGGTCGTTAGTGCGCCTGAGGCAAAACAGCTAATTGAACAAGGGGCAACACTTTTAGATACCCGGAAGCTGGCCCTAACCCGACTGCGGGGGGCTATCTATGTGAATTGGAAGCAGTTCTCACCTGAGGATGCAGTGACTCGCGGTCAGCTACTAAGCCAGGACGATGAGCTAACCCAGCGGCTACAGTCTTTTGGCATTTCACACGACAAGCCTGTGGTTGTGTTTGCCAACCCGCCCGGCGGCTGGGGAGAAGATGGTCGAATTGTTTGGATGCTGCGAACCTTGGGCCATTCTCAAGCTGTGATGGTGGATGGCGGATTTGAAGCTCTGCTAGACGCCAGCGTGCCCGTACAGTCAGGACATAGCCAGTCTGCAGCGCCAGGTGATTTTGTTGTAGCGCGCAACACGACCTGGGAGATTAAGCGAGATCAGCTTAAGGCACAGTTAGATGACGATAATGTAGTGGTAATCGACACCCGCGAAGCCCGCGAGTTCGCTGGCAAAACACCCTACGGAGAACAGCGTGGGGGCCATGTGCCAGGAGCCATTCATCTTTACTTTAAGGACTTTTTAGGCCAGGACGGTCGGCTGCTGCCCACCAATGAGATTTATCAAAGGCTGGAGACAGCTGACATTACCCAGGATACGCAAATTGTTGTTTACTGCACTGGCGGTATTCGCTCTGGCTGGCTGGCCTCAGTGTTAGTAACCCTGGGCTATTCGGTTAAAAACTATGCGGGCTCTATGTGGGAATGGTCAGCTGCCCCTGCAGATAGCTATCCTTTGGAAAGACTGTAAGTTTTTGCCTCACTATGCCGGACTGTCTCGCTCTGATCGCCCACGACACCAAGAAAAATGAGATGGTGACTCTGGCGACAAACTATCGACATGTGCTCGCCCGCTACCATTTGATCGCCACTGATACCACTGGCCAGCTGATTGAGACAGTAACAGAGCTGCCCGTGGAACGCATGGCCGCTGGTTCACAGGGCGGAGAGCTGCAGATCGCGGCGCGGGTGGTGGCGGGCGATGTTGCCGGCGTTATCTTTTTGCTAGATCCGGTTAGTGTGAACCCCAATGAGCCCGATATTCGAGCGCTGTTGCGGGTCTGCACGTTACACAACGTGCTGTTGGCCACCAATGTAGCCACAGCAGAACTCGCAATTCAAGCTGTGGCTAAACGTCGAGACGCCTATTTGATTTTTAACCCCGTAGCGGGGCAAGGCAATCCCGATAGAGACTTAGCCTTGATTCGTCAGATTTTGGCACCGCAGGTTAACTTACACACGGTGTTTACCCAGCCGACCATAGACCCAATAGACCAGGCCAAGGCTGCGATCGCAACTATTCAAGCCAACCAAACTGAACACGACACCGGCTTTATTATTGCCTCCGGAGGGGATGGAACCGTATCTGCGATCGCAGGTGTTACCATCGGTACTGGAATTCCCCTAGGCGTTATTCCACGGGGCACCGCCAATGCATTTTCTGTTGCCATGGGCATTCCCACCGATTTAAGACAGGCCTGTGAAACCATTGCAGCAGGCAATACCCGTGTAGTAGACGCGGCCTACTGCAACAACATTCCGATGATTTTGCTGGCCGGTGTTGGATTTGAAGCAGAGATGGTGGACAACGCTAATCGAGAGCTAAAAAATCAGTTAGGTACGCTAGCCTACCTACTCTCAGGAGCACAGCAAGTGTTTGCCCAAGAGCTATTCAAAGCAAAAATTGAAATCGATGGTGAGGTGGTTGAAGTTGACACAGTGGCTGTAACGGTGGCTAATGCAGCCCCTGCAACATCAGTAGCCGCCCAAGGATTTGGCGAAGTTATTCCCGACGATGGTCTTTTAGAAGTCACCATTCCGATTCCTCAGTCTCGGCTACAGGGTGTCAATATGATGGCCACCCTGTTTACCTCTGCTCTGGTTAAAGCCCAAGCCAAGCGAGAAGATGTCGTCTGTCTACGAACAAATCGGCTGACAGTCACAACAGAGCCCCCTCAAAAGTTGGTTGTGGACGGTGAGCTGTGTGAAGCTAACCCAATTGAATTTGAATGCGTACCAGGCGGTGTCACTATTTTTTCGCCGCTGTCGACGGTGGAATAGTGGGGGGAGCTTTGAGTGAAAATTTTCTAGAGCAATCAAGGCTAGTAATTCTCAGACTAAGATTAAAGGTCTCTTTATGAGTCCCAAATTGATAATAGTCAGTCTTTATTTAAGATTTGTGTTTTGAGGGAAAAGTCAAGTTTCACCAATTCCCGTGCGTGTGTCTACAGTTTGGGCGCTTTCTGGCGGTGACCAGAGTAGGGAAGTTTAGGTGTGCGATCTCAAGGAATGACACACTTCGTTCTAGGAAAAACGGTGGGTAAATCGGTGTGTTGGTTTATAACGAGAGTTATTCTGAGGAAGTTGCCTATTACGGAGGGCTACGAGGCTATCGTGACGGTTGGATAGCTCATAGATTCAGTAAACTGGAGTTTGAGGTATGAGCTTTTATGGTTAGCACCGCATCGACACCCCCCATTCTAGTGACTGACACCTGGGTTAAAGCTACCTGGGACGCATTTTTAGCTTGGGCTGAAGATCCTAATCTGGAAAAAGCTCGCTTTTACTATGACGCTGGCTGGATGAGAATTGAAACTATGCCTATTGGTTCAGCCCATAGTCAGGGTAATTCACTGCTAGCAGCGGTTGTCAGTCTGTACGGGACACTAAAAGATATTAAGTTTGTTTCCTTTACCAACGGTAGTTTTCGAAAAAACGATGAGCGAGAATGCCAGCCAGACTTAGCGTACTACATTGGACCTGAGCTACAGCGACCGCCTCAAAATAATCAGCCTGTGGATGTGGATGTTTATGGGCCACCGACATTGGCTATCGAGATTTCGGCCACTACCTTGAGCGATGATTTGGGGCAGAAGCGTTTACTGTATGAGCGTTTAGGTGTTGAGGAATATTGGGTAGTAAATGTTGAGGATGCAGCTGTAGTTGCCTTTGCCATTGCTGATGGCGGTAGTCGGCAAATTGAGGTTTCGGCAGTCTTACCTGAATTGTTCATACCAGTCATTGAAGAGGCGCTAAATCGCAGTCAAACTGACGATGATGGAGCAGTAAATCGCTGGTTGCTACAACAGTTTAGTGAGTCTTAGTTTTGATTGGACACGCTGTTGCCAAAGAGCTTTAGTAGCTTCGTTCAAAATTTGTATTTGCTAGTCAGCTAAAGCCTGTAATAATTCTGCTACTGCCCAAAGCTCTTTTTCCTTAGGGAGTACAATGCATATGAATTTGTGTAATTTGCTCAGCGATGCCTAGTATTTTCATCTCCTATCGTCGTACTGACAGTGGTGATATTACTGGGCGTATCTATGATCGTTTAGTAGGTTATTTTGGCCCACAAGTCATTTTTAGGGACATTCAGTCGATTCCATTTGGGGTGGACTTTCGTGAGCATATTGGCACTGAGTTGAGTGGCTGCCAAGTATTAGTTGCTGTAATTGGGCCTGACTGGCTAACTGTAAAAGACAAAGAAGGTAATCGTCGTCTAGATCATCCAGGTGATTGGGTGCGGCTTGAGATTACAACTGCCTTAGAGCGGGGTATTCCGGTTATTCCACTACTGGTGCGCAATGCTAAGCTGCCAAAAGCTAAGGATTTATCAGACTGTTTGCAACCGTTGGCGTATCGTAACAGTACCAATGCCCGCTCCGATCCAGATTTTCACCCTGATATGGATCGGCTGATTGATGGCTTAGAAAAGGTTTTGGTCGATCAACTGCCTACTCAAGCTGTCAATTTACCTGCTCCTAACAATATTCCTAACGCTAAGACCAGCTGTTTTGTCGATCGTGAGCAACCCATTGAAAAGGTGCATCGATTGCTGGAGCAATACAGTCTTGCCGTTATCAATAGCAATGGTGTTGGAGGTATGGGTAAGACTGAACTGGCAACTCAATATTCCCTCAAGCATCGTCAGGATTATTCGGGTGGGGTTTGTTGGTTGTTTCCAAAGCAATCAGATATTGGTTCTCAAACTACTGAGTTTGTGCGGGCTCATTTCTCTGAGGTTCTGATAATTCCTGGAGACCTGACGTTGCAAACTCAAGTGTCACTTTGCTGGAATAACTGGCCTGGGGAGAAAGTGCTAATCGTGATTGACGATTTGGTAAATTACAGTGCCATTCAAAACTATATTCCCTTGAACAATCCCCGCTTCAAGGTATTGATTACGACCCGCGAACGACTAAGTTTGCCTCGAAGTCAGCAATTGATTTTAGGTGGGCTGCCCCCCGAATCATCTCGCCAACTTTTGGAGCATTTATGGGGGGAAGATGTTTTTCGACAACAAGAGTCCCTAGCAGGTCAGCTATGTGAGTATGCTGATCATTTGCCCCAAAATCTACATATGATTGCCAAGTTGGCGGGAGAAAAATTTCTGGCCGGGGGAAATAGTTAGGGTTTGCTGAAAAACTCAATAGAAATCTTAGGGATTATCCCACAGCCCAGATATCGTCAATAGGCCCTCTCCCATGGTCAAGAATTGTCCGTCCGTCCTTGCTTAAGGTGTCTGTCAAGGGGCTCACATCTGCC
>JBHJIV010000019.1:0-61609 GCA_050043105.1 Leptolyngbyaceae cyanobacterium | reverse complement strand
TGGCAGGTGCAGTCTCAAACATTCAGCAGTCTAATGATTTTGTTGCGGTTGCAAAGAACTATGGTATGCAGGCGGCCGTGTTGGTACAAAACCCACCGCATGTAGCGGATGTATGGCAGCGGGCTGAAGAACAATGGCGAGAGGCGCTTAAGGCTTTAGAGAAGGTGCCGGAAAACAGCCCTAGTTATGTCGAGGCCCAAAGTCTAAGAGCCCAATATCTGACATATAAAAGCGATATTGAAACACGGAGACGCCAGGAAGAACAGGCCGTCTCAACTGTTGAGGGGGTGCGTCAAACGATACCGCAGCTGATCGACCAGGCTGAAGCGGGGGCTCTGCGAGGGGTGCGATCGCAACTACAGCAGGTTATTCAAAACCTAGAAACAGTTCCAAACAATACAACGGTTTCAGCAGAAGCACAGCGGCTTTATGCACAGGCCACTGCTAAACTCAACGAGCTTAATCAGGCCACTAACTAAATTTTCTGGTGTTGCTAATTCGCAGTATGATTCCAGCGCGATTCATCCTTGAAATCAGCAACGGCGACGTTCTCTTTTAGAGATTTATAACAAACAGCTCAGGGTGTAGGGGGTTTAGGTAGAGAGCATTATCCTAACCCATACACCCTAAGCAAGTCTGCTGTAAGTATTCAACCCTGCGCGCGCAGGCCAGTACTTGCTAGCTTTCTCTGACAGCGATTCCAAAGACATTGACATTGGCAATGCGAATTTGCTCCATAGCCTGGTCAATAAGATTTTGCTTAATCTGACCGGGGCGGGCAACAAGCAACATACCATCTGCTTGTTCAGCAACCAGATACGCATCTGATTGTCCCAACAACGATGGTGCATCAAACACAACCAAGTCAAATCTGGTTTTAAGCTGTTGAAGCAGCCGCTGAACCCGTTTAGTAGTCAAAATATGACCCGCATCATGACCCTTTGTTCCTGCACAAAGAACCTTAAGCCCTGAAATCGGTTCATGCAGAAATGTGTTTTTAGTGATGGCACTGGTGTCGCTGAGAGCAAGATCAGTCAAACCAACATCGTTGGGCAATTTAAGATAACTATGAACCTTTGGATCGCGAAGGTTGGTATCTACTAGCAAGACTCGTTGACCCATCAACGCAGCCGCTTCAGCTAGGTGAATCGCTGCAATTGATTTCCCTTCATCCGCCATTACCGAACTTACCACCACCGATGTTAATGGTTGGTCTACACTACTCAATCTCAAGTTGGTATATAGCGAACGAAATGCCTCTATGAAAGGATCTTCAGAATAAGCAGGAATCCGAACAGTTGACCCATTTTCTAACGGAGATGCTTGAGCATCGTCAGAAGACGAGTTAGCTGCGGCTAACTGGAGTGCCTTAACAGGCTCAAGCACATCTCGCTCAACTAGCTCAGGTGTTGGAATTTTACCTAAGATAGGTAGCCGCATTGCCCGCTGAATCTCTTTTTCTGAATAGAGAACGCCTGTTGACTTATCTAATAGAAGGGCAATGGCTGAGCCTAAAAGTAAACCCAGAGTTCCACCTAACAATAGATTTTGTAATAGACTGACCGCCTGTGGTCTAGGCTGGGTCGGTGGTGTTACCACCTGCCAAGGGATTTCCCGCTGAGCGGAGTCAATCTCTAGAGCAGCTTGTTTTGCCAGAAACTGATTCAAATTTTCTGTCGCAATGTCCAACTCGCGTTGAATATCAACATACTGTCTTGAAATTCCAGCTAGCTCGTCGACATCTGCATTGAGCCCTGTCAATGTTCGGTTAAGAGAACTTTCCTGGGCTTCCAATTCTTGCATTTGACTAACCAATTCTCGCTGAGATTGTTCTCCCTGTTGCTCAAGCAGCACCAGCAAGTTTTGCCGTTGCTCCCTTAGTACGTCCATGTCGGGGCTGCCATCAAGGTACAGCGTTGAGGCTTCTGCAATTTGTGAATCTAGCTCCAACAAGCTGCTCAACAGTGCTTGATATCTTGGATTTTGAGCCAGTGCCGATGACGCGGCCTGTTCTTGAGAGCCGCCCAGCTGAGAGCGCAGATTTTCATAATTTGCTCGATTTTGCTCCAGAGCAATTTGAGTATCTAGCTGTTGCGTAGAAAATGTCCCTACTTGACCTGATAGCTGTGACCCACGCGATGTGGGGTCAATTAAGTCATAATTCAACCGCAGTGATTGCAAATTATCCTGCAAAGAGTCCACCTTATCGGTCAAATCAGGCAGTTTTTGCTCAACAAATTCCATGGCACGACGAATATCCGCCTGCTTGGACTCAAGACTGTAAGTCAGATAGGCTTCAGAAACTAGACCCAAGATAACCTGTACCGTTTGTGGATCAGGATCTTGTAGAGTAACTTGGATAATGTCTGAATTGTTACCTTGCTGATTTACCCGCAAATGACCATTGAGAATTTGATAGCAAGGGTCATAGCTGACGTCTAAAGGGTTTTCACTGGCGGCGGTTGACGGACAGTAGTTAGGATATCTATCTTTGATGCCTTCAATAACTGGTTGTAAAACGGCAGGTCCCTTTAAGATCTTTAGCAGATCTCCATCGACAGCGACCTGCTCCTGACTGGTAATCGTTTCAGGAACGTTTGAGAGAACCTCAGTCTCAGTACTTTGAGCTTGGACTAAAATTTCAAAACTGCCACTGTAAATGGGTTTTTCAGTCAGTACTCTAACCGCAGCTAGACCCATCGCAACAACTGTAACACCAGTGATTACCCACCATTTTCGCTGCAGTGTTTTAACTAAGCCACCAATATTCAGCCCCCCTTCATCCGCCGTTGGTAATGGTTGGTTGGGGGCTGTCCAGTTAGAGGAGGTGGGGAGGATATCGGCTCTCATAGGTTAGAAGATAAATTTATAGACGTGATGAATTACAGGCTAGAAGTGAAGATTCTAAGTTCTGGCTATCCCTGCCTAATCGAGTATATTTAAGAATCTCAGAGGAGAGATAATATTGTTGATCACTTGTCCAACTGGACTAAGGATAGAGCCAATCTCATCACTGAGGTTTGCCAGGGCTGAAGGGTTCACAATGACCACATCGTTATTTTGCAAGATGGGGTTGTTTTCATCATTGATACCCTGTGCAAAGTCAATCGGAATCGTCTGCCGAACAACAGTGCCATCCGGATTTAGACGTATTAGCTCAGCCTCGCTTTCCCTGGCACGATTGTTAAAGCCACCAGCCGCCAAAATCGCCTGACTGAGCGATGTGTTCGGAGTGACCTCCAGTACTCCTGAGCGTTCTACTTCACCTACAATGTTGATGCGAATAGAGTTGGGGGAAATGCTAGAGCCTAAAACTGTTGGAACTTCTGCTGGATTGAGGGCTGTTGCGACTGGGACAAAAATAGTATCGTTGGCCTGCAATACGACATCCTGATAAACGTCGCCAGTTTCTAGCAGCTCCCATAAATCCACATCAATGACTTGTGGTTCTCCTGAACGAGTGGGGCGAACAACCTGCACTTGGCGAATATCAGCCCGAGGCTTAATGCCACCCGCTACTTGCAGCGCTCTTGTGACAGTTGTAGGTGTGGACGAACCGGATGATGAGCCAGGTACCCCTGCATCTCTAGTAGTGGCTTGACCGCCCTGCAGCGTATATGGACCGGGGCGATATACTTCACCAACAACCGCCACATTAATGGGTTCACTGACACTAGCTGCAAAGCTGGCATCAGCCAACAGCGCGGCATCTTCTAACGATATTGTGCCGGTGGGAACGAAAATTGAATCTCCGTCTCTTAGGGAAATATCGTATTGAGAGTTACCAGTTTCTAGCAGTTGCCAAAGATCAATCGTAAACGTCTGTTGAGTGCCATCTCGACCAGGGCGCTGAACCTGTAACTGGCGAATGTTAGCAACCTGAGTAATGCCACCAGCCTGCTCTAAGAGCTGGGATAACCGAGGAGCCTGAGTGCCAGTTTGAGTCAATGTGTAAGATCCGGGGCTATTAATTTCTCCAGAGATACCCACCTGTAACGGACGTCGGTTTAGAACGCTAAGGGTGATCAGAGGACGTCTTAAATATTGACCATATTGTCTAGATAGTAATTCTGTAGTCTCTTCTATGGTGAGCCCAGCTACATCAACAGAGCCAACCAGAGGTAAATTGAGTGTGCCGTCAACTAAAACCTCACTCTCGCCGCTATATTGAGACACTCTAAAGATGTCAACACGGACAACGTCACCAGCACCTAACGTGTAGGCTGTTTCACTGGGCGGTAGGACGGTAGGTGATGCATTTCTTTTATCCAACTCTGGCAGCGATTGAAGCTGTGCTTGTACTGGAGCAGACGAAATGCCCACTGTACATAAAGCAAGACAGAGTAGGATTAGTTTTGGTTGTAACAGGTGACGATTAAACATAGTTTCAAGCAAAATCCAATGTGAGAAGTTAGCACACAAGCTTCGAACACACTGTATATGGCCACAAAGATCTAAGTCTCAGAGGGTGTATCAGTTTTCTGTACTAGCCCATGCCAATCCGTTTAATTTTGGGATCGTTGGGACTAATTTTCTGGATGTACCTTGAAAAGCTTGGTGTTGAGGTCCCTTGATATATATCCACCAGATGAGTAGTTTTTTCCTTAAAGCTTGAAAAAATCCTAGATATTTCCTCAGCTTTGGTAGATGACGGTTGGCACTCTAGAGCCCTTTTATCAGTCAGTCTCTAAAGTGTGTCAACCCTGGTGTCTGAGGGGACTTGTTTACATAAATGAAGAATAAAAAATTATTGGGAACATCTGTGCAACTTCAATCGATGCTCACATTGAGTAATGACAATCCATTTTTTTTTGTTTATACTGGCTCGAGAGACGGGTGTTCATGAAATTAAAACGTGTGTTTATAAAGCAATCATGAAAGAAAAACTTCTTAGCTGATGCTTGTTTCTGCACATGTTTTATGAGAGTTGCCTGTAATCAGGGTTTTAGCGCTATTTAACGTAAGGTAAGCCGTCCATAGCTTCTCCTTATTATTCAAGACGCCATCTATCACAGCTCAAGGTCTACCATTACGTTTCAGGGTCTCTGGATTTTATCTAGATGGTTTTACTTACTGATAATTCTCCTGAGTTTGCTTGTAGTTGTTGAATAGAGAGATGTTCTGTGTGTTACTCAAGCTGAGTTTAGGCATCGTCCTACACACAATAAACAAGGGGTCTTATACTACCAACTTTTTTGTAAGTCTTCGGTCTTATGTACAGATGGCTTACTGAAGATCATTAAATAAAACGCTTGGTGTTGGGGTGTTTTGAAGATTCTTCCCGACCTTCGTCAGTCTTTAATTGTTAGCAACAGTAACTTCTATTACCTGTGAGTGCTTCAAAAAATCAATCAGCTAATTGAGTGATTTTTTATAATTCGTGTACTTACAGTAATACAGACTTATTGGATTTTAGATAACAAGTTTCTTAAGAAATTCCCATAGGTTGATTAAATTTGTGTAATTACACATCAGACTGACGTCTTTTGTTAACCGCCCTCAACAAATTCGAGAATCATTATGCTGTATTCGACTAAGTCTAGTCTTACTAGCCTTTGGCAGAAGAGCACAAAGAAACTAGAAACACAAAGCGTAATTGGATTTCCAGTAACAGCAGAGTCATTCGATGTGCAAGTTGACACGATGCTAAATTGGGCACATCAGCGAGTGAGTAAAGCCGTGTGTGTGGCTAATGTGCACATGCTGATTGAGGCCAAATGCAATGCTGCCTTTGCACGGGTGCTACATCGGGCTGATATGCTAACGCCAGACGGTATGCCCTTAGTCTGGGTTACTAGCCGATTAAGAAAGCAGAAGCAAGATCGTGTAGCAGGCATGGATATCTTGTTGAGCCTGTGTGAAAAGGCTGCTAAGGAAGATATCAGTGTCTTTTTTGTCGGTTCCACACCTGATGTTTTATGGAACATGAAGCAGCGACTCAATAAAGAGTTTCCTGAACTCAAAGTGGCAGGCATGGAGTCGCCACCATTTCGACCATTGACTGTGGCTGAAGATGATGAGCTAGTGCAGCGGATCAACAATAGTGGTGCAGGTTTAGTATTAGTGTCGCTAGGCTGCCCTAAACAGGAATGGTGGATGTACCATCATAAAGGCCGGATTAATTCAGTTATGGTTGGTCTTGGTGGCGTCTTCCCAATCTTTGCTGGTGAGCAAAAGTGGGCACCTGTTTGGGTTCAAAAAAACGGACTGGAATGGTTGTATCGATTGCTACAAGAGCCTAAAAGACTATGGAAACGCTATGCAAAGACGATTCCACTATTCCTATTGCTAGTTTTTAAGCAGCTAGTCAAAGTAAAGCTGGGTTTAGAGCCGAGATTCGGCCCTCCTCGTATAGAAGTTGCCATGTGGCAGCACGGAAGACGATAACGGAAAATGTTAGCTAGGTGGTGAAGTACTCCTTTGTAATGCAAGGGAGTACTTCCCACGGGGATATTTACGGTCATAAACGCAATATTGGGTAGATTGACCTAATTAATAGAGCCTGACGTATTGTTTATTGGACAATAAGAATTGGGAAACTGCTTTTTGCAGTATGCGAAGCGATCAATAGGCTATGTCAAGCTGCTGAATGCATTCAGCAGCTTGTGCCGCAAATAGCTGTTGTTACTGAGAGCTTTCAGCAGTTACCACTGTTGTGAACTATGTGTGCAAAGCTATGTATAGCCGATATAAAGCACGCATGTCTTTTGGCTATCAGTGTCCTTCCCGAAAAACGTATTGTTTTAAGAAAACTATAGTGTGATGCGTACGGGCTCAGATTAACGTTTGTGGGTTGTAAACCACTCGCTAAGTATATCTTATCTATCTATATGAAACTCAAGCTCCCTGGTTTTCTGCGTACATTAGTTAAAACGACCCAATTTTGGCGAGAAAACCGTCTCATTTTACGAGAATTTAGATATTTTCAGGGTCTCATCTTTCTGGCTCTTTCTTTTGCTTTAATAGCAGCCGTATTTGAAGGTCTAACAGTTGGCTTTATTGCATCTTTTCTGCAAGGGCTGACTAATCCAGATGAGCCCCCGATTCAAACAGGTATTGTCTGGTTTGACACGGTGTTTTTAGGCACACAGGCTTCAGCAACAGGCAGAATCTACAGGCTGTCAGGATTACTGTTGATTGGTGTGTGGTTGCGTGCTTGTTTTGACTATCTAAGCACAATTTATTCTAAAAAATCTTCTCTTAGACTGGTTGATAATTTACGACGTCGTATCTTTGACCAGTTAGAGAGTTTTCAATTAAGCTTCTATTCGACGGTCAGCCCTGGAGCATTAATGAGTACCATTCGGGGTGAAGTTAACCAGGTACAGCAAGCCTTTAACATTCTGTCAGTGTCAGTTGTACACGGGTCTAAGGTGTTGTCTTATCTAGTTGCAATGTTAATGCTCTCCTGGCAGTTGTTTGTAATTACAGCTCTGGTGTTTGCTTTGATATCTGTCGGGTTGACATCAGTAACGGCAAAGGTAAGAGAGGCTAGCTTTGAGGTACCTAAGGCTAATAAAGCCTTTACTTCAGGTGCACTTTCGTTCATAAACGGCGTCCGTACAGTTCATGCATCAGGCACTCAGGAGTTTGAACGCAAGCGCTATTATGCAGCCGCGCGAAAAATTCACAATGCTCAGCTTGGGGTAATTAAGTTTTCGGCGCTGGTAAAACCGTTAATCGAAGGGTTGGGTGTCACCCTGCTGGTGGCTATGGTTGTTATTTCTTATAGCCTTTTGATTTCTACCGGTCGTTTAAAAGCTGCGGAGTTGCTGACGTTCTTGTTTGTGCTGATTCGCACAACACCACTCGTATCGGCCTTGAATGGTACTAGAGTGGGCTTTATTGCATCTCAAGGGGCATTACATGCTGTTACGGAACTGCTCAGACAAGACGATAAGCCTTACTTTAAGGATGGTCAGAAGGAATTTAAGGGATTAGAGCGCTCAATCGACTTTGTGTCTGTCGATTTTTCTTATAATCCAGGTGAGCCTGTTCTGCACGATATTACATTATCGATCAAGCGTGGAGAGACAACTGCACTCGTTGGTAGCTCGGGCGCAGGTAAAACAACGCTGGCTGATTTGATTCCTAGATTTTATGATCCATCACAAGGACAAATACTGGTCGACAGTGTTGATTTGAAAGAGCTACAAATTAACTCGCTACGACATCGGATGGCCATTGTGAGCCAAGACACGTTTATCTTTAATACAACTGTAGGAGAGAACATCGTCTATGGTGTGGAAAATGCCACTGAAGCCGACATGATTAGAGTTGCTAAAGCGGCAAATGCTCTGGAATTTATTCAGGAGCTACCGGATGGATTTGAAACGCAGCTAGGAGAACGTGGTGTGCGGCTGTCTGGGGGACAACGACAGCGGATTGCGATCGCACGTGCCCTACTACGTAATCCTGAAATTCTAGTTTTGGATGAGGCCACGAGTGCTCTAGATTCAGTTACAGAAAAGCTAATTCAAGAATCGCTAGAAAGGCTTTCCAAAGGTCGCACAGTTATCGCCATTGCCCACCGTCTCTCAACGATTGCTAATGCAGACAAAGTAGTCGTAATGGAAAAAGGACGTGTGGTAGAGCAAGGCAACTATCAGGAGTTATTGCAAGAGCGCGGCAAGCTCTGGAAATATCACCAAATGCAGTTTGAAGTGGGTAGTGCTGGTTAAAACGGCATTAGCTTGCATCTGCTTGGTGGAGTCTCATCGCTATCACGATGGATTGGTTTTCAGCTATGCCTAGACGTTGAAAGATTAAACCATCGTCAAGTAATGGTTTAGAAATAGATTCCCTGTACGCTTAATTGTTGTCAAAATAAGAACGTAACAATGAAAATATTAATCGAATTTGGTGGCTATTCATTAGCCAACCTAGGCGATTTTGCTATGTTACAGGTTGCTGTTTCAAGGCTGAAAAAACGATGGCCAGACTGCCAGATTACTGTATTTACAACAAATCCTGATCGTCTTAAAGAACTTTGTCCGGCAGTAGACCCTCTAGACATAACAGGTCAATTTAAGTTTGATTGGGCTTCTTTTTTTTCAAAGAAAATTAGACACTATGCAACTCGACTGAATTTCTCCGATGCCCTCCACGATGTTGAATGGAAGATCCATCAGATAGTTCCAGGGCTTGCCAAAAAAAGAATAGAAACAAAAATTGCACAGACTTCTGCAAACGATACGTTATTAACTAGTCAACTTAAGGCGATACACGAAGCTGATCTGGTTATTTCATCAGGTGGTGGATATATTACAGACACGTTCCCCAACAAGGCAGAAAGAACCTTAAGTATCTTGAATCTCTCAGTTTGTCTGGGGAAACCAACTGTATTGCTGGGGCATGGGATAGGTCCTCTCGTTAATAAGCAGCTAAGAGCGAAGGCCAGCATTGTCCTTCCTAAAATGTCGTTTATATCGTTACGAGAGAGTCGTAGAAGTGTATCTCTTCTCCATGAGCTCGGTGTTTCCGACAGCCAGATTACCACTACAGGAGATGATGCCATTGAACTGGCCTATCAAAATCGCAGTGCAGATTATGGCAATGGGATCGGTGTGAACCTTAGAGCTGCTAAATATTCAAATGTAGCAGCAGACTCAATCAATCGAGTTCGCACTGCAATTCACTCAGTTGCAAAAGAAAAGAATATTCCACTTTACCCGGTACCCATTTGTCATCACCCAGATGAGAACGATCCAAAGGCCATTCAAGCCGTATTAGCTGGATATGATGATACATCCGACGGTGGTCAAAGCTTAAAAACACCGATTGAAATAGCTCAGCAAGCAGGTCGCTGTCGTGTGGTGATCACAGGCAGCTATCATGCAGGTGTATTTTCTTTATCCCAAGGCATTCCCATTATTGGGCTTGCCAAATCCGCTTACTACCAAGACAAATTTTTAGGTTTAGCCGATCAGTTTGGCGCTGGCTGTCAGGTTGTATTCTTAAATGATGATTCCCTGGAGAATAATCTCAAAGCGGCCATCGAGAAAGCTTGGGATTCGCTCGAAACTACCAGCCCTCAATTGCTAGATTCAGCAAAACGTCAAATTGATCGAGGCCATGCCGCTTATCAACAGGTATATCACCTAATGGAAAAAAAAGCAGCCGCCTAGGTTTGAAATAGGTTTCGAATTCTCTCTAGATTTGCACTAGAACCGTTACAACATCACTCAGGGCCATGCTGTCTGCCAACAGGTGTATCAATAGCCAAGAATACTCAGCCTGTTAAATCTGAGTATTGACGATTGATCTAATCTTTGAAGAGTGAGATTTATTTTATGCATCTCGGTATTAGCGTCATTATGTGTTGCCACAACAGCGCAAAAGAGTTGCCAAAAACCCTAGAACATCTGGCCGCTCAGAATGTTGCCAATGATATTCCTTGGGAAATCATTGTGGTTGACAACGCCTCAAAAGACAACACTGCTCAAGTTGCATTAGACTGTTGGCCTGAAGAAAAAGAAGGTATTTTGCGAGTCGTTCATGAGTCAAATCTGGGAATAATTCATGCGCGCTACAGAGGACTCGCAGAAGCCAAGTACGAAATCCTCAGTTTTATTGACGACGATAATTGGGTTTGCCCCAATTGGATACAAACTGCATCAGAGTTAATGACTCAGCACCCTGAGATCGGAGCCTGCGGTAGTCATAATATTCCTGAGTTTGACGGGGAAAGACCGTGGTGGTTTGACCAAAGTAATAAAAGCTATGCCGTTGGTACCCAGGGGCCTGAATCAGGAGGTGATGTCACTTGGTCACGTGCTCGCTTACTAGGTGCAGGACTAACCATCCGCAAAGCGGCGTGGCAGCAGCTGCTCGATAATGGTTTTCAGTCTCTGCTGATGGGCCATACAGGTAAAGTCCTAAATCGTGGTGAGGATACCGAGCTATGTTTTGCCCTAGTATTAGCGGGCTGGCGCCTATGGTATGAGCCTAAGCTACAGCTACGTCACTTTTTAACAGCTGATCGCTTACATTGGCACTATTTAAGGAAGCTTCGCCGTGGCGGTGGACGGGCAACTCTAGGGTTCGATCCCTATCGCTTTGCCCTGGATGAAAGTAATCAAAATCACAACATTACCTTTTGGTGGAAAACGATTCCCTTGTCAAGATACGAGTCCCACAGTCGTATTTGGAAGCAGCAGTTTCTCTCAGTCATCAAGGACCTTCTCCGTCGCCCCAAAATCCTTCTAAAGACATTAATGTGGCCTATGGAAGGTAATACTGAAGTTCTAAAAGTCGAAACGAATATTGGCCGACTTACGGAATTGTTTAGGAAACGAGAGACTTATGCCTTGAATATTAAAAAAATACAGGAAGCCTCCTGGAAGAAGACTCATTAGAGACAAAAGATGTTGTAGACGCATTTGTTGCTAGATTTTTCACCAATGAAACTTCAAAAGGAAATCTCAACCTCGTTTAAGTCAGCGTTAAGCCATACTCTTTTAAGTAGAGGCTCGATTCATCAGCTTGAAGATTCTTTCAAGGAGTCTTATCAGACATATCCTGAGCTATCGGGGCATGTCTCAATCAGTGACGCTAGCAGCATTAACTTTCTACCAGAAGCTAAGGCTCTCCAGTCGTCGAGATACACAACCCCAAATATTTTTGCGCTGAGGCTAAACGATCTGTACTTTTGTCCCGAGTATAATATTTTACACACCAAATCGCGGCAGATACTTGAAGAATCCATCAGTACTCAAAAAGAGTTAGAGCAGTTTGATGCTAAAGCCTTTTACCTAAAGAAAACGAAAACTATCTCAGGTGTATGCAGTACGTTTCGCTCCCATAAAAATGGTTACTACCATACATTAATTGATAATCTACCGAGGCTTTACTTACTACATGGTTCTCAATTTCAAGAAATTAAAGAGATTAGTATTTTGCTTTCAAGTCAGCCATCAAAAGTAGAAAGCTTCTATCTTGATAAGCTTTTGCCTGACAACGCAAAAGTTCTACTAGTTGATAAAGATGAAACATGCAAGCTAAAGGATTTTATCTTTCCTAGTTTTTTAAGCCGTCGATTTTCAGGTTATCTACCCCTTGCCTATATATCATGGTTCATCAAAAGAGTAGCCCCTAACAGACCTAGAAAGAAGGTCAATCGTATCTTTATTTCACGTATTCCCACCCACAAAGGCCGCCAACGCTGCATCTTGAATGAGAATGAGCTATTTGAAAGACTTGAGCCTTATGGATTCAAGCGATATGTGCTTGATCATATGAAGATTGAAGAGCAAATTGAGCTTTTTTACGACGCTGAGACCGTGGTTGCTGCCCATGGTGCTGGTCTCACAAATGCAATTTTTTCCGAAAAAATAAATGTTTTAGAGCTATTTCCAACCCAAATTATTGTACCTCATTATTATTTTCTTTCTAAGTCTCTCAGACATAATTACAGATATTTATGCACACAAGAAAAAGGTAAGTCTTCCAGCTTTAATGTAGATATTGAGGCTACTTTAAGTATAGTAAACAAATTTTATTAGTTATTTATTCTTGCCATTTATACGACGTCGAGGTTTAGAGATGGGCTCTTTAAAGAAAATTAAAAAACAAATTAAAGGTAATATCTTTCGATATTTACCTCGATACATAACATACTCGACTAAAGTTCCGAGATTTACTTACGATGCCTTTACGTGGAGATGGTTAAGAAAAGTTATATCTCCTGATACAGATCTGCAGCCATTAATAAATAAGATAAAACTACAAGATTTTGATAATGATCTCCTAGAGAAGGTTTGCCTGTCTCAATCGTTAACCAATGGCCTGTTAGGATATCTATATTCCAACAAAAAACAGTTGGAAAACTATCATAAAAAAGAATTACGACTGATACCAGGCGAAGCTGCAATTCCTTTTTCTCCTCCTTTGCCTTGGAGCCAAAATAAAACCCAACGTGTCTACTACATACGGGTCCTTCATTTTTTAGGATATCTTGTACCGCTACTGCAAGAAGCCCGCAGAATGAATGATCAGCAATATCTTATTGCATCAGAAAAAATTCTCATAGATTGGGTTAAGTCTAATCCATATCCGTATGGAGCGCATGATGCATCTTGGTATGAGGGATGTGTAGTACATCGGCTGGGTGTGCTATTGGAGTTTTTAAAGACCTATAAAACTATAGGTCTTTCGGGATACATTCCCTTATATAAGTTTTTAGCGATTACATATCAACATGCGTCACATCTGTACGAGAAGCGAAATGAGATCTATTACACTGGCAACCATGGTTTACGCCAAGATATAGTCTTGATTATTGCATCGTATGCAATGCCGTACTTTCAAGAAGCTTCTAACTGGAGAAAAGTCGGCTTGCTGGGGCTTGAAAAACATTTGAAAGACCACTTTTCTGAAGAAGGAATCTGGCTAGAACACACACCAGGATATCAAGTCTACATAGATCAATGGCTTTGGTACTTAACACATTTTCTCAAAGAAAATCATTTACCGATTCCGCAGTTTTTAGACGATTTTTTCGAGCGTAGTGATGAGTATATGACTTACATCACTATGCCAGATGGAACACTGCCTCCGATTGGTGATACAGGAATTGTTAAAGCAGTTCATAATTTAGCTCGAGGCTGGTCTCCAGAAGTTAACTATGTTGTTTCTCAAGGTAGAGAAGGACAAAAACCAACAGAACTCGATAAGGTTTTTTCAACAGCTGGACAAGCAATATTGAGAAATACCTGGGGTAAAACTTTAGAAGAATATCAACAGTCATTCTATATTTGCTGTCATTCGGCACAACACCTCCCCCTACCTCACAGACACGAAGATGCTTTATCTTTTACCGTGTATGGGGCCGGTCGTCACTGGATCATTGATCCAGGACGATATGCTTTTACCTTAGATAAGCGATATAACCGCTTTTTTAAGAGTGCATATGCCCACAATACTTGCATGATCAAAGATCAAGATCTTGCCCCTCAAAAGCATCCAGAACTAGCTACCACACTGTCAAAAGAATATATATCAACCGACCAATTAGCGGTTGTCAGTATGGTCTCTCAGCGATTTCCTAGAAATGGAAAGGTCACCCGATATTTGATTTTTATACGCTCCGAAAGAATACTGTTTGTTATTGATGAATTTGAGGGAAGCGAGGAAGAAAACTGGCAACTAATGATGCCTTTTGCTGCTGACCTAAATGCCATCAAAGAAGAAAACTCTATTTGTATCAAGCCAGCAGAAAATGATAGTTTAGTTCTTGATATTTTAGTGGGAGGAGATTTTTTAGACGCAGAGATCAACCTTATAAAAGGTCAGGAAACCCCTTTGCTCGGATGGACATTTGATGCAGAGAAACAAAAGATTGAGCCATCCTACACTATGGTTATCAACCATTGTGCAAAACAAGGATATGGAATTAGAGCTCTACACTGGCATTCTCCAAACCAATCAGCGCTGCGCTCCTTTCATTGTCAGACACTAGACAATGGCTATAAAGTTACCTGTTGCGATCGCTATAAAAAATATGAGATTACCTTAAAGTTAGCACCATTGTTGAAGGCTACAATTGTTTCTCTAGAGAATTATTAGACTATTTCAAGGTGAACATCAACTTAAGGAAATACTATCAGAGATCTAATAGATTAATAAGCTAGAGCCCTTCACATACAAACCCAACTATATTTTTGCTACGTGAGTTCGTCATGGAGATCAAATACTTTGGTAAGCGATAGATTAAAAAATTCCGGAATGTGAATATCTAGGATGTCAAAGTTATTAGCCCATAGAATACCGAAACTGCTAAACATTGCTGCTGGAGCCTTTAACCTTGTACTCCTATCAGCACAGCCCTATGTCATTTGAGCTTAGCTCAAGGAAAACGCCATTAAGAAATGACACATTTAGCTTATTTCAAAGGCTGGCATTAATATGACTTCACAGGCAATAGATTTCCTAGGGATAGGTGCGCAGAAAGCGGGTACCACATGGCTTTGGAGTATTTTAAAAACACACCCAGATGTATGGATACCACCAAAGAAAGAATTGCACTATTTTGATCGTTCTCCAACTTATCCGCCATCAAGCTATCTTTCATCCAAGTATTTTATTCAGCGTTCAACCGGGCAAGAAAATTATAATCAAGGGTTCCGTAAGAAATTTATATCATCATCCTTACAGTCAGTTGGTCAAAAAGAGACGATATAATTTCTAACCCTAAAAAAATAATTGCTGATATCTCTCATTTTTTACAGCTTGACACATCTAAATTTGAGTATATAAATCAGCTCACATCTCCTAAAAATACTTCTATCAAACAAGAAATACCTGATGAGATAGAGTATTACCTTGCTCAAAAGTATTATTCGACCATCGAAGTACTTATTGATAGAGTTGGCGGTTATTCTTCTGTTTGGCTTTAAAGAGCTGAACATATACTGAAAACAGTTAAACCGATATCTTATTAGGTGTGACTTATAACTTTAGTAATACCCAAAAAACAAGTGATGAATCAATCTTCAAAAAAAATATTTGAGACCGCGTCATTGCTGTCTTCACCAGAGGAAGCGATCGAATATCTTAAATATAAAACAGCTCCTGTTAGGGGTATGCCCACGTCAATTTTTCGCTCTAGAAATATAGTGATGTTTCACATGGGTCGCTGCGGCAGTAGTGTTTTAGGAGATATATTATATCAAAATTCTCAAATTCAATGGTCTGGAGAAATTTATTTTCCTTATATCCGTGAATGGCGGAAACAGAAAGCTCAATACTCAGATAAAAGAGTTGCCTTAAAACCCGATCCATTAAGGATTTTACGACAGAAGATGTTTACGGCTGGCTCTAAAAACTTTGGTTGTGAAATTAAGTTCCATCACATCACTGAGGGCCGTTTTGATATTCAGAATTTTATTAATATCCTTGACAGAAAAGGTTTTACATACATAGTCCTTAAACGAGATAATTTTTTAAGATCAATTATTTCACATACAGTTATGTATAATCTTTCAGAAAAGAAAACCCATAATAAATCTTCTGAAAATGCCACCTTAAAGCAAGTATATATTGATATTGAAAATACTGGATATAATGGATATAAAAAGCCTTTGATTGAACATCTTAATATACACAAGGAAAATTATGCCTACTTAGAAAATTTATTATCTGATCATAAATATTTAAGTCTAAATTTTGAAAAAGATATTTCCGCCGATCCAAATAACGCATATTCTAAGGTTTGCCACTTTCTAAATATAGAACCAGAAGAGATTTCTGTTCGACTCAGCAAGACCAACCCCTTCTCACTGTCAGACATCATAGTTAATTATGACGAGGTTAAAAGTTACCTCAAAGATACGGAATATGCTTGGATGTGTGGTTGATGCAGAACTGAGCAGGGGGTATTGGCTCAGTCAGATATAAAGAATGTATTCTCAGTAACGCCTGAACTACACTAATTGCAGTTTTTAGAGTCTGAACGGGAAATCGTCTCTTAATCCTGAGTCAACATTTATCGCAATGAAAGATTTGAATAGAGTTGTCTCGGAAAGCATAACTGTCATGCATAACTGCCAGAGATTTTTTATCATTTTGAATCTGTGGTCATAAAAGCGGTCGCTCGCTACATTTATAGTCAAGGGTTGAGCTTTACTAAAGTTAAAAAGTTTCATCAGAATACAATCCTAAATATGGAAGCAGAGAAGTTACATCTACTCTGGTTTTAGAGCTATAAAGTAGGGCATTAAATCTCTCAATTTTGTAATTATCAATTGTCTTGAGCTTGAATAGAAAGGGTCGAGGATTATGGGCTTTACATTTATACTTCCTGTTATCCATCCAGAAAGTAATCAAGTTGGCAACTATTCTCATGTTGAGCTAATTCTTAAAAGAACACTTGAGACATTAAAAAAACAGTCTCTTGGTGATGTAAAAATTATAGTAGTTTGTTGTAAGATTCCATCTTGGACCCAGGAGATTGGTAGTAATGTTTTCTTTTTAGATGTATCAAAATCTGACATCTTTAAACCCAATCCTAATAGTGCTAAGGATTCAAATTTAAGGAGATACGATAAGGGCTTAAAGTATATATTAGGTATTCTTTATGCACAGTCTAAATTTAAGACAGATCTGTTTATGCGTGTAGATGCAGATGATTATGTCAATACTCGACTTGTAGAATATTCTTTGGAGTCTATCAAAAAGTTATCTGAAAGTACTTTATTTGATGGTTATGTCCTTAATAAAGGTCTGGAGGTTGAGATCTCTGTTACTCAAAATAATGAGATTAAGTATGGGAAAACCTATTTGATTAAGGATTTTGATCGCTCTTGTGGTACATGTCATATCTTCAAAAAAACAACTTTAGTTAAAAAGCTGCTTGAGATTCATTCAGATATTCTTGAAAAGAGTAATTGGTGTTTCTCGTCTGCAAAGAATCAAAATTTTATAGTGCCTAAAGAATTTTTAGACTGGCTAGGTAATATTACAAAAAATGATTTTACTGAGGAGTGTCATCCTGTAAATATTTTAGGGCGACATGTGAAATTAGAAAAATATTTTACTTTTGTACCTATCCCGTTTATGGGAGCAGCCAAGGCTTGTGGCCATGGTAACCATGTTGGTCATAAAAGAGGTGGAATTCATTTTGATCGAGTGGTTTCTCAGTTGCCTACCCGTATCTTTAAATCTGCATTTGGAGTCCATAAAACTTTCAGAGCCATCATAACTCCTATGCTCTTATATATGAATGTGATGTTCTATTTATATTCTAAATCTGAAAAAATAAAAGGCTATGTTTCGGGCAAAGTTCGAATTAAGATTGGCTAGCTATTCGGTTGAAGCTTTTACTAATTTGATCACTAAGACTGAGGTACTTAGGGTTTGTAAGACTTATATAAAACCAAGGTGGGGCCAGATAAACGCGTCTTGAATCCTGAGCTAAAGGTTTAGAAATGAAAGACTTTAATGAAGTTGTCTCGGGAAATATGACTGCTATGTCACGAGAGATTGTTAAACCCATTAGCTGGCTTGGCTTTTTAGACTGGACTCGTCAAACAGTAGCAGTTGACCGTAAGTATTATCATCGCCAACATCGCCCTATCTCGATGGATAGACTACGCCATCTGGTCTTTCCCAATCTGACTCGCCCTATCTTCATTGTTGGCTCTCCTCGCTCTGGTACGACCTTTTTGGGGTCGTGTATTGCACAATTACCAGAGATCTCTTATCACTTTGAACCTGTGGCGACAAAGGCAGCTGCTCGCTACATTCATAATCAAGAATGGAGCTTTATTAAGGCCAAACAGTTTTATCAGCGGGTTTATGCTTGGCTAATGCGACTGCATGCTGATGGCGACTTGCGGTTTGCTGAGAAAACTCCCCGTAACTGCTTTTTAATAGATTTTCTCTATCAAGCATTCCCTGACGCTCAGTTTATTCACATCATTCGAGATGGGAGAGATGCAGCTCTGTCCCATAGTAAAAAGCCTTGGCTGCAGGCCGCTGCAGCGCAATCGGATAAGCGAGAATCGAGTGGATATCGCCATGGTCCCTATGCTCGGTTCTGGGTAGAGACTGACCGTGTTCAGGAGTTTGAAGCGACAAGCGATATTCATCGGTGTATTTGGGCCTGGCGACGCCATGTCAGTACGATTCTTGACCAAACCCAAGCTCTACCCAAAGACCAATATTATGAGCTGCGCTATGAAAACTTAGTGGCTCAGCCTCACCAAGAAGCCCAAAAGTTACTTGCCAATCTAGAAATTCAAAACACAGTCTCTAGTCAGAAGCTTTGCCAGGCATTTGCCCAGGCTAAAACTACTTCTGTTGGTGGCTGGCAAAGAGAGCTTTCTGCAGAGCAGCTGCAGCAGGTTAATCAAGAGGCTGGCACCCTGCTTGAGCAGTTGGGATATTCTCAGTAGCGTTATGGAAAACAGTAAGCAAATGCAGACCTTAAAGCCTATTTTTTTAGTGGGGTGTCCTCGCTCTGGTACAACGCTACTGCAACAAATGTTGGATGCTCATCCAGATGTTGCGATCGCACCCGAAACTCACTTTATCCGAAACTTTTGGCTAAAGCGTGAGCAGTATGGTGATTTAACAAATGATGCCAACTACCAGGCATTACTCGACGCCATTGGCAGCATTCCCGAATTTGCTGAGATGGAACTCTCGTTTGCTACCTTTCAAGACGCTGCAAAAACTGTAGATAGAAACTATGCAGCGCTATTAGACTTACTGTTAGAGCAATTTCGTCGAAGCCGTAATAGTAAGATTGTGGGTGAAAAAACGCCTAATCATTTGCTCTATATGCAGACATTACAGGAGTTTTTCCCCACTGCGCGTTTCATTCATATTGTCAGAGATCCTAGGGCCGTTGTAAATTCCTGGAAAACAGTGCCTTGGAGTACGGGCAGCATTGGCGGCAATGCAGAGGTATGGAAACGATATATGGCAACGGCTCGACAATCTCCACCTGCCAGTGGAGCCATTTTTACCCTGCACTACGAGCAATTAGTTGCAGAATCAGAAAACTGTCTGAGACGGCTATGCGATTTTTTAGACCTGCAGTTTGATGCCAAAATGTTGGACTATCACGCCAATTACTCCAAGCGAGTTAACGTTACTCGTGAGCCTTGGAAAGGGAATGCTGTAAGACCTGTGAATAATAAATCCTTGACTCGATGGCAACAAGAGCTATCCAAAGCAGAAATTGCCACCATCGAATCAGCAGCAGGTGAAGAGATGTGCCAACTTGGATATGATCTGCAATCTGCTAGCTGGCATCTGTTAAGAGCTAATGCCCACAAGCATACGCAACAGAAATTAACACGTGCTAGAAAATATATGCAGAGGCTAGTAAAACTATGAAAATTGGTTATCTACATGTAGGTCCTCCAGAACATGGCTTAAATCGCTATGGTCGATTACTAGCTGAAGAAGCTAAGACAAAGAGTAATTGTTCTGTCTTGGAAGTAAATGCAGTTTTAGGCAAAAGCTGGTGGCAGAATTGGATAACTCTACACCAGGCTGCTAAGCAGTTTAGCAATGTAGACATTGTTCATTTTCAGTACAATAAGGCTATCTGGGGTCAGGCAATTAGTATCTTAAATCTGCTGATTTTTGCCTGGAGCTGTCAGGCTCAGTTGTTGGTTACCCTTCATGATGTTTACTGGGAGCAACTGCCCTTTAACTGGTCTCGGATTCCCCTCTATCTGAAAGCAATGTATGGCCCTAGAGCTTTAGCTTTTCGGTTTCTTGTCAAACAGATGAGTAGAGTGTTTGTCTGTACTGAACAAGAATTTAATCGACTACACTCGGTTTCTAATCTGAGAAAGGTAGTTGACGAGAAAGTTGTCGTTATTCCTCACTTTGTTGAAAATAGAAACATTGATATAGACATCGGTGAAACGCGTCAAGTTCTGGGTCTAGGTCACGATCCAGTGATTACCCTACTAGGGTGGATTCATTTTCGTAAAGGGCATCAGCTACTGGTAGAGGCGCTTCCCAAATTACCGGATAATGTCAAAGTAATTTTTGCAGGCAAAGTGAGTAATGGATCTGAAGGCTTTCTAAATGAACTTGTCGAAATGGCTAAGACATTCGAAATATCAGACCGATTAAGGATAACAGGATATCTTTCTGAAGCAGATCTCGAAAAATATCTTGCAATTACAGATATTGCCGTTTGTCCATTTTCACAATGTTCGGCATCCGGCTCATTATCAACCTGGATATCGATCTCACATCCAAGAATTGCAGCTTATAAGATCCCACAGATTGATGAATATAATAAGCTTGAGCCAGGAGCAATACACACATTCGATTCGTATGATGCCGATTCGTTGAGCCAGCTGCTACTTAAACTTTTATCTGATGCTGGTAAGGGTGAAAATAGGGCTATCAATCAGTTATGTCGTAAGCTCAACATCGCTAATATTATTGATAAACATATAAGCTCATATCAAAAAGCTTATGACTGTAGAAGAAAGAAAAGTCTCAAGTATAAGAGCACATAGAATGTTGTTTTGAAATGTCACTCAAAGCAACATTCTTGCTTATACTAAACTGCTTGCTACTATTCAAAGTATTTAAGCTTAAGAATTCTCTAGACTTAGATAAGGTTGGTATCGATGAAAACTTGCTTCATACCCAAATTTACATCTATTAATCCGTATCAAGGAAAGCTCGCGGAAGGTCTAGAAAATCTTGGCGTGAAATCTGATGGGATTGAGAATAAAAAGTCTTATTTACCAAGAGAAATTCGTCAAAGGGAGCCTAAGGTTCTCCATATTCACTGGCTGCATGAATTTTACAGTGCTGATTCAGTAGTAAATACCATTAAACCTCTTATAAAGTTTATTTTGGGTCTTCTTGTCGTCAAGCTCAAAGGCGTCAAAATTGTCTGGACTGCCCATAATATTCGACATCATGAGCTAGAGTATCCGCTGATTGACCGTATCTGTACGCTGTCTGTTGCAGCGTTTTCGAATGCCATTATTGTTCATTCTGAGGCAGCTAAAAAAGAACTGATTAAGGATCTACCCTTTGATGTTTCTAAAAAGGTCCATGTCATTGCCCACGCTAACTATATCGGACAGTATAAAAACACCATTAGCCTAGTTGAATCTCGTAAGCAGTTAAAAATCCCGGAATCTAAGATTGTATTCTTATTTTTTGGTTTAATTCGCCCATACAAGGGAGTCGTAGAACTTATCCAAGCGTTTGAGGAGTTAAATCATCCTAACGCTCACCTTGTGATTGCAGGTAAATCTAAAGACCATGAACTAACCGAGTTTATTCAAGCAAAGGCCGATAGTAATCCAGCAATTCAATTCATCCCAGGATTTATTGAAGATGACGATGTTCAGATGTATATGAACGCGGCTGATGTGGTTACATTTCCCTACAAAAATATTTTAACGTCAGGTGCCGTGATGTTGGCTATTTCCTTTGGCCGTGCTTGTTTAGCGCCGCAAAAAGATTGCATTACCGAAGTTTTAGATCATCAAGGCGCATTCTTATACGACCCAAATCTCAAAGATGGCCTTCTCGCTGCAATGCAGGAAGCTATCCGGAAAAAAGACCTGACATTGGGAATGGGAGAATACAACTACCAAAAGGCAAAATCTTGGGACTGGGACTACGTTGCCCGAAAGACCCTAGCAGTTTATAAAACTTGCCTGGAAAGCTAATTAAAATGGAAAATCATTTTATTTCGATTATTATCCCTGCCTATAACGATTCCCAACGTCTTCAGCAGTGTCTTACCCTCCTGGAGAATCAAACTTACCCTAAAAATCTCTACGAAGTTATTGTTATTGATAACAATTCTACGGAAAGTTTAGAGGTGGTAGTTAGTCATTTCTCTCAGGCCAGATATGCATTTGAGGCAACTCCCGGCTCCTACAGTGCTCGTAATAAGGGGCTTAGCCTTGCTAAAGGGGACATTATTGGCTTTACTGACTCCGACTGCGCTCCTGCTAAAGACTGGATTGAGAGAGGTGTTGCGCAGATCCTTAAATATCCTGGCTGTGGTTTTGTGGCGGGCAAGATAAATTTTGCCTTTCAAGAACTTGACAATCCAAACCCAGCGGAGCTGTACGATAGCCTGAACTTTCTTCAGCAGGAAAAATATGTTAAACAGAACAACTTTGGTGCTACGGCGAATTTATTTACGACACCAGAGATATTTGAGGCCGTTGGTCTGTTTGATGCGTCTCTTAAATCAGGTGGCGATCGCAACTGGGGAAAACGGGTCCATGCTGCGGGTTACCAACAAATCTATGCCGACGATGTTGAAATTTCACACCCAGCTCGGGCCAGTTTTGAGGAGCTTAATAAAAAGCTATGCCGAGTGTATGAAGGCAGCTTTCGCATCAACAATAAATCAGAAACGCCAGTCTTTGAATTTTTGCGAGAAATCATATTAGATATCAAGCCTCCAGGCAGATATCTGAGGGCAATTTTAAATGAGAAGACTTTTAGCGGGAGTCGAAAAAGGCTTTCAGTATTGGGGATATATGTTCGACTCAAACTTTCTAAAGCCATAACTGAGCTGAGACTTTATTGGCAGGCCCATCAAAATCTACAGTCTGCAGGCATATATGACTGATAAATCTGGTTAAAAATGATTCATTTTCAAAGCTATTAATCTTTTTTTACTTCAGAAAAACTAACGAATTCCACACTATAAAGTATACCTATCTTACTCCAATTAAGCCTTTAAATAGCTCTACTCAACTTTGCTAATCGAACTTTTCTAAATTATGAAGAACCATAAAATTGAGAATTTTCTATTGATTATAGGCTCAATGAAATGTGGAACGACGAGCCTGTTTAATCATTTGGCAGAGCATCCAGAAATTTCAGGCTGTAAAGAGAAAGAGCCAAAGTTTTTTACTCAGCAAGGGTCTTGGAAAAGAGGATACGACTTCTATACCGGGTTGTGGGATTACGATAGTGAAACCTATAAATATGCCCTAGAAGCATCGACAAACTATACCAAGATAAGCCGCATAACCAACGCAGCCGATAGGATCTATCAGATTCAGAGGGAACAAAACGTACGGTTTAAGTTTATCTATATTATTAGAAATCCTATTGACCGCATCATTTCCCACTGTACCCATGATTTAGAAGCAAAATGGTCAGTCAAGTACAAACAGCCGCTTGTGCATGGGATTCCCTACACTGCGGTTGAGACCTCTAAATATGCAATGCAGCTTGAGGCTTATTACAATAAATTTCCTCGCGAAGATATCTTGATTTTGAGCTTTGATGAGCTAAAGAAAAACCCCAAGGATCTGCTTAAGCGAGTCTGCGAATTTGCAGAAATTGATCCTACTTTTGAATTTCCTGGTGCCTCTACGCAACATAACCCTTCTAAAGGGAAGATGGCGACGAATGCACTATGGCCAAAGTTTGATAGATACATTGCTTCGCCCATTATTAGCTATTTACCCTCTGAAAAACGTCTTGATGCCATGGCATCTGTGCGTAAGTTTTTTGAGGTAGACAAAATTACCAAAAAAGTTGAGCTAACGGATGTTCAGTATAACTTTGTTATGGACGAACTCCGTGATGACCTGCGCAAGTTAAATACAGAATACGGTGTTGACATTTCTGGATGGAATTTAGGTGTCTAAGTTTTGACTGATATCAAGCCATCCGTCTTTGTCGAGTCTTCAGTAAGAAATTAGTTAAACCCACTGGCTACTATCATGGCTACCGAGCGCGATCAAACTCCATTTGTTTCCATTATTATTCCGGTTTATAACGATAACAAGTTCCTGCAGATCTGTTTAACTGCTCTAGAAAAACAGACCTATGCAAAAGAGCAGTACGAAATTATCGTCGTTGATAATAATTCCCAGGAAGATGTTAGCACCGTTGTTGATAATTTTGAGCGGGTCAGGCTGGCTCATGAGTCTAAGCCTGGTTCATACATTGCGCGAAATACAGGAGTTGCGATCGCGAACGGAGAGGTGATTGCCTTTACGGATGCTGACTGTGTTCCAGACGCTAAATGGTTAGAGAGTGGGGTGGCGGCTCTGATGAGCGAACCTAATGTTGGGTTAGTGGCAGGTCACATTGATTTATTTGCTAAAGATCCTAGGAATCCTAACCCCTTTGAGCTATACGAAACCATCGCTCTGGCGTTTCCCCAGGACCAGTTTTTAGCCAATGATCGATTTGGGGTAACCGCCAATCTATTTACGTTTAAGCATGTTTTAGAAAAGGTGGGAGGGTTTGATGAAACTCTCAAATCTGGCGGGGACAAACAGTGGGGACAGCAAGTGTTTGCGGCGGGCTATCATCAGCTGTATTCCCAAGATGCCAAAATAAACCATCCCGCCCGCGACACCTGGGAAGCAATTCGGAAACGCTCGGTGCGTATTATTGGGGGCAGATACGATATGCTCAGGCAAACACAGACCTCCAAAACGGCGTTGCTGGTGGACCTGCTTGTCTTTCTAAAACCTCCCTTCAGATTTTTTATCAGAACATTCCAAGATGCACGCTTAGAAAATGCGAATCAAAAATTTTGGTTCACAGTAGTGATGCTGCGGCTTAGATGGGCGGCTGTGCAAGAACGGATTCGGCTACAGTTTGGTGAAGGGGTATCTGAGCGGAGTTAGCGATTGTCCGGAACAGTATGGTTTTAACGTGAAAAACTTAACGGAAGCTTCTGACCTTCCCAAAGATTATGGAAAGTGTTTTAGATAATGAAGTAATGGAACGTCAAAGCGACACACTACCCCTGGTAAGTGTTCTTATTAATAACTATAACTACGGCAAGTTCCTAAAGCAAGCTGTTGATAGCTGTCTTAATCAGACCTATGAGAATGTTGAAGTTATTGTTGTGGATGATGGTTCTACCGATGATTCTAAGGACGTTATTGATTCATTTGATGATCAGATTATTCCTGTTCTCAAAAAGAATGGTGGCCAGGCATCGGCTCTAAACGCAGGATTTCAAGTCAG
This sequence comes from Leptolyngbyaceae cyanobacterium, assembly GCA_050043105.1. Taxonomy (GTDB): domain Bacteria; phylum Cyanobacteriota; class Cyanobacteriia; order Phormidesmidales; family Phormidesmidaceae; genus Leptothoe. Next base: position 36,151 of record JBHJIV010000019.1, on the reverse strand, counting down.
TAGCGGAGATATTATCTGTTTGCTGGATGCCGACGATCTCTATTTGCCAGAGAGAATAGCTGAGGTTGTCAAACTGTTCCAGAGTCATCCATCGACCGATTGGGTATTTACAGAATCTAGTGCGATTGAATCGGAGAGGATTTTTGGTGAAAGTCATGACGATTTATTTGGAGAAATCCGCTCTGAAAATTCCGACAGTAAAATTCAGAAAATCGATTTTACCAAGGAACTAAAAGACGGTCAGATTCCTAACTTTACGCCGTCTACTTCAAATTTATGTTTTTCTAGAAAAATTTTAGAAAAGCTATTTCCACTGCCTGCCATTAAAGGGATTTCAGGCATGGCAATTACAGATTTATATATTAAACTGCTAGCTGTTGGTCTAGGAACTGGATATGTCAATCGGAATGATATTGGCATATACAGATTTCACAATAACTACTATAAATTCCAGAATCTCGATAAAAAGCGCAGACTTTTTGGTGAAATCTATACAACAACGGGATACTCTATCCGTCAGAAGTTTCCAGAATTTAACAAGATCAGCAATAAGATATTGTCTAAAGGCTTTTCAACCTATTTGAGTAGTAATTATTCAAAACATGAGAAAGCTGATGCAGACTGCGATCTTATGCTCAAACAGCATCTGTCCACATGCTCACTGTCAGAAAAAGCAAATGTGATTTTGAGCATCGCCTATTATCGGATGAAACTGCTTTCCAAAGACTTTGTGTAGCGCTTTGAAAATCCATACCTTATTAGCGAGTGACAACAACGTCGGTATTGATTGGTCAGCGTCGGGCTGACACCTGATTTCCCTGTTCCCTTCTAAATTTTGATGTAGAGCCGCTTACTTAATACTGACTGTAGAGGAACGTGTAAAGGATGGAGACTCCGCCAAAAATAAGCATCGTTATCAATAACTACAACTATGAGCGTTTTCTGCCTCAGTCAATTGATAGCGCATTGGCTCAAACCTATGCTCAAGTTGAAGTTTTGGTAGTAGATGATTGCTCCACCGATAGTTCCCGCGACATTATCGAGAGCTATGGCGATCGCATTATTCCTATTCTCCATGAAACCAATGGCAAACAGGGCGCGGCCTTTAATAGCGGTTTTGCCAAAAGTCAGGGAGATATCATCATCTTTTTGGATGCTGACGATTTTCTCTACCCCCACGCCGCCGAAAAGATTGCAGAAGTTTGGCAACCTGACCTGGCTAAAGTTCACTATCGCTTGCAGGTTGTCGATGGTGAGGGTCAGGCACGGGATTTCTCGTATCCTCAAGGTAATCAGCTAGATCGGGGTAACATTTGTGAGTCGGTCTTAAACGTGGGTACCTACATTGGTGTGCCCACCAGCGGCAATGCCCTGACCCGTAAGGCGTTGGCTCACCTGATGCCAATCTCCCAGGAGTTTACAACCACGTCTGATGACTATCTCTCGGTGCTGATGCCCCTCTATGGTGAGGTGGCTGCGGTCGATACTCCTCTGGGTGGGTATCGCATTCACACCAGCAATCAATGGGCGATGTCAGAGGTGAGCAGTGAGCGGTTTCATCGGTTTATCCATCACGACCTCCAGCGCTGTGAGCTGATTCAGCAGCATGGTCAACAGCTGGGCCATGAGGTGCCGAAAGATCTGTATATGCGGTTTTTTGGCCGGGCTTGGTCGCGTTTGGCCTCCCTCAAGCTAGACCCGCAGACTCACCCTGTTCCCAGCGATAACGCCATCGGGCTGGCTTATCAAGGTATTCGTTCTCTGTGGCTCTATTCTTCGTATAACTGGCAAAAACGGCTGATTTTTAGTCTGTGGTTTTTTTGGGTTGGTTTGATGCCTAAACCACTGGCTAAACCGGCCATTGTTTGGCTGTTTGCCCCGCAACTTCGGCCCAAGTTGGCCGGACAGGTGCTAACAAAGCTGAAACAATTAGTTAATGCCAGTAGACTTACTCCCGTCCAGACAAAACCAGACTCCGCCAATTCTTAAGCTAGAACAGTTGAGCTTAGTGCTGATCCAACTTTTAGATATGTCGTTGCGTTTGAACTATTAGTATGTCTAACCCATTTCGTTTGGGCGTTGTTTTTACCCACCCGACTCAGCACCATTCTCCTCTCTGGCGTAAGCTCAACGAACAACCCGGCATTGAGGTAACCGCGTTTTATCTCTGTAATGAGAATCAAAGCGGTGGCGATCGCCAACTGGGCAGCACCGAACCCTGGGATGTGGATTTGCTGAGTGGTTATGACCACCGGTTTCTTAAAACCTGGACTGGTAAAACAGCCACGCAAACCACTAAAGGATTGCTGAATCCAGCATTAATCAAAGAACTGACGCCTGAGAACTTTGACGCGGTCTTTTTGTCTAGCTTTTATACGCTGTCGTATCGGTTGACGATAGTGCTTTGCAAACTGCGGGGTATTCCCGTCATCATGCAGAATGACGCTACCATCATCACCGATTCTGGTCAGAGTCCGATACAGCGTTTGGCAAAAGCAACGCTGTATCCTTGGATGTATGGGTTAGCCGATCATTGGATTGCCAGCGGTGACCATAATGAAATCTACCTGCGTCACTATGGGGTGACTAAGGACAAGATTGTGCGGGGTTGCTACCCGGTAGATCGCGATCGCTACGAAACGACGATTGCTAGCAATCAAAATGAAATCCAGCAGCTGCGGCAAGAGCTGTGCTGGGATGAGGATACAATTCTCTACGGCTTTACGGGCAAGTATATTGATCGCAAAAATCCGTTTGAATTTATTGACGCGGTTGCCCAGGCTCATCAGGTAGATAGCCGGGTGCGAGGCATTATGATTGGCGGCGGTGTGCTGACACCAGAGATTAATCGCCGACTGGCCAGCTTAAATGGTGAAGTGGTGAATGTGGGCTTTGTCAATCAGAGCAAGCTGCCACTTTACTATGCGGCGATGGATGTGTTTGTGGCAACATCCTTAAGCGACCCTCACCCGTTGGTGATTTCAGAGGCGATGGCTGCCGGGACACCTCCCATTTTGAGCGACCGCTGCGGTAACTGGGGCTACAGCGATACGGTACAGCATCGTCATAACGGTCTGGTGTATCCCTGTGGTAATCTCGCTGCGCTTAAAGAGACGATTTTGACCCTCACTAACACAGAGCTGCGCCAGGCTTACAGTCGGCGGTCGCGAGACGTGTTTGCAGGCCAAGATTTGAACTTTGAGCTAGGGGCATTTTTGCGGCTAGTGGACTCGATTAAGTGCGATCGCACCCCCAATCCATCCTCCACCAAAACCATTGCCCCAAAAACAGCTAATCATCCCGCTTAGCCGTCGTGGCTAACATCTTGCTTAGCCGTCGTTCTCATATTTCTACAATCCATGCGTGTTGCAATTGTTCGCCGAGCCCCGAACACCTCCATTAGTATGGACGTGTATGCAGATGGTCTGGTCAGCGGTCTTAAGACCGTGTGCCCCGACTGGGATATTGTTGAACTGCGGCCCCAGACCAGCGCCGCAGGTGGTGGTATTACTCAAAAGCTGGGTAAATACTTTGAGCAATATTGGCACTATCCCAAAACCATCAAACAGCATCAGGCCGATATCTTTCATATCATCGACCACAGCGATGGTCACCTGGCTCGCTGGCTGGCATCTGTACCGGTAGTAGCCACCTGTCACGACCTGATTAATTTTCTCCAACCTGAGAACGCCAGCCACCAGGCCGCGCTGCCGATGCTTAGCTCGGCGCGTTGGCGCTATTCCGTTAAGGGGCTACAGGCGGCCGATCATGTGGTGACCGTGTCAGCCCATACCGCCAAAGACGTCACCAAGCTACTGGATATTTCAGCCGACGATCTAACAGTTGTGCACAACGCTGTGGGTGCTGCATTCAAACCCCTGGCACCAAAGCTCTCAGAGACCGTATTTCAGCAGTACGACATTCCAAATGATCGGTTTTACCTGCTGAATGTTGGCTCCAGTCAGCCGCGTAAAAATATCACCACTATCTTAAATGCGCTAGCTCAGCTGGTATCACAGCAAGAGATTACCTCGTCGCTGCCGCTGATTCATCTGATTAAAGCGGGGGCTGACTTTACGGTCGAGCAAAAATCTCTGATTGAGCGCAACCATTTGCAGGGCTACATTACCCATGTTAAAAAGCCTGATACCGAGACGTTGGTCAAACTGTACAACGCGGCTAATGTGTTAGTGGCTCCTTCACTGTACGAGGGCTTTGGTATCACTATTTTAGAAGCCATGGCCTGTGGCACACCTGTCATTACGGCCAATAGCTCATCGCTACCAGAGGTGGCTGGCAACGCCGCTTTGATGGTTGATCCTAGAGATGAAGATGAGCTGGTTGCCGCGATTTCTTCTCTCCGGAACGATCAGAGTTTACAAGAAAAGTTAGTTAGCCGTGGTCTAGAGAGAACCCAGTCATATACGTGGGCAAACACAGCTGAACAGGTCGCTTGTGTTTACGAAAGCGTTTTACAGGAGAAAAGTTAGAATGAGACTTAAAGTTCTACTCTCGGCCTATGCATGTGGCCCTGGTAAAGGCTCTGATCCAGGTATTGGGTGGAATATTGCCAAAGAGTTGGCCAAAACCCACGATGTTTGGGTGATTACCCGGCAAGATAATGCTCCTGAAATTATGGAAGAGATGGAGCAGCGACCGATTCCCCACTTAAATTTTGTCTATTACGATATTCCCTACATATTGAGATGGTGGAAAGAAGGACTGCGCGGTGTGCAGTTTCACTACTATCTGTGGCAAATAGGTATTTATTTTCTAGCTAAAACTCTTCATCAGCAGATTACCTTCGACATTGTTCACCATGTCACTTATGTGAAACACTGGGGACCGAGTTTTGTTTCACTGCTGCCGATTCCGTTTGTTTGGGGACCCGTCGGTGGTGGAGAGTCTGCCCCTAAATCCTTCTGGCATGACTTTACCTTCCGGGGCAAACGCTATGAGTTTTTACGCGACAGCATTCGTTGGATAGCGGAGAAAGATCCGTTTGTAAAACTGACCGCCACCCGCAGTGCGGTTGCCCTGGCAGCCACTAAGGAAACTGCCCAGCGGCTGTCTGTGCTTGGATGCCCCAATATTCAAATTGAAGGGGTGGCCGGTTTGCCCCAATCAGAGCAGGAACTGCTGGGCTGTCTGCCGCCGCCCCCACCCGCTCCTTTTCGTCTGATTTCCATTGGGCGTCTCCTGCATTGGAAAGGGTTTTATTTAGGACTCAAAGCCTTTGCTCGTCTAGATATACCTGAGGCAGAGTACTGGATTATTGGCGATGGCCCGGACCGTAAGCTATTAGAAGAATTAGCTGAGACCCTGGGCGTTAGTGCTCAGGTTCGCTTCTTAGGCAAACTACCTCGAGAAGAGACCCTGAATAAATTAGCCGCCTGCCATGGGTTGGTGCATCCGAGTCTACATGATTCGGGGGGGTGGGTCTGCTTAGAGGCCATGGCTGCCGCTAGACCAGTACTCTGTTTAGACCTGGGTGGGCCGGCAACTCAAGTAACTGAAGATAGCGGTTTTAAGGTGGCTGCCCCAGATCCTGAACAGGCTGTTGAGAATTTAGCTGTGGCCATGAGACAGCTGGCGGAGAATCTCGAGCTGTGCTCTCAGATGGGGGAAGCGGGGCAGGCTCGGGTTAAACATGTCTATGACTGGTCAGTAAAAACCCAAATAATTGCCGATCTCTATCAACGTGTCCTTTCCCAAGCACAGCCGGCCTTATGAGAATTTTAAGTATCCATAACGCCTATCAAATTCGGGGTGGAGAGGACGTTTCGACAGAAGCGGAACGGACTCTTCTGCAGAACTATGGTCATGAGGTTGACATCTATCAGGTCAACAATGACCAAATCGGGCAAATGAGTTCAGCCCAGCTGGCAGTACGTACGCTGTGGTCTCAAGAGGCGTATCAAACTGTCCGGGCCAAGCTGCAGGCACAGCCCTATGATGTTGTCCATGTTCAGAATTTCTTTCCGCTACTCTCCCCCTCGATCTACTATGCGGCCAAGGCTGAGAATGTTCCAGTTGTGCAAACCCTGCGAAACTATCGGCTAATTTGCCCTAATGCCTTATTTTTTAGGGATGGCAAGGTGTGCGAAGACTGTTTAGGTAAACCAATTCCCTATCCTGGTGTTGTCCATAGCTGCTATCGAGAAGACCGTAAGGCCAGTGCGGCGGTGACGTCTATGATTACGCTGCATCGTCTGATTAAGACCTGGCCTCGGCTGGTGGATCGCTATATTACGTTGACCCAGTTTGCTCGCGACAAAATGATTGAGGGCGGACTGCCAGCTGAGAGAATTGTGGTCAAACCCAACTTTGTTGACCCAGAACCTCAGGTGGGGGCAGGTGCTGGGGGGTATGCGCTCTACGTGGGGCGGCTTTCGGTAGAAAAGGGCTTAGATACGCTGTTGGCGGCATGGCAACAGCTTAAAGAGCCAATGCCCTTAAAGATTGTTGGTGATGGCCCCCTCTCAAATTTGGTGACTGATGCGGCGGAACGACAGCCCTACATCGAGTGGCTTGGGCGTAGACCCATGGAGGAAGTTCATCAGCTGATGGGCGATGCCCAATTTTTGATCTTTCCATCCAAATGGTACGAAACGTTTGGTCGTGTTGCTGTAGAAGCCTTTGCAACGGGGACGCCTGTGGTTGCTGCCAATATTGGTGCGATCGCAGAAATTGTTCAGGCTGGCTACACGGGACGCCATTTTACACCAGGCGACGCGGCCGATTTGGCCCGTCAGGTGGATTGGATGCTGGCCCATCCTGAACAACAGACGCTTATGCGACACAATGCCCGAGCTGAGTTTGAAGCTAAGTATACGGCAGCCACTAACTATGCCCAGCTGATGGATATCTATGCTGGACTGTTGCCGACTGCCCACATCTCTCAGCCATCGACCGCCGCGACTTTGTCATGATGCAGACGACTCAGTATCTACGTAAACCCCAAGAGTTACCGCCAGGCTTTATTACTAGCACTGGCTTGCTGATAGCTTCTTTTGCGATCGCATTTTTTCCCAGAATTGTTCAGGCAGTAGGGGCTCCTGCACCCGTTAACTTTCTGCACTTTATTTTGCTGCCGCTGGCCTGTTTGATTGTCATGTGCACCAGCCGCGTGCGCGATCGCAAACAGATTGCGATTGTGAACTCCATTTTGTTGGGGTTGGCAATCCTGTTTGCGATCGCAATCGGCAGCGCATTGTTAAATGGCGCAGGATTAGTCAACGTGTTTTTGGGGTTGATGATTATCTCTGAGCCATTCATCTTTTTAGCAGCACTGCTCTCAATTCCATTTACCCCAGAGATTCTACGCCGTTTTAAGAAGTGGATTTTAGGGTTTGGCGCGACCCATTTCGGTCTGGCCCTACTGCAAAAAATTGGCTTATCAACGGGGATATTGCCCCACACTCGTTTAACCATCGAAGATAATGTGCAAGGCGTATTTTATTTATCCTCGGGTGGTCACGTTGTTGGTTCCAGCGTATCCCTACTCTATGGCCTCTACTTCTACTTTACCGAGAGAGCCATGCCCACTTGGGTTCGCACGTCGGTTTTGTTGGCCGTCATGACCCAAATTCTGGTTGCCGACGCCAAACAGGTCATCTTTGTCGGTATAATCGCCTGGGCACTGCTGATTCTCAGTAAGCTGACAGATATCAAGGTGGCTCTGCAATACATTATTGCGGCTGTTTTGATTGGTTATGTCTTCTACTGGTGCATTTACAACGTAGACGCTTTCCGTGCCTATCAAACCTGGATTCGGCCCCATATTTATGGGCCAGAAGGCGATGCCACACTGCTAAAAACTGGCCCTCTGCGCATTATTCCTAACCACTACACCTCTGCTCTCAACTGGCTGTTTGGTCTTGGGCCTGGGCATACCATTGGCCGCATTGGTGGCTGGATGATTAGAGACTACTGGTCTTTAGTAGGGCCATTGGGTGCGACCATCCATCCTGTCAGTGAGCTGGTGTGGAGCACCTGGGACGGCCACTATCTTAACTCTAGTTTCTTCTCTCCATTTTGGGGCTGGGCGGGGATTTGGGGAGATCTAGGCTTTCTGGGGCTGGCCAGCTATATCTTTCTCTGGACAATCGCCTGGAAGCATCTTTGCAAAGACGATCTGTCGCGGTTCTTTGTCCTGAACGTGTTGATCAATGGGTTTATCTTTACACTGATGGAAGAACCTGGATTTACCCTAACAACTATCATCTTGATTTGTCTGCGTTGGCATGAACAGCGACTAAAAGAACAGCAAAGTCGCTTTCAAGGATAAAGCTACGCTTGATACACCTAAACTGTTCCTAAAATTGCGTAGTGTTTGTAAATTTTTCGTGAACTTAGTTGATTTACTTCCGGCTTCACTTTGAGGATGTCGTTAAAAGTAAGTAGTTTCCGCCAAATGTAGCAATCAGCTAAATACATTCAGCTGATTGTGCCGCGCATAATAGCCACGTTTAGTCTTAGACTATCCTCTACTAGATCATGTCAACCCAACGCTCCTCTAGTATTAAGCAGTTTGGCGCAGTGGTGTTTACCCATTTGCAACAAGCCTTAAAAACAACCCACGGCAGATTGATTCTCATGGGTTCAGTCGTTGGGTTTGTATACTTGCCCGTGTGGCTTGGCTATCTGATTCCTAGGGCTTTGCGAGGAAAGATTGGTTGGTTTCTGGTGTTAAGCATATTGTTTATGGCGGGGTTAGAGCTTTGGCAACGCCGGCATGTGTTTAATACATTAGAAGCCTCTGAAGAAGACCGGGTCTTGGGCTATTTATTGATTGTTGTCGGTACAGTCCTGTTCCCATTTTGTCGCTTTGCCATTTGGCCCCAGGCTCTATTGTGGCTAGTCATTATTGTTGGTATGGCTTGTAGCACCTGGGGGCTCAAGGTATTTACCAAATTTATGCTGCCTACATTTTTTGTAGGTTTAACAGTCTATCCACGCATTGGTCTCATTTCTCGAGGATTATGGGATTTCTTTTTCCCTAATCAGGGGCTAGAGCGAGTCATGGCATGGGCTGGAACCTGGGCAATGCAGTCCATTGGCTTTCCCGCAACTCAGCAGGGTGTCTTTATCACCTTCCCTGAGGGAGCTGTGGAAGTTGGTTGGGGTTGCAATGGGCTAGATATGGCCATTACCATTGCAGCGGCAGGCTTTTTTATGGGCCTACTTTATAAACAAAAGCGCCTCCAAATGATCTGTCTTATTTCCACGGCAGCCATTATTGCCCTGATTACAAATGTGCCACGGCTAATGCTTGTAACCATTGCCCATGTATATTGGGGCCCCTGGTGGTTTGACTTCTGGCACGGCTTTTGGGGGGGGCAAATCTTCTCAGGTGTTTTGTTTACTGGCTACTACTATGTTGTTGAGGCACTGGTGCAGCCTCAACCTAAAAAGACAAGTAGCTAATACCTGATATCCATGAGGTGCGGCTGTCTGAACAAAATGTCTGTTTTTCAGACATCAAACATAACCTGGGCTAGAGAATTTAGAGAGGTGACGTCCGAATATTAGGTTTGTCATTTCACCTAATTCAGTGCCAAAATTGATTAGTGAATTTATGGCCGTTGGCAGTATCTACCTTTCAGCTAAAAGTATGGTCTCATACATGGCTCATGCCTGAAGCTTTTATTCACTAAAGATTGAGCAGCTTAACTGGGTTTTGAATTTCTAGTCTAACTGTAACACTTAGCTTCAACGATATAACAACACGTGATAGATAGCTGACAAATTTGATTGAGAACAATTGTAAGTGTTCCCCAAGAGTCTCTCAAAAGCAGTCTTTGTGGAATTTGGACATTACGAATTGGTGCATTAACTACGATAAAAGCAAAGACCTTAATGTATATGCAAAGCTGCTATCTCAATCCCTACTGATCCAGAAACGCAGTCTAACAAACTGACTAAACAACGCATTGGTTGCAGAGCATTGAATTTAAGGTGTGTGTCTGTCTCTCAATCGTTAGCAGTTTTACTTTGGAGATTCAGATGAAAGGAACATTACTCAAGTTTGGCATAGTGGTGTCTGGTGCGGCATTAGGTTTATCTACGGTTGAACTAGAAGCCGCCTATGCACTGAGCATTACTACACCCGACAGTTTAGTTAATGTAGAAGGAGATTCCGACAATCGGTTTCCTTTGTTTGTGCGATCGCAGCGATATCAGCAGGTCTATAACGCGTCCGAGTTTTCTGCTTTGTCTGGAAGTACAGAGATTACTCAGATTTTGTTTCGACCTGACAGTACCTTTGCCGCTCCGTTTGATTTTACTATTCCCGATATTCAGATCAATCTTTCAACAACAGGCAACAGTGCTGACGGTTTGAGCACCACTTTTTCAGATAATACCGGTGCTGATGATACGGTTGTTGTTGATCGAGGTAGCTTAGCGCTATCAAGCTCTAATACAGGACCTGCCGATGGCCCCAAGGATTTTGACATTGTAATCAGCCTGGCAAATCCTTTCTTCTATAATCCTAGCTTGGGTAACTTGCTGTTAGATGTTCGTACATTCAGTTCATCTAATATCAATTTCTTTGCTGATGCTAGCTTTATTGAGGGGGATAGCATCTCTCGTGTTTTTAGCTCTGATGATGATGATGTTAACTCAACCACAGGCGATGAAGATACCCTGGGGCTAGTGACACAAATCACATTTGCAAATGATGCCGCGCCGATTCCCACACCCGCACTTTTACCTGGCTTTATCGGCATGGGCATAGCAGCCTTTAACAAAAAGCGTAAAGGTATCGCTTCTACAGAAGAGGCGTAACTCCGATTCTCATAGTTGAAGTTACTCTGCTAGCGGACTATCTTCAATTTATAAACTGCAAAATTGATAGATTTCAAAATCCCTAGGCTTTAGCGCCTGGGGATTTCTTTGTCATGATGTAAGAACAAGATAGTCCTAAAATAACAACATGAGTAACAAACCGGTGATCCTAACACCTTGGGGTAGATCCCAAACATAAGAAACCCAAGCGGTCTAGAATGCCTTTGGTGCAGTGCGTTCAGTCTATAAATCTGTCTTGAAGTAACAATAAATAGCCTCAAAGGAAATTAGCCATATTTACACGTAGATGATTATTTAAGTTCTACGAGATTTGAACGATTTAAGCCAGGATCAATATATTTTTTATGACAGAGCCATACGCAAATCTAGATTTGTACGAATAAAGTTAGGCTAAACAAAAGTATCAAGTTTGACTGAAATAAAACTGAACAGCTATTGTTTTAATGTGGGGTATTAAAGAACGTTTACTGACAATAGGACTGTTTTAATCGGTTTAGGGAAGCTACCTACCTTGACAATAGAGACTCTTAAGATAATCACCACTTAGTCAAGGAATTAACCCCCCAGAATTTAAAGCGTGCATCTGTCTCTCATGGATAATTGCTAACAAATTTGTGGAGACTCAGATGAAAGGATTCATTAAGGTTGGGTTGGCTACTGCAGCTGTAGCAGCTTTTAGTTTTGGAGCTGATGCAAAAGCGGCAACACTAGAGACAACAATTGATTTTGAAGAGTTTGAAACACCTTTAGGATTTAATCTGCAATCATCGCCTTTTACCTCAAAAGGATTCACATTCACTGCTATCACTAACGAATACGGTATTGCAAGGAACAATCAATCTAATATTCCAAACACCGGTTCTAACACATTAGTGGCTAACGGAGATTTTGGAGATCCTAATACTAGCTTTAGCATCACAAAAAATGATGGAGGTGAATTTAACCTTATTAGTCTCTTGGCAGGAGAAGGGCGTAATACCAACTCTGGATTTTTTGACTTTAGTGCGAGAAGTATTCAAGTAATTGGAACACTTGCTGCGGGAGGGGATATTTCAACCACTCTAAATCTTGATTTATTTGCGGAAGAAAATAACGCACTTGATTTTGAGCAGTTTTCATTCGCAGGTTTTACAGGCTTATCATCTGTCCAATTCACTGGGTTTGGAGGCCCACAAAACGGATATTCGTTTGCCGTTGACGATATTGTTTTAAGCACAGGTACAGCAGAGATCCCCACTCCAGCTCTCCTACCTGGTTTCATTGGCATGGGGGTAGCTGCCTTTAGCAAGAAGCGTAAGGGCGAAGCTACTGCTGAAGAGGCATAACCGTGATTGTTTAGACTTTGGTCAGGGTTGGTCAACCAACCCTGAACTCTAAAAGCCGCAACCAATAGGCGTTAGAAGAGACAGGCTTTAAAGGAGTTAAAGCCTGTCTCTTTTTTAGTGGAAGGTTAATCAATGGCTTTCTGGCTAAGGCTAGTAAACCGATCAGTAAGTTAGTTTTGATAACCCCATTAAGCCTCAGCTTTAATGTTGAACTCATTAAAGTCTAAAAGTGGGGATTCTTCTGGCTTTTTGGACACCTAAGGAAACAAAATTAATTAGGCTCCACTATTGGACGTACAGACGTTGCATGCAACGTCTCTCCAACATTAAATTTTGGATCTTATAAAATCCTTATCCCTAAGCGCTGATCTCAAAATATAAAGTCCATATTCGCTAACCCAGGATGTAGGGTAACAAATACGGACAGACCGAATTCAGATAAGTCTGTTTTAACAGCGGTTATCGCTTAATACCCAAACGTCCCAGTCCCATCAGACCTAACCCTACTGCAATGAGATTGCCTAAACTCGCTACGCTACTTTTGGTAATGCCTTGTCGAGCATTTTGTTTGAGTGTTGTTGCCTGTTGTGTTAATTGCTGTGACGCTTGCTGTAGCTGCTCAAGCGTGACTTGCTCAGGCAGACTGCCGCCTTGTTGCACTTGCTCAATTTGTGACTGAATCTGCTGTTCCTGGTTGCTAATGTTTTGCAGAGCTTGTTTTTGCAGGACCAAGTTGTCTCGAATAACTACGCCACAGGACAAAATAAATGCTACACCTACAGCCAGACATACATAGCCTAGTGAGCGTTTTAGAGCACGTTTTTCAAAGGTGCTAAACATTAACATTCCCACACCTAACAGTAGGACAATACTACGATCGCCTACCTGCTGCATGATGTTAATACGCCACTCTAGAGCGAATACATCAGGGGGAGTAGCCAACACTAGCATGTCTACCAAGAATCCTAGTAAACAGGTAAATCCAACAATTAAGCAAATGCTCTTAGCCGCTGGTGCCTGTGGACTATGACCAGCATTAGTTTGGCTAACCTTAGAAGAGCGGGGTCTAGGAAGACTTGTCATGGCAAAAATGAATAAATTGAATATCTTAGGAACACACTTGAGCCGCTAGTCTCTCCCCCTGTCTGCTGACAAACTGTCTTAAGAACTAGAAAATGGTCATAGCCCACTGACCATTTTCTTGAATATTCAAGGTCTATCCGTATAATTTTGCGAAAATTTTTGAGATAGTGATGTTTGTAGATCTACTGTTTCTTGGCTGTTCCGGGTTTGACGTTGAGGTACTGAAGGTGGTATGTGGAGTACCTATATATTTTGAGTACTCTTTAAGCCACCTGGCGGTTGTGCAATTTCAATCAGTTGGCTATAACCGTTTTTATACGGCTCAGTAGCTAGAGCAGTGGCGATTATAATCACCAACTTTAATGGGCAATGGCGCTTAGAGAGCTAGAAGAACTCATTAGTATTTTGAATCTAGTATTTTGAATCTAGCGAATTCAAAGACTACTCTATAAAAATATAGTTATTAGATTCCTAACACTACCTCAGCTTATTTCATCGATTACAGATGAGTGTGAGTATCCAGCTGCCTACTCATTCAGTATATGAAAACACTATCTAAAAAAGCGCTATTCAAAGATATGGACGCACGTTGGACGTTTAGTACGCACCCAACTATTCAGCTGTTGCTGTGTTGTATCTCTCCAAATACAGATCATCAAACAGTTGACCAAATAAAGACTCTAGGTGAGCAGTCTGTAGACTGGACTGCCCTGATTGATCTGGCCAAACAGCATAGGCTCGAAACGTTATTGCATAGTCGGCTAATGTCTATTTGTCCGACTCTTATGCCCAAGGCACTGCGAGTCGATTTGCAGACCCATTGCCAAGTTATTGCCAGACGCAACTTATTTGTCACCTCTGAGTTGGTCAGGCTTTTGACGTTGATGGAGTCCAAGGGGGTTGATACGCTGCCCTATAAGGGGCCAGTGTTAGCGCAGACTCTCTATAAAAACTTAAATCTCCGGCAGTTTGGCGATCTCGATATCATTATTCGACCGCAGGATATGTATGCGGTTGAGTCACTGCTGATAGAGGAAGGATATCGCCCCTACTTTGGTAAGAAGAGTAAGGCTGAGTTGGCGGCCTATATGAAGTCTCCAGATGAGCATAGCTACGACTTCCGCCATGATGGCAAGAGTGTGTTTATAGAAATGCACTGGAGATTTTGGCCGCCTACATTTTCGTCGGTCAACCCAAGAGACGTTTGGGATCGACGTCAGCCGATTGCGATCGCAGGTAAAACTGTCTCTAACATGACAGTAGAAGACTACCTAATTATTCTATGTATGCATGGTTCACGCCACGTCTGGCAGCGCTTAGCCTGGCTGGGAGACATCGCAACGCTATTACATAACTATCCTGAGCTGAACTGGTCACAGGTTATGCAACAGGCCACTCAGTGGGGGAGTCGACGCATGCTTTACCTGGGGGTATACCTTGCCCACCACTGGCTCAGTGTCCCCCTACCATCGACTGTGATTGAGCAGCTCAATCAAGATTTACCTCTGCCAGCGCTGGCCACCCAAGTTGATCGGCATATCTTCCAGTCTGGTCAGTCCTTCCAGAGCTTGATGGCCACTACTCGATACCAAATTCAGGTAAGAGAGCGCTGGTGCGATAAAGCTACCTACATTCGCTCCTTTATGAAATGGCTGCTTAAGGGGTGCCCATAAATAAGGCGCGCTCCTGTTGATATCAACAGGAGCGCACGCTAGTTCAACACATAATTTTGAGCCTGGGTATTAAACAAGTGAGCGTATAGCCCATGTAACCCCATCAGTTCATTATGGGTACCGCTTTCAACAATACGACCGTGCTCCATTACATAAATGCGATCGGCCATACGCACCGTTGACAGACGGTGGGTAATTAAGATCGCCGCCTGGTCTTGGATGAGTTCACGAAATGTCTTAAAGACCTCATATTCAGCTTTTGGATCCATCGCACTGGTGGGTTCATCCAACACAATCAGCTGAGAATCCCGCAGAAAGGCTCGTGCTAGCGCGACTTTTTGCCATTGACCTATGCTTAGCTCCTCACCCCCCTTAAAGAGTTTGCCTAACATGGTGTCGTAACCCTCTGGCAGTCGGCTAATCACATCATGGGCTCCAGAACGCTTTGCTGCTGCTACAACAGCATCGTCCGGGTGGGATAAGTCGATGTTACCTAGCCAAATATTTTCTTGAGCCGAGAGATGATACTTAGCATAGTCCTGAAAAATGACGCTAATCTGCTGTCTTAAATCGGTAACATCCAGCTCTCGTAGATCGGTGCCGTCAATGGTGATACTTCCTTGGCTGGGATCATAAAGACGACAGAGTAACTTAATCAAGGTTGTCTTGCCAGAGCCGTTTTCACCTACTAATGCAATTGTTTCACCTGGACGCACGCTAAGAGAGATATCCTTTAGAGCCTGACGAGTGGTGCCAGGATATTGAAAATCCACATGCTCTAGCACAATCCCTTGGGTCATGGGGCGCGGCACTATCTTGGCATCATTTAATGTGACAAGTTTAGGTTCTAAATCTAAAAACTCATAGAGGTTAGCGATAAAAAGGTTGTCTTCATGTAGTCCAGAAACTCCTGTCATTAGTGCTTTGAGTGCAGTTTGCCCCTGTTGCAACGCTTGATGATAAAGTACTAAATCTCCGAGCTTGAGAGCACCTTGAAATGTTTGATAGAGAATAAACCCATAGATAGCTCCGACTAATATGCCTGAAAGTAAAGTCGCTACAAAAAAGGCCAGAGCACGTCTGGTCATTAACCGCATCATAGCCTGGTAAATATCGGTTCGTAGACGATTAAACCGCTGGCTAAAAAGCTCACCGAGATTAAACAGCCGGATTTCTTTTGCAAACTGTTCTCCAGTTAATAATAGAGAAAAATACATGGACTGCCGCTCTACAGACGTCCATGTGCGCTGCCACGTGTAAAGGGCCTTAGCATAGCGCATCCGCACTAATACAGATGGGATAGCTGCTGCAATCAGCACGCCTAAAATTCCCCAGTGCAACGTCAGTAGCAGACCTAACATAGCGACGAGCGAGATGCTGTTTTGCCCTACTTGAGCCAATCGCTGTAGGATTTGATTAGGGCGATAAATAGCTTCTTTTTGTGCCCGCTGTAGAGTGTCGTGATACTGAGGGTTTTCGTAATACGCTAAATCAATCTCAATAGACTTGGCATGTAAAATACTATGCATGTAGTCAGAGACTCTTTGAGTTTGAGCCTTCCCGACTAATTCTGAAAAGGCATTGCATAGTAATGTGGTCAGAGTGACAACAGCAATCCCAACCAGTAAGGGTATCAGCTGTCTAAACGCTTGTTGAGCATCGGTAGCTCCCCATTCATCAGCAATGCTGTCCACCAGCAACTTTGCTAAATAAATTGAAATCAGCGGCAGCAATCCCTGTAGCGTGATCAGTCCAAAACGTATTAGGGTCCAACTGGGGCTACTGTGCCAAACAAGCCGTAGTGCAGGAATAAAGTACACGGCTTTGCCAGGCTGCTGCCCAACTTTTTTCAATTGACTGATGACCGAACTAAGTCCCATATAATGCTCAGTGTGAAAAGATTTTGGGCATTGCTGGTCTTTGGGATGACATTAGCAATGAGAGATTTTTAAACAGCAACAGCTTTAGATCGGTTTATCCCTTAGTCAGCAATTGCGATTTTTGCTCCACAAGCTTGACTACTTCGGGCAATGTAGAAAATGATTTAGGTCTATTCAGCCGATAGACAGACGCTTTTTGAGCTAGTTTCATATATTGATGAAATTGATGGGCAGACGATTTGGCAGCTTTTAAAAAGCCTATTGCATAGGAATTATTGATGAGGGTCAAAAAGCACTCCTGTGGTGAGAGTGGCTCGATGGAGAGATCTTCACTTTCAGACAGCACGTAGATTTGCTTCAGTTGCATTTTATCCTTAGCAAAATAAGCACTTTTAGAACAAATATGCTTTTTAGTCAGAGGATCGGTCTCAGAGGAGATGGCATCTTTGAGGTGATTTATTCCCTGGACAGTTTCTGGTAAAAACTTAAGCTGGAAAAAGCCTGGTAGCACCAGCGGGTTACCTGTATCGTCAAACTCAACGGCCACCAGGTCGTCTGTAAAAATCCCTCCCTGCTTGCCAGCGACGCTTTGCTGACGATAGGTGTGCATTGCGATCGCCATTGTTGACTTACCTGCGCCTGACGGCCCAATAAAGGCAATAGCCCCATCGCAGGCTACGGCACTGGCATGCAATAGCAAAAAGCCACGCTGGTGTAATACAGCTGGCAATAGAATATCTAAAACCAAAGAACGAATCGCTTGTTCATCGGTATGGGGAAAGGGATCAATAATAATTTCATTACCATTACGAACCAGGAACTGTCCCATTGTCTGACTGATAACGGCGACCATATCCGGTGTAATCCAAAATCCCAAATCCTTATCCGATTCAATCGGCTCGTCTTCATTTCTTTCAACCTTGCCGAATCGCAAATTTATATCTGATAGATTATTTTGCCCTTCTCTTAGCTCAGGGAAACCAATCTCAGAACATAGATTTAACCCATAGATGTGGTGGTGATATTTCATGCCAAATAGTCTAGCTAGATTAAATATAAAAGTTACTTTTTAAGTTAAGGCTCCCGGCGGGTCTCTAATGAAACCCGCCGGGAGTAATTAGGCTAATAGCCAACAAGGTTTAGAGCACATAAACGTGTCAACGCTTATATGACTCTAACTAAGGATTGTCCTTGATAGCATTACCCTGGAAGGTGAAACCATCGCTAGAACCAAAATCCTTGTCCTGTAGCTGCTCAGTGATTGCCTCAATGGAACCATGAGTCAGTAGAGTTGGGGATAGCCATTGCTTCTTAGTCATCATTATTTCTCCAAAGTTTCAAGTTTAAGTTTAGTGTTTTAGATAGACGCTTACTTACTGATTCCAATTAGTTACTAATCTAGCAAATAAATCAAATAAATCAACCCTATTAAGTATTATTTTTAGATTTTTTTAGATAGATTTAATTTGCTTATTTGTGCCTTTAAAAGTGAGTAATTAAGCCGAATAAATTTGATTCGAATAAACAGTATTTAACCAAACTCCCAGGGTAGTTGCAGCACAAATAGCCATGGTGTTTGACTCCATAGGATTATTAATATGGTTATCTAATTCTGACTGCAACCTAGCTATATTTGTATAGCTTTCAATTGCATTCGTGTTTTTGTAAATTGCCTTTTCAACAGTGTCACGTTCGTATTCTAAAAGCTTTCTTCTATAGTTTGAGCTTAAATTCCCTTTGCCCAATCTCCACTGGATCTTTGGCGGTAAAATGCCTTCCATAGCATGGCGCAACACAGCTCTAGTCCAGCCATCCCGTAGTTTTTGATCAGGAGGTAAGGCAACACAAAATTCTATTAAACGTCGATCAAAAAATGGATAACGAGGTTCTAGTCCATAGGTGGCAGACGCTTTGTCATTAATGTCTAATGCTAGTTGAAATAAAGGAGAAACAATTCCTGCAATGTGGTTCTCTCTGGCAGTTTTTGCTGGTGCCCTGGTTTGCGAAGCAACACTGATGCGATCGCCTAAGCAAATTCTTTGAAAGAAATCAGGATTGATAAATGGATATCTTTCAGGACTATGGGGAGGTTTTTGCTCTCTAAAGGTGGACTCTATTTTTTTTGAAAGCTCTGGTATTGCAGGACTTAACCCATATTTAATCAGCGTCTTCCAGTAGGGTAGTTTATATCTATTTGAAAATGCGGCTGTTTCAGCAAATAACGTTTTCCATTGTCCGGTACGAACTGCTTCTGGTAAGAGTCCTAAGCCGTGAGATACAGTTGTGTCACCATCTGTTCCGTCTAAGATAATCCGAACATTTTGTTTCTGAGCTGATTTGTAAATCGCCAGATGCATGTACAGATTGGGAGGTGGGAAAGGTTCCTCTTGGTGCCACAAGAGGTTTTCTAAATCGGGTAGAGGACTGGTTAAATCGGCACGGACATAGTGGGCATGGATATTGCCCATAGCTGCAACTGAGTCAACATAAGGACGCTCATCAATTTTTTTAAGGTCCTCCTCAGGCAGGCTGGGGAATATGGCAGAAAATGTGTGGAGTGGTTCACGCTCTGCTGTTTTCAAAAGGTCACGTGCTGTGCAAGCAATAGAAGATGAGTCTAATCCTCCGCTCAATGTAGAGCCGATGGGGAAAGCGCTGCGCAAACGACACTCTACAGACTGCTTAAATATTTCTAAAAATGCTTCTGCATAGTCTTGCACAGACCCTAACTGAATTTCTTTTGTCGGGTCAAGGGACCAGTAATTAGTTAGCTTTAGTTTATCGGGGCTAACAATCAGACTAGTCGCAGCTGGGAGACCATAAATTCCCTTGTAAAACGTGAGTGTTCTATCTTCAAAGCGTCCAGCGATATATTCGGCTACTCGCACCTCATTGAGGTCACAGGGCACTTCATCCAGGCACAGGAGAGCTTTGATTTCTGATGCAAATGCAAATATCTTAGGCGAGGAGTAATAGTAAAAGGGTTTAATTGCCATGGGGTCTTTGGCACAAAACAAAGTATGTGTCCGTCCATCCCAAATGGCAAAGG
Source organism: Leptolyngbyaceae cyanobacterium (assembly GCA_050043105.1). Classification (GTDB taxonomy): domain Bacteria; phylum Cyanobacteriota; class Cyanobacteriia; order Phormidesmidales; family Phormidesmidaceae; genus Leptothoe. The sequence goes on along the minus strand of JBHJIV010000019.1, from coordinate 16,329 downwards.
CAAAGTCACCCAGCAGTTTTTGAGGGCAGTCTTCCCCCCACTGTTGGTAAGCAGCCAGAATAATCTCGCTATCGGTAATTTTGTCTGGAGAGCAGTGATTGAGCTGCAGGTCAGAAATAAGCTCGTCTCGATTATCAATTCGAGCATCGGCCGTAATTGCTAAATTCCCTTTTGTTAACGGTAGTTTTTCTAAAAGAGATTCAGGTGTAGTCCACAACATCCGATGGCCTAAACCAGTGGCGTTGTCACACCAGATATCGGCCCCATCGGGTCCACGATGGGCCAGGATATCGACCATTCGCTGTAGGTTATCTGGCTCTACTGGACGCTGGTCGCGATGATAGATTCCGACGATAGCGCTCATATCTTAATTCCCTCGTGCGAAAGCGATTTGTAGCGGCTTAGCTCTTGTAAATCACCTATAATCACGTTGCCTTCATATTCAATCCATGCGTGAGCTTTGAGTGTTTGAGATTCGTCCATGGCGATCCCAATATGTAGCTGATGAGCGTACTGATATCGGGTCAACAACAGCTGGGCGGTTAAGGCATTAACAAGACATTTTGATCCACGCGGGGTGTAATAGGCAGATGCCTTTACACACCAAACAATAAAGTCAACAGACACAGACGTATGCGATTGATTACAAACCCACTTTGCTGCAACGGTTGCCAATTGTTGTCTAACTGCCTTGAAGGGAAACAGCCACAGAGCAAAACGAATAATGTTTAAGCTCAAGCACGCATACAGTAAGACTCTACGTTGCTGCCAGGAAAACTCAAGCAGCTTACGCAGCTGTCTCATCGCTAATCTCAATCAAATTTGCGTTTTTTAGCTCTAGCAAAAGTTTTAGTACTTCTTGCTTACACACGTCTGGCGGAACGTCGTATTCTTCGATTAAAGCACTCTGTATTTTTTCAAGACTGCAGGGGGGTTGAATCAGCTGCCAAATACGTGCTCCAACTTCATTGAGGCCGTAGTATACGCCAGATGAAAGGTTTAAGATGACTGCTTCACCATTTAGCTCAGAGGAAATTTGCTCTGGCATTGGTGAGATAATGGCTTGAGGGGAGATTTCTAATACGTTAGCTGACATATAAATTCTAAAAAATATACAACCTGTAGCCTAAGGCTCTTGGGCGCGTACTCAATGTTGCTTTATGCTCATCATGTGCTTTCTTAGCGGAGCTCTCAAGCGGTTTGCTTAATGCGTTATTAGATGAGAACTAGTTGGCATTTAGTACGGTGTGTCTGTCTAAGAGTCAAGGGTAGACGAGCATCACAGACGGTCTGTAAAGACGCTCACTTAATTCATGCTTATAAGAAGGCTGTTAAAAAGATAATCATGATAAAGGAATGTTTGGGAACACTATAAACAATAGTACTGTCGCTCGTTTAAGACGTGAATGCGGCTGGCCTAATTACACTTTTACAAGCGTCCACAGTAGGAGCCGTTTGTCAATTAGTACTCTAACTCAGTCCTCAGGTAAATCACTACTACCCACTGGGGCCATAGATTTGTTGCTTGTTGTGGTTGCCAGATACAGTAGTGGCATAGTAGACCTCCATCTAATCAAGACCTGCAGATTTAGTTCAATATTTAGTACGCTCCTTGCTTATTAAAAATAACAGTGACAGTTCTCAAGATTAGTAAGAGGTCATAGTGTATTGTCCACTTCCTTTGATAGTTGAGATCCATGTGTACGATTTCATCAAAGTCTCCCACATTAGAACGTCCGTAAACCTGCCATTCGCCTGTCATGCCTGGTTTAACGTTTAGACGCTGGAGATGATAATTGGTGTAGTTCTGTACTTCGTCAAATGTGGGAGGACGAGTCCCAACTAAACTCATTTCACCTTTTAATACGTTTAGAAACTGGGGAAATTCATCTAAGCTAGTTTTTCTGAGAAATTGTCCTACGCGAGTAATTCTGGGATCATTTTTATTTTTAAAGATGTGGCCTTCAGCTTCGTTCTCTACTAGGTGTTTTAGTTTTTCTGCATTTGATACCATGGAGCGAAACTTCCAGATTGTGAAGGGCTTCCCTCGTAACCCACAGCGTTGCTGAGAGAAAAAGATAGGCCCTGGATTATCCAGTGTGATAGCTATGACGATGGGTAAAAATAAGATGGCTGTGATAGCTAGGCCACATAGTGCGCCTACGATATCCATACACCGCTTAGATTTACTTTGAACAGAAAGGTGGATGACAGACGCATGGGTCTGTAGCAGAGGAGAGTATGAGGAGAGTCGCATGACGCAAAAAGCATACTTAAGAGCAATGATGGGCTACAGGGTCCTGCTAGTAACAATCTGGCCTCTGTCTCGATTTGGTTAAGACTTTTTCAGAAACCTATGTGCACTTAATAAACGAATAACTTGTTGCGTACTGTATCTCATAGTTAGTTTGCTCCATTTTTCCTGACGCACTGTTGGCATCTGGAAATAAAACAGCTGCTTTATGAAAGCTTTGCCAACTTCATGAAATACTAATGGTTCTGGTAGCGCTTTCCCGCTAGAGCTTTAGATGGATACTGATACGGTTTTGATTGGCAATAGCGAGAGCTTCTGACTCATGGGCTTGGATGCCATTGTTTACATAATTAGCACTGACGGTCAGGACGAAATTAACGCCTATGTGAAGGAAGTTTGAGCTTGCTCTTGGATGCAGGAGTTTTTTGGGTAAATCTCCGGAGACTTTCTACGCGGAATCGTAGAAGTTTCTAAGCCAAGTCACGTTGTTTCTATCTTCGTTGGTATGACTTCTTTCTGTAACACCACTAAACCCACTCGCTCTTGGCAACGGCTAATTGCTGATTGTCTTGGGGATCAGACGTCCTACCAACGTCAAGATCACGAGAATGATTTAGATTCAAAGGCAATTGCGTCTGACAAAGCTTACTGGATAGATGATGAAGATCTAGCCGTTCCTACACCGCCTTCATCACCGTGGCAGTATCAAACAGCTTTAGCTATTGGTGCTACGGTAGTTTGTTCGGCTGGGGCTGTCATGCAATATGCAGAAACAGGAGTATGGACCCAGTCAGACGATACTGTACCGGATTCTGATACTACGGCGAGTGTGAAGCGCTCAGAGCCTGATGCTGATGCCCAGGTGTCTACACCCCCGATTATTACCCCACAGGCTCAGGCCAATGTATCTTTTAGTGCTGGTGACACTAACACCTGTAACGATAATACCTGCAAGGGGCTTGAATTTATTGATCAGCAGGTGCCACAGATTCAATCCCAGGTACGTCAGCTACGGTCTGAAATGCAGATGTTTCAGTCAAAGCACACTACACAGAATTTGCAAACTCACCGTACGGTTTTGACCTATCGCAGCAGCGACCTGGCTAACAGACAGGCTGAACTGATTGTGCGATCGCAACAGCTAGAGCAAAAATTCTCTAATGTCACCTCTATCCTGGCTCTGCAGTCGGATGAAGTTGACCAAATCACAAATCTGTTGCAAACAAATGCCGCATATCAAAGTCAGCTGCAGCAGCTTCACAGACTAGAAGATGACATTGCCGTTGAATTTAGCAATCCTGATTTAGACAATACGCACCTGCAGGAGCTTTACGCAGCGTATTACCAAGTTGAAAATCAGCTAAGACAAACCGCTCAAGTGGTACTGGCAGATCATATCTATGCAGCTAGCTTAGAATCTCCTGATCCTATCTGGCAGGAAGCAGGCTATGAAGTACCTTTACAACAGCTCATGGATCTAGCCCATCAGCATCAGATGTTGGCGATGGAACAACAAACACTCAATCGAGTTGCAACTAAGCTGAGCGAACGACGGACTGAGTTGGCCACTCTATTGAGACAATTTGCCGTTATGCAGCGTCAGCTCGATGGTCATAATCATGTGCTGCAGCAGTATGTGGCAGAACGTCAGGCACTGCAATCTGAATTAACCTAGCTTATCGACCGATACGTCGCTGGTGGATAGCTAAACAGTAAAAAACACTATGGTTAGTAACGGATGCCTTCAACATTGAAGACATCCGTTTTTTTGCGTACCCCCAAACAAACAATCTGCCGTGTCAGTGGATGAGTCCGGGGCGCACAGTTATAGCTCGGCGCACATAGTTTAGGCCATACGTAATCCTGGAAAGCTTGAGGTGGCAACGGCTATGTGCTCAGCAAACTGCTGAATACATAGCCGTTTGCTATAGGAGCGGGTTGAATAACCTTGTACAGATTTATATAGCTCAGTGGCTGCTGCATTCTAGACAGAATTCAGAATTTTCTTGAGCTTCTTGTATAGTTCAGTGGCTTAGCTTGAAGAAGAGAAAAAAACGGGTGTTGCTAATCTTCGGAATAAATCCGTCTTTCCAATCTAAGCGGTTGGCGAGTTTTACGGATCGATGCATCCTTTAAGTTAGCGATCGCAAAGTTGTCCAATAAGTAAAGCTTTCTCTAAAAAGATAAAAGAGTTTTTTGAAAATAAAATTCTCAAGTCAATACTCCATGAGTCGTCTTGTGGTTTTATCAAAACTCGTGAGTCGTGTAAGTCAATTGTTGATTACTTGGCACTATCAATACGGCCCTTCTTGGCCTCTTTAAGTTTGATGCTTAGACAACTTCGTTTTCTTAGGCTTTATATCAAGTTTCATCCATTAACGGAGATTTCATCCGTTATCCTGCGGAAAACCGCACATGAATTTGAATAACAAAATAGCGCCAAGACTATCGGGTTCAGTTTTATCGGTCTCCAACAAATTTTCTCCTAAGCTTGGGAAATCAAACAGAGCTGATGTGTAGTTCCCCATAGAATTCATTCTTAAAGTCATCTGCCATTTTTTAATGAGACTTATTCACTTCATGGTTCTGTCGTTCTGTATTGCCTGATGACTATGTTTAAAAGATTTTCCTGTATCGTGCTAGGGACTGTTGTAACCTCCTTGGTTTCTGTTGTTGAACCTGCCCAGGCGTTTAATTCTTCTGTTGATGGTGTTGCTGCCTCTGTGCAGACTGTCAGTAAACAGGCTGATAGTTTTGATCAAACTGCGTTTGCAGATAGCTCTACACGTCCCATTTCGCAGACAACACTGAGTACAGTAACCACCGGTGTGGGCGATGTTGCTGTTATTGCTGGCATCATCATCATGTTGCTTGAGGGACTTAACGGTAATGGCAATGGTAACGGCGAATCAGCTGCCGCTCCCATTGATCGGCCAGTAGATCAAGGTAATCCAATAGACCCTGGCAATCCTCCCAAAGAGGTTCCTACACCAGCGCTTTTACCAGGTTTTGTGGGAATGGGTATTGCGGCGATTCGCAAGCGTCGTCACACTAAGTCAGACCAGGCATAGCTGCTTATCGTGGTTTTTTGAGCACTCTCAGATTTTTGATTAAGGGAAGAGATTTCTTGGCTGAATCTTTTTCTTTGAGAAGATTGTCTATGTGTTGATTAATAGCTCTGTTTGCATGTTGTTGAATCAAAGAGATTTAGCAACATGCAAACTTCTAGGTATTATGCCAGTTCTCAGTTTTGGAACTTTGACACAGCTGAGAATAGAGATTTTTGAAGTGTGGACACACTTTTGAAAGTTGGTATTCCTTGTTTACACTAGTCGCTGACGGATTTTGGCCGATACTGTGTCAATTAAGGCAACAGCGACTATCAAAATGATGAGAATAGCGGAGACTTTGCCATATTTAAATGCTCGAAAGCTTTGATAAAGCGATACACCAATACCCCCTGCACCAACGATACCCAAAACCGATGCAGAGCGTACGTTGGCTTCAAATCGATAAAGAGTAAATGATGTCCATAGAGGAATGACCTGGGGAATAACACCAAAGATAATCTCTTGTAGCTTAGATGCTCCTGTTGCTCGAATCCCTTCTACCGGGCCAGGGTCAATTGCTTCAATCGCTTCTGAAAATAGCTTCCCTAAGGTGCCCGCTGTATGCACAAACAGGGCTAACACGCCAGCAAAAGGCCCTAAACCCACAGCAACAACAAAAATTAAGGCAAAGACAACTTCATTAATGGCGCGCATGGCGTCCATAAATCGGCGAATAATAAAGACTAACCAAACGGGGGCCACGTTCTCAGCTGCCATGATTGCTAGTGGAACCGCAATGACTGCTGCCATCAAGGTTCCCCAGACACCCATACCGATAGTTTCTAGAATATCGGAGAGGTAAAATCTCCAGTCAGTGAAGTCGGGGGGGAAGTAGCGACTAATGTATTCGGCCATATTGCCACTGCCTTCAGCCAGCTCTACAAAGCTCAGCTCACTCTTTTGACCGGCATAGATAAGAACTGCGATCGCAACCAGCAGCTATACAATCCGCATTGGGGTAACTAGCTTTTTCTCTTGTGCTAGTACGTGCATGACCTCGGATGAAACGATGCCATCATTTTGAGACTGAGAGACAACAACTGACTTAGGCATAATATAGACGTATGAAATAACCAACAGACACACGCAGCCGCTGGGCTGCCTGTGTCTTAAGCATCCAGCAAGCAAAAGACTGCTACTTAAGAGCCTCTAGCTTTTTGTTTAGCTCATCGACCTGAGTCTGCTTGTCAGCATCACTGAGGTTCCCATCATTCTGAACTTCTAGAATGTTTTTAGCAATTTGCAGTTCGCGAATGGTGTTCCAGTCTTCATCCCCAGCAGAGTCTAGACCCGACCACTGTAGACCTTCTAGCACTTCTTGATTGTCGTAGTTAACAAAAAAATCTTTGATAGAGTCCTTGAGACACTCAGGTAGGTCTTTACGATAAGCCAGAGGGTCGCTAGGAATTACAGGAGATGTCCAGATGATTTGAATATTTTCAAGAGCATCGGGAGCGGTCTCTTTGAGACGGTCTAAGTTCTCATTATTGTTGGTCGCCACATCTACCTGGTTCTCAGCGACTGCCAGTGCAGTTGCTTCGTGACTGCCCGCAAACACAAGCTCACTAAAGATCCTATCAGCATTAGCCCCCTGCTGAGCGAATACATAATAGGTAGGCACTAAGAAGCCAGATGTGGAGTTGGGGTCGTTAAACGCAAAGGTCAGATCAGCCGCATTCTCAACAATATATTTATCACCGTCACCAGCTTCTAGATCAATCTCATTAACAATGGAATTCTCTTTGTTCGTAATCAGGTGTGAAAAATATCCTTTGGAGCCATCCATCGCTACAGTCTGAGCAAATGCTTCTGCTTCAGAACGCTCAGCCGCCTCAATGTAGGACTTACCACCGTACCAGGCTATCTGAACTTTACCAGCTCCCATACCTTCAATAACACCGGCTTAATCAGTGGCATAAAACCCTATTACAGGCCGACCCACAGCTTCAGTCATATCTGCCAAAAGAGGCTCCCAGTTGGGCTTTAAGTTGTCAGCAGACTCAGTGGAGATATTGCCAAACTCAATCTCTTCAATATCAGCAGCACAGGTGTCACCTTCAGTGACTGAGCTAGCGACATTGTCTGCGGCAGCTGTATCAACAACATTACCAGCGCCGCTGCAGGCCGCTAAGGTGCTGATCATCATAGTGGAGGTTGCCAGTAAAGAGGCGAATCGACGTAAGGAGATAATAGCCATAGTTTCTGTTCCTTTGATCCTATCCGTATTCTTGTAACAGTGTGTGGGAGACCCCCAAGCAATGAGCAGTTATTAGCTTGCAAACACCTCACTGTGACCACTCATCACCAGCTCTTCAGTTGCTGAACCATAGATGCTATTGAGGCGAGCTGCATCTAGATCAACTGTATAACCGTCAAAACAAACTTCACCTTGACGCAGTGCTATAGACCGTTTGAAATAGCGCTGAACCACCTGAACCTGATGCAGAGATGTCAACACGGTAATGCCCTGCTCTTCATTTAAGGCCGTTAACAGCTCCATCACTTTGCGGGCTGAATCTGGATCTAGAGAAGCAATTGGCTCATCTGCCAAAATGATCTTGGCCCCCTGCATCAAACAGCGGGCAATAGCCACACGCTGTTGTTGTCCACCGGACAGTGCTGAAGCTCGCTTATGGGCCTGTTCTAAAATGCCAACTCGTTCTAGAGCGGAGAGCGCCCGCATCTTCTCAAGCTTGGTAAAGTTTTGAAGCAAGGAGCGCCATAGGGGCACCTGGGATAAATTCCCAACCAGCACATTTTCTAACGCGGTCAGTCGGTTAACAAGATTAAACTGCTGAAAGATAAAGCCAACTTGGCTACGAATCTGACGGGCTTTAGAGTGCAGCTCACCTTCTAGCTGAAGAACATTGCCAAAAACCTCTATACGGCCCGTATCAGCCTGTTGTAAACCATTGATATTTCTGAGTAGCGTCGATTTACCTGAGCCTGATGCACCCACTAGAGCCACCATTTCACCTGGCGCTACCTGCAGGCTGACATTCTGCAATGCCGGTTGCCCATTAAATGTCTTTGATAGATTGCTGACCTGCACCGCAGGCTGGACTGATATCGTATCTGAGTTCATTGCTGCGAAACTGCCTTACTGAGAGCGACTGAGCCCTGCCAAGGACCATCTACGTGCCTGAAACAGTCAACAATTCCAGATGTCTATACATCTGGAACTATCGCTATCCAATGATATTGTCACGGGTATTGGCTTAAGAGATAAACCAGGACAGGTTAACATTGGCGTAATTTAAGATTAAGAGTCGGGGGCATAGAGTTTGCTAATCATAGGTTAATCTATGCTCTCCATAAGGATTTTTAACAATTTAGAGCCTTAACCTTTGAGATTTTATTTTCTTACTTAATTTGAGACAGTACGGCCTGCGGATTACTACACATCGTGCTCCATGACCAGCTCCATGCGATCGCCTCGAAACCGGGTAACGCCATATTCAATTACAGCGCCCCTTTGGTCTACGTTGATAGACTCTGATAACAAGATGGGGCTATTGGCAGGCATCTTGAGCAGACGGGCATCGCGGGGGCGAGCCATGCGGGCTGAGATCCGTGTGGACCGGCGTAGATGGTCACATTGGTACTCTTTAAGTAGCATCTGAGAAATAGAGCGGTATGTTTCACAGTGAGTGGCTAACTCTGGAAACCGCTGACCGGGGAAGTAGCTGCTGCCGATATCGATAGGGAGATTGTCAACCAGGCTGAGACGCTCGTACAAGATTACTGAATCGCCCAGCTCTACCTGTAAGTGTTTAGACAGTTTAGGATCGGCCTTAATGTCTACGATTCTAAGCACCTGCCAGGCTGGGATCAGGGATTGCGCCTTGAGCGCTTCATTAAAACGAACACGTTTGCCAATGGGCAAAGCGATGGGAGCGACTACAAACGTACCGCGACCCCGTTCTACATCCACCAGCCCCTCTTGCCTTAACACCTCTACGGCTCGCCTGAGGGTGTGGCGATGGACCCCGAAGCGCTTGCTAAGTTCTAGTTCTGTCGGTAGCTGATCTCCGACATTAAACACCGATTCTTCGATGTTACGTCGCAGTTCGTCAGCAATTTGAAGGTAGAGGGGTAAGGCGTCTTGGCGCATTGTTTCTTTTGCTATTGCCCATAGTTTAACCCGCTTTTAACGTATCTAATTGACGATTGTACTAGTGTGAGCAGGGAATTCTGTGTGCAGATTACCCTAAGGATAGCGTTAAGGAAAGTGTGTCGGGCTCTGTTGCGGACGACCTTGTTGTTTAAATTGACATGAGAATACCCGTTATTCTCGTCATCTTAGACGGCTTGCGAAGTGTTTTTTACATAGCGACTGAGTATGATTTAACAACGATAGCAAAAATATTGAAGGTGCCTACCCGCAGCAGTTAAAACTCACCGAGTTTGAGTCTGCCGGTAGCTGCGACCTCAGCTTTAGCGAAAACCCTGAAATTTCTGTCCTCAACGAACAGATTGCTGGTAACTCACTTTTCAAATTATCTCCTGAGAAAGGAGAGGATTTTGTTTAACCAACGCAATGGATTAATCATCGTATTTATAACGGCAGTGAGCATAGCGGTGCAGACACCACAAAAAGCCAAAACGGGCATCTGTGCTCCTCTTACCTCGTAAGATATCAGTAGCGGCAGTTAGACTCACTATTATTTCTATGCCCTCTTTCTCAAAACCCACAAAAGCTGAAATTCAAGCGGCCTATGGTAAAACCGTTCCCGATATCATTGCTCCCAATCTAAATGTGCTCTTTTGTGGCATTAATCCCAGCATTTACAGTGCTGCAGTGGGGTATCATTTTGCCCGTCCGGGCAATCGCCTTTGGAAAACGCTCTACGCTGCAGGCTTCACTCCTCGACTGTTTCATCCATCAGAGGATCGAGAACTGCTGTCGTTGGGACTAGGTATGACGAACATTGGCGATCGCGCTACCGCTAGGGCTGATGAACTCTCAAAAGAAGAGCTATTGGCGGGACGGCAGACCCTTGAGCAAAAGATCAAGCACTATCAGCCCAAGGTTTTGGCTATTCTGGGCATCACCGCCTATCGCACGGCGTTTCATCAGCCCAAGGCAATAATTGGGCGACAGCCCCATGGGTTACATGACGCTATCCTGTGGGTATTGCCTAATCCGAGTGGTCTCAATGCTCATTACCAGGCTGATGACCTGGCACGGGTATATGTTGAGATGAAACAATTTAGCGATTGCTGATTTAGGGGATGAACCGATCTAGTGCTGTGGCTATGTGTCGAGTTAGATGTTTTGGGTGAGCTTTAGTCAAAGCCACTGAGTCACATTGTTGAAAACGACAGAATTGTGTGATCGCGTCTACAAGTGCAGCAATGACTAAATTTTCATCAAAATTATGGTGTTCAAAATTGAGTGATTTGATCTCTAAATGGCTGATTTTTCGATGGGCTTTACAATCCATCCGCCCAATAAATTCATCGCGGTAAAGTAGCGGCAGGCAAAAGTAGCCATACTGACGTTTTGCTGCAGGTACATAACATTCTATCCGGTAGTCGTATTGAAACAGCGCTTTGAGTCGTTCTCGCTGAATGACACAATTGTCGAATGGCGAGAGAATCAACATCCGATTTTTCAAACGGGGAAGAGGACGTTCGAACGCACCCGTTTCCAATATAAATACTTCACCACTGTCCACTTGTACTTGTTCTAACGTGTGCTGCGCCAACCTATCGTTGACCAACGCTTTTACAGCCTTACGTAGTTCAGTATTTCGACGCTGGAAGGGCAGCCCTTAGAGTGAAACCAGCCCATGACAGCGCAGCTGTTGATCGACAATATGCGCCGCAAATTCTTCCGTGCTGGGCATTTGTGAATTTTCGTGAGATGGTAGCACCCGCTCAGTCAGATCATATGTTTTCTGAAAACCTTCACGGGCGCTGACCATTAGTTCGCCCTCCATATACAACTGTTCGAGTGCTTTTTTGGCAGGCTTCCAGTCCCACCAGCCTGCACGTTTTGTAGTGTTAGTTTCTTCTATATCTCGAGATCGTATCGGGCCATCTGAACGTATGCGTGCCAGCAGTTCATCCATGAGCTTCATATCGCGGGTTCTATACCAATGGGATTGGCCGCTTTTAATAGCGTGTTTGTAGGGAAAGGAGAAGCGAAAGTCGGCGATGGGGAGAAAAGCGGCCGCGTGTGCCCAAAACTCAAAAATGTCTCCATTGAGCAACAGTTGATGGGTCATGGCGGGCTAAAACTGAGGCACCCTAGAGTAGAAAACATGATGGTGGGCTCGTTCTACCACCGATATGGTGTCGATTTGTACATAGCCTAGATGGTTAATGGCTTTACGTGCCCCCACCAAACCACGTCCATAGGGTTGAGCCTGCAACAAACCTTGGGCAGCTAGGGCAAGGCGGCGTAAACGCGCCTGCTCTTGTGGATGTATAAATTCAATCATGGTCATACTCGCCGCATAACGACCCGGTTCACCCGCCCTAACAACTTCTCGAACTCAATGCAAAGGCTTTGTAGGTCAGTGTGTAACGGGATGGTTAGCCTCCACTGCGTCAACGCAAATGCAAGGTTCTCATTCACTTAGGAGTGCTTTGGCGATCGCTTCAATCTGATTCACAACCACCGAGATATGTCCTTCATTTGGATACATTACCAGCTTAGTCGTCGGGAGAGTCGCAGCAATCTGCTTTACCAGATCAATCGGAACATTCCTGTCGTCTTCACCATAGAACAATGTCAGCGGCATCCGAATTTCATCTAAATTAAAGTCCCACTTTCTGAAGTAAAGCTGAAGATCCCAGGCAGTCCCTTGTGTTCCTGAACGAAGTCCCTCGTTCAAAGCTTCACAGCTTTTCTTCATTCGACCTGGCGATTTTAATACTGCATAGTCTGCTGCCGGAAGTCTTTTTTTGAAGGTTTCTAATAGTTTGTCTGGAGGACTATTAAGCGATCGCTGCGTCAATTTCATTGAAGCTCGATACAGCCAGGGAAAATGCTTGATTAAAATCAAACTCCAACGCTTGTATTTCAGCAAATCTGCAGTTGTAAATTCCCATGCTCCTGAAACGATCACGGCTGAATGTAATCGATGAGGAATCTTGGCAGCACAGGCAGCAGTATAGCCGCCTCCTGACGAAACCCCCAACACTGAAAATTTGTCTAACCCCAAGGTATCGGCAAGAAATGTGACGTCCTTCGTCCAATCAGAAAATCCGCGATTCGGTTGGAAGTCTGACTGCCCTATTCCTGGACGATCTGGTGCAATCAGTCGTAAGCCTAATCGGATAAATACTTCATCGCCTAACAACAATGGCTCTAAACGAGAAGTTCCGCCACCATGAAAGTAAAAAACGGGATGCCCGTTGGGGTCGCCATACTCTGCATAGGCTAACCGTCGATCGCCGGGTACGGTAAGAAGATTCGTGCTTTCCATGGCAGTGTTCTTTAATCGTAAACTGAGCCTAGCATCTCAAACTGAGTCTGACATCTCACTATTTCTCAACTAATAACCTTGATAGATAACGTTGCAGGCTAATGAGGAGATATACAGAAAATTTCAGTATAGTTAACCTTGGGACACAGTAGAGACTGGTGAAAAGTGTTACATTCTGTAGCCTAATCCTCAAAGCTCGACTAATCTAAGAATTGCGCTGTCTCAAATTTGGACAGAACCTTTATGAAGCTATTCCGAGTTTTGCTCACTACGGCCATTATTCTGCTGATACTTCAGGCTGAAACGCCCCTGAGGGTTTTTGCATTGAGAGTTACTAAAAGTTGCTCCGGCTGTCGGCTAAAGGGGGTGCGCATTCAGAATGCAGATTTGACAGGTGCAGATTTGAGTAATGCGGATCTCAGATGGGCTAAATTAGATTCTGTCAATCTCAACCATGCGAATCTACAAGGGGCAAATTTGCGCCATGCCCGTCTCCATAACGTAACGACTAAAGGGACAAATTTCTGTGAGGCTACTTTGATGGATGCTGTGAAAGGCTATTGCAATCAGCCATAGCCATAAGGGCAGATAAGAGATAATTGTCTGTGTTTCATCCCTAACTTTAGGTAGTGGGAATATGGCTTAATATGCCCTACTGCTGGATAAACTGTTGCCAGTAAGTTTCTAAAGCTTGCCTTTCCTCGTTATTGTGGAATGTATACTCAAGTAAAAGGGCATCAATCTCTTTTTGTGACAAGCCACCTTTTGACAAATATGCTTGCAAATCTTGTCGTTCAATTGTTTCTTCTCGCTCTACATCAAACTGAAGAAAACGGCCTGTAGCGCTTAGTTGAGCAGGTGTAAATAGCTGAAATTTTGAAGCAGCATACTCTTCTGTATCCATTTGGTAGGTCAAGTGAAAGATAACCGAGTCAAAGGTATTTGACCAGTAGGCAGGGGCTTCATTATCGATATTTCGTAAATACCAAACCATATAGGCCGGCAAATAATAGTGGAAACCCTTTGTGTCTAGAAAACTCAAGACTGCATCAGAAAACCGAATATCGTTTTCTGGTACATTCTGCCACTGGTCTTCTGTATCTTGTGCTCTAGCTTCAGCACGCTCTGCTAGACTACCGTAATCATCGATAACCATAGCCTCATGGAGTGTAACGCCGTCCTTACGGGCAACACTGTCAAATGCTACGGTAATCTCTTCGATCAGTGCTTGCTTTCTCTGCTCATAGACTCTTTTTTTATCAAGGCTAGAAAATGAGATGCACATCTTTTAAGTTTAAGTAAGTGGCTAAGACAAGAGCAGTACCTCCTCAGACGTTCTATAGGTGGCAGCCAATAGTTATTTCTTTCTCTCTGATACCAAATAAGCTGAGCTCACATAGACAGGCTAGAAGTTGTTAATCGGTTACCATAATAGGAATGATAAAAATCACCGTAACGGCTAGCATTGTAGCTTAGGTAAAGCGTACGTCGAGCTTGAGAAGAGTGGTTAATGCCGCTTAGGTGAGGCGTTAGGCTATGAAAAATAAGAATATCTCCAGGCTGAGTCGCAATTACTTCGGGCTCTACTCCTTCGACTGCTGATATACAAACATCGCTCAGGGCATTTTTAGGTGCAGGCAAACGCCCTGAGCGATGTAGCCCTGGGTATAAAACTATGGCTCCATTTTCTGCATTAGCCGAGTCAATCGCTACCTGAACTGACAAGACACCATGGGCAGGCAGTCCCGTTTGTTCCCAATAGGCATAATCTTGATGTAAGTCATACCCTTTGGTACCTGGCGGTTTGAAGATGACCTTATCCTTAAACAACGTTGGCTCGCCCTTAAAAAGGCTATATAAAATAGCTTTTAACGAGACATTATGAACCAGCTCTCGAATAATAGATGACAGATGGATAACTGGATCAAGCCGATCGCGAACAGGATTTCCATTGATGTCCCGGCGAACATCTGCCTCAGGAATATGCTGAAAGAATAAATCAGGCTGCGCCTTCAGGCGATCACATTCAGCGCATAGCTGCTCAATCTCTGCTGTTGTTAGAAAATTTTGAATAGTTATATAACCCTTTTGCCGATATTCAGTTTGTTGTTGTTTGGTTAAAGCAGATAACATCTAGCTTGCCCTTTGAGTTAAGTTACAATACCATTCGGTCTGTTGTGTCACAACTGATAAACCTGCCCGTTCATATACGCGTTGTCCCGCACTATCTAACAGTGCAAAACAACCAAATGCCTGCTTCTCTAAGCGAATGGCTCTATTTTTCAGAGCATAAACTGCTGCTTGCGCGATACCTTGTCGTCGCCAGGCAGGATGAACCAGAAGATTTTTTAAGCGCAATAGTTGACCAACGTCTAAAGCTCCTACTGTTCCACAGATTTCGTCTCCGACACAGATAAAAAAGACTTGCATAGCACCCGTTTTGCATTTTTGGCGTTCTAATTCAACCCACTCATGGGGATAAGTAATATGTCCATCCGGCCCATTCTCTTTTTCGGAGTGTAGCTGAAGCTTTTTCTGCCAGTCAACATCGTCTAAAATCGGACGCAGGGTTACGGCTAGATCTGTCTTTAGTTTGTCGGCAGTCAGGGCTTCATCTAGCAGCCCAACTTCAATTTGTGAGGAGTAACCGCGCTTGAGCAAAAGCTGTTCTAACTCTGGCATGGGATAGTCAAGATAGAGTCTGGGTGCCAAACAGCCTAATTCTCTTAACTGATGTTCTAACTGCTCTATCCACATATCCCAACTGCTTACACCATGGGTCGTAATACGATGGGCAACGCATCCAGCTGGAATATGAACAAGATTAGGCATGGCTGCAACAACTGCTGCAGGTATAGTTTTTAGCTGAGCACCTGCGTCAAAATAAAGGCGGTCGGTCTCTAAGAGGAGGTCTGCCATGCTCGATGACGCAGCAATAGTAACAGCCTCTTCTTTGACTGCTGAAGTCTGATGAAGCATTGAATGAGAAACCTCAACACGCAAAATACATTTTTGATAAAAACTATTAGAATTGCTTTTTTATATGAGCTAAGAAAGCAGACGTTGATACCTTAAATACAGACGGTTAAATTTTGACCGTATTTGGATGCTGATTGGCGGATTACCAAAACGCTGTATAGCCCTATGGATAGCACGTCGTAATTTTGGTGTTTTTTCTATAGCTGTGATATCTTGCCAAAGTTCAACCAGGTGCGGGCTAGCGTAGCTTAAATCGTTTACACGGGCTACCAGAGATTTTGAGTGATTAAAGGTTGTGCATTGTTGAAAGTGGCCTGTTGTTGCTAAGGCAACCATTGTCATCACACATTTCTCACAAACTGAACAATTGCCCGTCAAAGATGTATTGACGTAGCATACTCTTAGATGAATGGCGCTGACTTAAGGTTGTTATGAAGCAGCGGTAAGCTTTTGTTTCAGGTGCGCGCGGGGTTTATTCATCAAAGGGAAGGCCTTGGGTCGTCGCTTGCGTTTTCTCGGTTCATGCCTGTCAGGACGAAGTGGGACA